>VGWF01000051.1 GCA_016873715.1 Lentisphaerota bacterium | reverse complement strand
CCCCACAGGGTCCTGCAGCGGGAGATGGCGGTGCCGGTGTGGGGCTGGGCGGATCCCGGCGAGAAGATCGCGGTCGAGTTCGCGGGGCAGTCGAAGACCGCGACGGCGGGTGCGGACGGGACGTGGAGGGTGAAGCTCGATCCCATGTCCGCCAGCGCGGAGCCGCGCGCGCTGGTGGTGCGGTCGGCCGCGCCGGACCGGAAGATCGAGATCGCCGACGTGCTCGTAGGCGAGGTGTGGCTCGGCTCGGGCCAGTCGAACATGGCGATGAGCGTGTCCCGCGCGAAGGACTACGAGGCCGAGAAAGCGGCGGCGAACCTGCCGCTTGTCCGCATGTTCACGGAGGGCTCGCGGGCCGTGGCGACGCCGCAAGAGAAGGGAACAGGCGCGTGGAAGGTCTGCGCGCCGGAGACGGTCGGCACGTTCTCCGCGACGCTCTACTTCTTCGGCCGCGAAGTGCACCGCGAACTCAAGGTGCCGGTCGGCCTGATCAACTCGTCCGTCGGCGGTACGCCGATCGAGTCGTGGATCGCGGCCGACGTCCAGGCGGCGGTGCCGGAGCTCAAAGCGGCCGCCGAGGCCGCGGCGAAGGCGGAGGCGGATTTCGACGTCGAGGCCGCGAAGGCGGACCACGCGAAGGCGGTGGCGCGGTGGAAGACACTCGCAGAGAAGGCAAAAGCCGAGGGGAAGCCCGCGCCCCGGGCGCCGCGGGATCCCGTCGAAACACGGGCGAGGAAGGGCAATGTCGGCGGGCTGTTCAACGGCAAGATCGCGCCGCTGATCCCCTACGCGATCCGCGGCGCCGTGTGGTACCAGGGCGAGGCGAATTCGCATCCGGGCAAGGGCGCGGTCTACCAGCACCAGCTTCCGCTGCTCGTCACCGACTGGCGTGCGCGCTGGGGCTCGGAGTTCCCGTTCGCGTGGGTCCAGCTCCCGAACCTCGAACGCGAGAGCACGGGCGACAACTGGCTGCTCGTCCGCGAGGCGATGCTCAAGACCTTGAAGCTCCCCAAGACGGGCATGGCGATCACGGTCGACATCGGCGATCCGAAGGACATCCACCCGAAAAACAAGCAGGAGGTCGGGCGCCGGCTCTCCCTGTGGGCGCTCGGCGATGTGTACGGGAGGAAGGTCCCGGAGACGAGCGGTCCGCTCCCCGCCGGCCACGAGATTCGCGGATCCGAGGTCGTCGTGTCGTTCACGCATGCCGGCGGGCTGAAGGCGGCGGACGGGGACGTGAAGGGCTTCGAGGTGGCGGGGGCGGACAAGCAGTGGAAGCCGGCCGTCGCGCGGATCGAGGGGGCGAAGGCCGTCGTCTCCAGCCCCGACGTGAAGGCGCCGGTCGCGGTCCGCTACGCGTGGGCGATGAACCCCGCCTGCAACCTCGTCAACGCCGCGGGCCTGCCCGCCTCGCCGTTCCGGACGGACGACGGGGAGGCTCCAACGGTTGGAACCGCCGCGCCGTGAGGCGCTCGATCCTTGGAGCGCGACGCGGCAAGGGCGGTGCGGGAGGCGGGGACATGACAGGAATGGGGATGGGCTTGCTCGTGGCGGCGGCGGGGCTGGGGGCGGCGGTGGCGCAGGCCGGTCCGGCGCCGACAGGAGTGCCGGCGCCTCGGCCGAACGTTCTGGTGATCCTGGCGGACGACTGCACGGTGCACGACCTGCCGCTGTACGGCGGGAAGAACGCGCGGACGCCGAATCTCGACGCGTTCGCGGCGCAGGGGCTCACGTTCAACCGCGCCTACGTCGGCATGGCGATGTGCCAGCCGTGCCGGGCGGAGCTCTACAGCGGACAGACCCCGATGCGCAACGGCTGCGCGTGGAACCACAGCGCGAGCCGGCCGGAGACGCGCAGCCTGCCGCAGCACCTCGGCGCGCTCGGCTACCGTGTCGGCCTCGCGGGCAAGGTGCACGTCGCGCCGAAGGCCGCGTTCCCGTTCGAGGCCGTCCCCGGCTTCGACACGAGCTGCACGCGCGACCCGACGCAGCCGCACAGCCTGGATGGCGTCCGCGCGTTCATGACCCGCAGGGCGGACGAGCCGTTCTGCCTCGTCGTCGCGCTCGTCGAGCCGCACGTGCCGTGGGTGATGGGCGACCGCTCGCAGTACCCGCCGGCGACGATCGCGTTGCCGCCCCACCTCGCCGACACGCCGAAGACGCGCGAGGATTTTGGCGCCTATCTTGCGGAGATCACGTACATGGACGGCCAGGTCGGGGAGATCCTCGCCGCGCTGCGCGAGGCGGGGCTGGAGAAGGACACGCTCGTGCTCTTCAGCAGCGAGCAGGGCTCGCAGTTCCCCGGCTGCAAGTGGACGAACTGGGACACGGGCCTGCGCACGGCGCTCGTCGCCCGCTGGCCGGGCCAGGTGGCGGCCGGTCGGCACACGGACGCCGTCGTCCAGTACGCCGACGTCGCGCCGACGCTCGTGGACCTTGCCGGCGGCACGCCGACCGACGCCGCGTTCGCGTTCGACGGCACGAGCTTCGCCGCCGTGCTCCGCGGCGCGAAGGACACGCACCGGACCTTCGCCCACGGCGCGCACAACAACATTCCCGAGGGGCCGGCCTACCCGGTCCGCAGCGTGACCGACGGCGAGTGGCGCTACATCCGCAATCTCACGCCGGACGAGATCTACATCGAGAAGCACCTGATGGGTCTCCTCGGCGGCGGCGCGCCGCACAACCCCTACTGGCCGACCTGGGTTGCGACCGCGTCGGACAACCCGGACACCTACCGCCTCGTGAAGCGATACATGGTCCGCCCGGCGGAGCAGCTCTACCACACGGCCGCCGACCCGCACGAGATGACCGACCTCGCCGGCCACCCGGCCCACGCGGCGGTCAAGGCGCGGCTCTCGGCCGAACTCGACCGCTGGCTCGCCGCGCAGGGCGACCCCGGGATTCCGCAGGACACCCACGAGGCCCACCGCGCCGCGGGGAAGGGCCGTCACCTGTACGCACCGCCGAAGTGAGCCGTTGAGGCATCGCGCGGGAGCCTCCGGGCCACGGATCCCGACTCGCCCGTGAGGGGGGGGGCGGTATCCGAAGACCCGGCCGACACCTGGAGGGGTGTGAGCGCAGGCGGGCGCCCGTCGTCGCCGTGGGATCAGCGTTTCAGGTCCCGGAGGACATCGGGGAGCTTCCGCAGGGCGGCCCACTGGCGAAGGGCCTGCCGGCTCTCCGTGGCGGGGGCTCCCGCGACCGTCTGCCCGGGGGCGACGTCGGCCATCAAGCCGGACCCCCCGCCGATGCGCGCGCCGCTGCCGATCGTGAGGTGATCCCGGATGGCCACGCAACCGCCGACCATCACGCCGTCGCCCATCGTGACCGATCCGGCCACGCCCGTGCAGGCCGCGATGACGCAGCAGCGGCCGATGCGGCAGTTGTGTCCGATCTGCACGAGATTGTCGATCTTGGTTCCGGCGCCGATGGAGGTGGCGCTGAACTTGCCCCGGTCCACGCAGCTGTTCGCGCCGATCTCCACGCCGTCGCCCAGCACCACGGTTCCGATGTGGGGGATCTTGACGAGGCCGCGGCCGTCGGCGGACGGGCGATAGCCGAAGCCGTCCGCGCCGATCGACACCTGCGGATGGAGGATCACGCCGTTGCCGATCGTGCATCGCTCGCGCACGACCACCCCCGGCCAGAGAATGCACCGGGTCCCGATCCGGGTTTCGTCGAGCACGGTCACGTTCGCATGGAGACGGGATCCCGCCCCGATGCGCGCGCCGGCCCCGACGTAGCATCCCGGGCCGATCGTGGCGCCCTCGCCGATCTCGGCCGTGGCGTCCACGGTCGCGTGGGGATGCACGCCGGCGGCCTGGAACGGCGCCGGCGGCTCGAAGAGTTCCAGCACCCGGGCCATGGCCAGATCCGCGTCCTTCACCCGCACGAGCGCGCGTCCGGGTCCGGGTTCGACGGCCAAGTCCCGGCTCACCAGCGCCGCGGAGGCCTTCGAGGTGCTCCAGAGGGAAACGTAGGCCGGGCCCCCGATGAACGTCATCTGGCCGGGCGCCGCACATTCGATCTGCTCGACGCCGGAGACCGCAAGCGCGGGGTCGCCCTCGACGGTTCCCTCCACC
This sequence comes from Lentisphaerota bacterium, assembly GCA_016873715.1. Lineage (GTDB taxonomy): Bacteria > Verrucomicrobiota > Kiritimatiellia > PWTM01 > PWTM01 > VGWF01. The sequence goes on along the minus strand of VGWF01000051.1, from coordinate 28,132 downwards.
ACGCGGGCGATGTCGGCCATGGAATGGTTCATGAGGACGGTTCTCCCGTTGGATGCCGCGACAGTAGTCCGCGGGCGGGCGATGTCAACCCGAAGCCCCGATCGCGCGGCGGGCGGGGCGTCGGCGACGCGCTCCCAGGCTCGCCGGGGGGCTCGCTAATCCCGGCCGGGGAGGGCACTCTTCACCACGATGAACACCCGCGCGCGATCTCCGTCGGTCGTCCGACACTTCGGCCGAACGGCCCCGCTCCTTCTCGCGGTCCTCCTGCCCGCGATCCGGTGCTCCGGCGCGGCGGCGCCGGATGCGGCCCCGCCGCGGCCGAACATCCTGTGGATCACGAGCGAGGACAACAGCCCGTACCTCGGGTGCTACGGGGATCCGCTCGCGCAGACGCCGAACCTCGACCGGCTCGCCGCCGAGGGGCTGCGCTACCGCCACGCCTTCGCCAACGCGCCCGTCTGCTCCAGCGCGCGCACGACGCTCATCACCGGCATGTACGCCTGCTCGCTCGGCGCGCACAACCACCGCAGCAGCGTCGCCATCCCGGCGGCCTTCCCGCTCTACCCCGAGCCGCTGCGCGCGGCGGGCTACTACTGCTCGAACAACTCGAAGACCGACTACAACGTCGCCGGCCGCGGCAGGGTGTGGGACGAGAGCAGCCCGAAGGCGCACTACCGCAACCGCGCGCCCGGGCAGCCGTTCTTCGCGGTGTTCAACTTCACGTCCAGCCACGAGAGCCAGGTCGCGCCGAAGCGGGACAAGACCTCGTTCCGCGTGCCGCCGGAGACGATCCCGCTGCCGCCGTACCACCCGGACACGCCGGAGATCCGGCGCGACTGGGCCAACTACTACGACCAGATGACGGTCATGGACGCGCAGGCCGGCGCCATCCTCGACGAACTCTCCCGGGAGGGACTCGCCGGCGACACGATCGTCTTCTACTACAGCGACCACGGCGGCGCGCTGCCGCGCGGCAAGCGCAACCTCCACGACTCCGGCACGCGCGTGCCGCTGATCGTGCGCATCCCGCCGAAGTGGGCGCATGTCGCGCCCGCGAACCCGGGCGCGTGGGTCGACGACCTCGTCGCCTTCGTCGACTTCCCCGCGACGGTCCTCAGCCTCTGCGGCGTCCCGGTTCCCGCGAACTACGAGGGGCGTCCCTTCCTCGGCGCCGCGAAGGCCGCGCCGCGCGACCACGTGTTCCTGTTCCGCGGCCGCATGGACGAGCGCTACGATACCGCGCGCGCCGTGCGGGACCGCGAATACCGTTACGTGCGGAACTACTCGCCGCACCGCCCGTGGGGACAGCACTACACCTACCCGTTCGAGGTCCAGCCGAGCATGCGGTCGTGGTTCGCGGAGTACGAAGCCGGCCGCTGCAACGAGGCGCAGGCCGCCTACTGGCGTCCGAAGCCGGGCGAGGAGCTCTACCGCATCGCCGGCGATCCGTTCGAGATCCGCAACCTCGCCGGCGATCCGGCGCACGCGGAGCGTCTCGCAGTGCTGCGCGCCGCGCTCCGGGCGAACATCCTCGCGACGCGCGACACCGGTTTCATCCCCGAGGGCATGGCCGCGAAGCTCGCCGGGGAGGGGACCCTCCATGCCTACGCGCACAGCGCCGCCTATCCGCTGGAGCGGATTCTCGATGTGGCGGACCGGGCCTCCGACCGCAACCCCGCGCATCTGCCGGCGCTGACCGCCGCGCTGGGCGACCCGCACCCGGTGATCCGCTACTGGGCCGCGACCGGATGCCTCATTCTCGGCGACCGCGCCGCGCCGGCGAAGGCGGGCCTGGAGGCCCGCCTGGCCGACGAATGGGCCGACGTGCGCATCGTCGCCGCCGAGGCCCTCGGGTATCTCGGCGGTGCGCCCGCCGCGGCGAAGGTCGTGACCGCGGCGCTCCGGGGCACGGGGACGTACGAGGCCCTCGCCGCACAGAACGCGCTCGAAGCCCTGTGGCGCGCCGGCCACGTGACGCTCGCGGCGGCGCAGGAGGCGGTGCGCGGTCTCCCCGCCGGCGAACCCGGCAACCGCATTCCGCAGTTCCTGCTGGACCCGCAGGGCGGTTCCGCGCCCCGCGAACCGAAGGCCCGCGGAGGGCGGCGGCAGTGACCCCGGCGATGCGCGCGATCCTGGCGGCGCTCGCGGTTGTCACGGCGGGCCTCGCCTCGGCGTCCGCGGCCGATGCCGCGCCGCTCGTTACCGTCGTCGAGGGCACCCTCCCCATCGTGCTCTCGGCCCCGCACGGCGGCCGGGCCGCGATTCCCGGGGTGCCGGTCCGGACCGGAACGGGGGCGCGGAACTTCGTCACCGATCGGGACACCGCCACGGACGTGCTGACCGAGAAGACCGCCGCCGCGCTGGAGAAGGCGCTCGGCGGCCGCCCGTATCTCGTGATCGCCCGGTTCGACCGCAAGTACATCGACGCGAACCGCGCGCCGGCCGACGCCTACGAATCCCCCGCCGCGCAACCGGTGTACGACGCCTACCATGGCGCGCTGAGCAACGCGTGCCGCGCCGTCCGCGCGCGATGGGGCCGCGGGCTCCTGATCGACGTCCACGGGCAGTCGAAGGAGACGAACACGATCTTCCGCGGCACGATGAACGGCCGCACCGTCGGCCCCCTGCTGGAGCGCTTCGGCGACCGGGCTCTCTCCGGCCCCGACAGTCTCCACGGCCGGCTGGCGGCGCTTGGCTACACGGTCTCGCCGCCCGCCGGCGCCTCGCGCGGCCGGGAGGTCCACTACACCGGAGGCGAGGTCATCCGGGCGCACGGCGCCGCCGCGCCGCACGGGCTCGACGCGATCATGGTGGAGTTCGGGCGCACGTTCCGCGCGACGCGCGTCCTGGACCGGACCGCCGGGGACTTCGCCACGGCGATCGCGGCCTTCGCGCGGGCCTTCCTGCCCGCCGCGGACGCCCGGGAGGGCCCGGGGCCTCGCGGGCCGTTGACGGGATCCCCGGAGCAGCCGCCCCCGTGACACGGCGGCCGGGTATCGCTCGAACGGCCGGGCCAGCGGCCCGGCCCTGCCATGGATTCCTCGGGAGCGATGGGTAGGGCCGGGCCGCTGGCCCGGCCGAACGGAAGGCCCGTTCGGGCGTCTTCGTCTCCCCTGCACCGGACCGAAGAGGCGCCCCCGTGAGAGGGGTGCGCGGGCGCGAACTTGATCCGCCTTCGGGGGCCGGTGTAGCATCCATCGTACCCAAAGGAGACCGGCGATGAACGCACGGAAGAGCATCGATCTGTTGAACGAGGCCGTGGCCGACGAACTGCAGGCCGTCCACCAGTACATGTACTGGCACTTCCATCTCGACGACCAGGGCTTCGCCCCGCTGTCCGCCATGTTCAAGCGGATCGCGATCATGGAGATGGGTCACGTCGAGCGGCTGGCCGACCGCATCCTGTTCCTGAAGGGCGATGTGACGATGGAGGTCGCCGCCCCGGTGACGCCGATCACGGAAGCCCAGAGGATCCTCGAGAAGGCCGCCGAGATGGAGCAGGCCGGCGTGTCGTCCTACAACAAGGCCGCGCTGCTGTGCGGCCAGAACGCGGACTCGGCGTCGAAGCAGCTCTTCGAGGCGCTGGTCAATGACGAGGAGATGCATTTCGACGAGTTCGACAAGCAACTCGACAACATCAAGCGGTTCGGGCCGAACTACCTCGCGCTGCAGTCCTTCAACCAGGGCGCGGCCGCGGCCGCCCCGGCAGCCGACTGAGACCCGGACGGACCTCCCCGCGATCGTGACGAGGGAGGCGGCGTGGCGCAGGCACTCCTGTCTGCGCCACGTTGCTTTCGGGGCCCTGTCCTTGCTTCCGTGGTTCGCGGCGGCCGCGACCGTCCCGCTGGATGAAGGATGAAGGCGGCGGGCAACGCAAGCGACCGGGTCGCCGTCGAGGGCGGCGCCCGCGGCATGGGCGGCCGGGAGGCGATCGACCCGGGCTACAAGGACACGCGGGACGGAGGGCCGCGCAGGACGCTGGACGGCCGGTCGTCGGGCTCCAGCGCGTCGAGCACCCGCTGAAGGACCGCCTCCGCAGGCTCGCCGGCGGCCATGCCGCGGCGCACGTCGGCGGCCACGGCGGCCGGATTGCGGAGGCGTACGGGATGCGGCGGGGCCGTCGTGATTCGATACACCCGCACCCCCGCATCGAGCGTCTGCCGGTCGACGTTCGGGCGGTAGGGATGCACCGCGGGCAGGCCGAACTCCCGGTCCAGCCATCCGGCCCATCGCGCGGCTTCGTCCGGCGACGGGAACGACCAGGGGTGCAGGACGAGGAAACGCACGTTCATCCGGTCCAGCATGTCGCGGAACCTGCCCGCGGGTGATGCGTCCTGCCGGCCGATCTCGTGCCGGAGGTGGTCGGTGACCAGCATCTGCATGTCGACGCTGCCCCGCACGTGCCCCGCGTGGAGGATGCGCTTCCCGTGGACCGTCTGGCAGGACTTCGCCTGCTCCGCCACCGACGGGTCGTCGGCGCCGACGACATCGAGCACGGCGAAGTCGCCCTCCTCGGCTGCGATCGCGAGGCCGTGGGCGGGCGGATCGAAGGGGGCCATCGGCCGGAACCACGGGCGGGATCCGAGCACGAGCGCCTCCGCCAGCAGGCCCGCCGCCAGCAGCGGGGCCAGCCAGCGGCCGCGCCGGCCGCTGCGGATCCGGTCGAGCCCCCACGCCGCGCCGGCGGCCAGCGCGAGGATAGCCGCGAGCACGAAGCGACCCGGGAACTGGAAGTTCGCGAGGAAGGGCAGCGCGCGGGCGAGCCAGCCGTAGGGCAGGGTGAGCGTCGTCATCCGCAGCGATCCGGGGACATCGCCGTTGCCGGCGAGCTTCAGCGTCGGGCCGAGCATGAGGACGGCGAACACGCCGAGGAACGCGATCCACACGGCGCGCCGCCGGCCGGACGCGGCGAGGCCGACGAGGCCGACCGCGGCGAGCAGCCAGCCGACGTAGGCGGAGCGCGGGGGTCCTCCCGCGTCGCCGGCCGGCAGCAGGACGTCGCGCAGGGACGGCGAATCCAGCGTGGCGATCGCCCGCAGCCGCTCCGCCAGGACCGCCGGATCGCCGCCGTGGCTTTCGGCGACGAAGGCCCGCGCCTCGCCAAGTCCTTGCCAGCCGCCGAGGGCCGCGAAGACCGGCGCGAGAAGCAGGATCGCAACGGGGGCGATGGCCGCGAGGCGCAGAAACGCCGGCCGGTCGGGGGCGGCTCCCCGGCCCGCCGTCAGCGCATGGATCGCGAAGAGGCCGGCGAAAACCGCGGCCGTCAGCGCGAGGTACCAGCCCGAGAGCACGGTCAGGCCAAGGCAGAGCGCGGCGCCGAGGACGTTCCGCCACCCCGGGCGGTCGGCCGTGCGGAGGAGAAACAGAAGGAAGAGCGGGAGCCAGCCGGTCGCGGTGTGATGGCAGGCGCCTTCCAGGAGGGCGTTGACCGAGTGGCAGTTGAATGCATAGGTCGCGCCGGCGGTGAAGGCGATCCATCGCACGCGCACGAGGTCGAGCGCGAGCAGGTGCATCGCGAACGCCGCCCAGGCGAGCGATGCAAGGGTGAAGAGGTTGTTCCCGGCCATCGGTCCCCACAGGCCGCAGAGAACCGGCGCGACGATGCGGTACAACAGGGCATCGCTGGAAACCAGGCTGACGCCCAGGGGATGGCCGAGGACGGGGGAGTGCAGGAGGTCGAGCCCCGGTTGGGCGAAGGCCACCCGGCCCCACCAGGGGAACCACAGGAGGCCGGGGCTGTCGATGCCGTCCGGGATGCGGCTGGCGAGGTGGAGTGCCATCGGCCACGTGAAGGCGACGGCCAGCAGAACGTAGAGGAGGGCCGCGAGGACGGTTGCGGCGGATCCCGTCAGCGAGGGCCAACGCGGGGCGCGGGCTTCGGATGGATCGGGCGCGTCGCTCACCGCCCGCACGCTGCCAGATCGGGGAGGGCAAGGCAAGCGGCCGGTGCCGCGGGGGCGTCGACCGCGCGGCGAGGGCGCACCTCCGGTACTGCGCAGGGTGACGGTCGGGGGCGGCCGCCAACGTAGTCCTCACGCTCCGCGTGAGGACATCTCCGCAATCTGGTGTCATCACGCGGAGCGTGAGGACTACCCTGCGGGGCCACCGCCGATCGTGCGCGGGGGGATGGCCGGAGGGGCGCATCTCCGGTCCTGTGCAGCGAGGACGAAGGCGCCCGCATGATCGGGTCAGTGAATCGGAGATGCGACCGCGCGGCGATGGCCCTGTGATCGGGACGTGGAGGAAGCTATGATGCGGGGCCATGAAGCCGCAGCGGATTGGGGGCGTGGTGACGGCCGCTCTTCTCTCGGCCTGTGCGTACGGGGGAGCGAACCCATCGGCCGATGCTGCGTCCCCCTGCCGTGAAGGCGCGGGAGGCGCCCCCCGTCCGGCCCCGGGCCTGGCCTTGTCGGCCGCGCGCACGGTCCTGGTGACCCCCGCGGTCGCGGACCGCTTCGAACAGCAGGCGGCAGCCCTCCTGCAACGCGAACTGCGCCGCGCGACAGGCGTCACCGACGGATTCGCCATCGTGGCCGAAAAGGACGCCGACGAAGCCGCCGGGGGATTCGTCCTCGCGATCGGCCGCACGCGCTGGGGGGATGCAAAGAGACTGGAAACGCTCTGGCAGGACGGGTTCATCATCCGCCGGACGAACGACACCCTCATCATCGCCGGCGGCAAGCCGCGCGGCACCCTGTTCGGGGCGGTGCGGTTCCTCGATCGCTACTGCGGCGTGCGGTTCTACCTGCCCGATCCGCTCTTCACGAGTTGCCCGGAGTCGCCCCACGGTCTGCCGACGGTCATCGATGTTGTCGAGGAGCCGTTCGTCCGCGCCACGAGCATGAGCGGGTCGCTGCCTGTCCCGGGCTATAGCGATCGCTGGCTGGTGCCGATCGCGGGGGACACGCGCACGGGACTTGCGGGCACGCACCAGCACAACATGGGGCAGGCCTTCCCGCCGGCCCGGCACGCGTCCGTCCGGCCGGAGATCTACCCTCTCGTCAAGGACGCGCGGTACATCCCGAGCGATGCGGCCGACCAGAAATGGAATCCGTGCTTCAGCGAACCGAAGCTGCTCGACGCGGCCGAGGAATATGCCGTCGAATACTACCGTGCCCACCCGGACCACCTCTGGTGCTCCCTCGCCATCCAGGACAGCTCCGTGATGTGCGAATGCCCGCGCTGCCTCGCCTTCATCGCGCCCCACGTGCGGCGCGACGCGGTACTCGGTCGGGTCGCGGGCTACTCCGAGATGTACTGGCGCTTCATGAACACGCTGGCCGCGCGGCTGGAGACGAACCTGCCCGGCCGGCGCATCGAGGGACTGGCCTACGCGATGACCCGCGTGCCTCCGCCCTTCAAGCTCCACAGGAACATCGTCGTCTTCGCCAATCTCCACATCGCGGAGCTCGACGCGGATGGCATCCTCACGGCGGGGGACGACGGGGTGTCACGGCTCGACCGCTGGCTCGACGTTGCCGCCGAATTCGGGAACCACGACTGGCATCAGGGCAACGGCTACCTGATCCCGCGGATCTACAGCGGGTACTGGTCGCGGTTCCTGCGACATCTCAAGGGCAGGGTGGCGTTCACCTACCAGCACGCCGAGACCTACCCGAACTTCGGCCTCGACGGGGCCAAGGCCTACGTGCTCGCCCAGATGTGGTGGAATCCGGACGTCGACCCGGCCGCGGTCTGGCGGCAGTTCTGCGCCGACATGTTCGGGCCGGCCGCATCGCCGATGTTCGACTACTTCGCGATGCTGGAGGCGCTCTGGACCTCGCTTGACAATGTCGAAGGCCCGGAACGGAAGCTGAGCCGGTGGAGCACCCAGTTCGTGACATCGGAGAAGGACCGGGCGACCCTCCGCCGCTGCAGGGAACTCCTGGACGAGGCGGCGGCCCTTGCACGGGCCGGCAACGAGAAGAAACGGGTCGAGCTGTTCTCGAAGACGTTTCGGATGAGCGAGTACCTGTTCGAGTTCGCCGCAGCGCCCTCCATCAGCGCCGCAAGGATCGAGGAGGCAAAGCGCCATGCGCGCGAGGCGATTCTCCCGGATCCGCTGACGCTCTATCCGGCCATGCGCTCGCAAGCCGTCATCGATGCCGCCATCGCGGCGGCCGTGGGAACGAAGTCGGTCCGGTAGCCGCGCGGCGCGTCACGGCGCCATGTCAGGGGGCCGACTGCAGGATCCTGACCGGGCCGAGGAGGCCGGACGGGAGCAGCGGAGAGTCTTTCTTGTACGGATTCCAGGTTGTCCACGAGATCCGCTTCTCCTCCGGCAGCGCCTGGTCGCCGATGAGGCGGTTGGGCCACAGGTTCGCAACCTCGATCTCGAGTTCGTTCTCCCCCTCGCGCAGCGCGTCCGTCGCATCCACCTGCATGGGCGTCGTCCAGACGACGCCGAGGTCCGTCCCGTTCAGCCGCACGCGCGCCATCACCTCGACGCGGCCGAGGTCGAGGAAGAGACGAGGGGCGGGGGGCGAGGGACGAGGTGGGGCTGATGCGCCGGGAGTCGGTGCTGCGGCCGGCGGGGCCACCGGCACTCGACACTCGACACCTGACACTTTGAACGTCTTCCGGTACGCCGCGATGCCCGAGAAGTGCCGGATGCCCTCGTCGGCGTGCTCGTTCAACGGGGACAACGATGGAAGCGTCGCGCGCTCCGGCGCGCCGCGGCCGGGCTGGAACGAGATCTCCCACGGACCGGACAGTGTCGTGACCGGCTTCAGCTGCGGGTGCAGTGTCCCGACCGCCGCGGCGGCCGGTTCCGGCTTCTGCGTGAAGACGACGAAGACGGAGGCATGCGGTTCGAGAGCCAGCGTGACGCGCGAGCGTCCGTCCGGCCCGGCCGCACGGTCGGTGGCGGCGATGCGGCCCGCGGCGGCATCCCAGAGCGCCGCGTGCGGGGTGTCGGCGCGGAAGAGGCACGTCGCTTCGATCCGCTCGGGCGCGGGGTTGGCCACGAAGTAGAGATCCGACCCGTCGACGCGACGGTGGATGTAGCGGAGGGGCACGTCGGACTCGAAATCCGGCGGCACGCCGCGCGCGGCCAGCACGCGGACCGTGGTCTCGTAGTCCACATAGGGCGGCGGAGGGGTCGCCGTGGAGACGGCCGGCTGCAGCTCGCCCCACGGGGCCATGCCGGCGGCCCCGAGCGCGCGCGCGGCCGCCCAGGGTCCCGCGGGCTTCTCCGCCGCCTCCCACGAGGCGTCGGTCGAGATCGCGCGCCGTGCGCCGCCGGAGAACTCGAGATCGAGCGTGCCGATCAGGCCGGCCGGGTTCGCGGCGTCGCCGCCGTTGACGACGGCGACCTCGATCGTGTTCGTGCCGGGCCGCACGCGGGCGGTCACATCCATCGCCACGGCATGGTGGAAGTTCGCGCCCTCGCCGGTCTTCCGGCCATTGACGAAGGCGGTGAAGGAGTTGTCGGCGGACATCGTCAGCCAGGCCGCCGTGACGGATTCGCCCGCCGCGACGACGAATGTGCGGCGGAACCGGCGCGTACACGGGGGCGCGGTCATGGCGTCGCCGCCGGCGGACCAGATCCACCGCGCCTCCGCGCCCGGCAACCGCTTCACCACTGGCGCGGCCGGCGGCGTGGGGAGGGTGCGCGGCATCGCGACGAGCAGTCCGCGGCCGATGCCCCGCTTCGTCGGCGCGGTGATCTCCGCAGTGCCCCAGAGCTCGTCCGCCAGCTTCCGTACCCTGTCGTCGCAGGCCGGGTAGCCGGACAGGCTTGGCGACGCGAGGGGACGCGGCCCCATGACGGTGGCGCCGTCCTCGAGGAGCGATTTCACCTTTGCGAGCAGGGCGGGCGTCATCGATTCCGTCTCCGGGAGGACGAGGATCGAGTACGCCGCGCCGCCGGAGAAGGCGATCCGTCCGTCCCGGACCTTGGCGCGGACGGCCAGCGCCGCGGGGTCGCAGCCGTCGAACGCATGGCCGCGCCGGTCCGGCATCCAGTCGTCGCCGGCCAGGGCGTCGGCGGGCGGACGGAAGACATGCGGCGCGCCCTCGGGGACCAGGTAGAGGATGTCGGCGACCGGCGTGCCGCGGCTGAGCATGTGCTGGCAGCGGGCGATGTAGCGGTGGTAGGCGAGGGACATGTCCCACCAGGGTTGCGTGCGCTGCCAGTGGACGCCGTAGGGGCCCATCGCCATCCCGGGCCAGCGGTCGAGCCACGGCTGGTGCTGGAAGGTGTGGAAGATGATCCGGTTGATCCCGATGCAGAAGGCCCAGTCGGTCTGCGCCTTGAGAGCGCCGGGGTGCAGGCGCCAGTCCTCGCCCGACGTGGCGGTGAAGGCCTCGGCGGCGACGACCGGCCGGCCCATCGTGTGGGCGATCGAGGCCGCTTCGATGCAGCTGTAGGCGGTCTTGAAGCCGTGGTCGCGCGACCAGAACTCGCACTGAGGGATGTCCGCGGCGGCGCCGAGGAAGAGATCCGCGCAGGGATTCATGTCGTACGGCTCGATGGAGAATTTCAGTCCGTGCCGCCGGGCGAGGGATTGCAGAACGCTGGTGTGGTTCTCCACGACCATCTGCTGCGCCGTCTGGCGCAGATCCCACAGGAACCGTTCCGTCACCGAAGGGCTGTCGACCACGCGGCCGTCGAAGGCCGGGAGGAAGGGGAGGGGATCGTAGCCGCGGAGCCGGCGGAAGTCCGACCGGAAGGACTCCGACCAGTTCTGCGAACTCATCTCCCAGCTGTCGAAGTGCAGCGTGGTGAGGCCCGCGCCGGGCGTGAGCCTCGGGCCGATCGCGTCGAGCAGCGTCGCGGTGAAGGTCCTGAAGTGGGCCACGACGGCGTCGCGGTTGAACTTGTCGGTCTCCAGCCCGAGGCCCGGCTGCGGTGCAGGGCGCGTGGTCTGGCCGGTGATGGTGCGGCCGAAGCGGAGGATCGTCCACGATCCGGGCGGTACGTCCCACGCGAGGCGTCCGTCGGAACGGAGGCGGCCGGTGAGGTCGACGATGCCGTTTCGGGCGATGCACTGCGCCGCGGGGACATCCGGCGCGGCGGCGGGATCGGGGAGATAGGCCTTCACGCCCGGCTGGGAGGAGAACGGCGCCCGGTGGTAGAGGGCCTTCTCGTCCGCGTCGGAGACCCGCGCATCGCCCCCGGGCGCGGGGAAGGCCAGCACGGCGACATCGCGGTAGAAGTCCTGCCAGAGCCGCTTCAGGTCCGGCGTGAGCGTCCGCTCGCCGAAGAAGGGGGTGCGCGGGGCGGGGCGGGGGAGCAGGGCGTCGAGCGTCGCGGGTCCGGCGACATTCGTCGCGGCGGCGACGAGGTGCTGCATGGACTGCTCCGGCTTCACCCACGGCCCGCCGCTGCCGCACCAGCCGGGGCCCGTGCCGACGGCGAACTCGAGGCCGAGGCGCTCGGTCTCCTTCGCGGCGTGCCGGAACAGCTCGCGCCACTCCGGGCTCATGAACTCGACCGGTCCGCGCGGGACCCCGACGTTGACCTCGAGGAACAGCGCGCCGCCGATACCGGCGCGCTTCATCGCCTCGAGGTCGGCCGTCATCCCCTCGCGCGTGAGGTTGCCGTCCATGAAGTACCAGTAGACCCACGGCCGGGCCGCATCCGGTGGCGCGCGGAAGGCGTCGGCGAGGGAGGGTGCAGCGGAGGTTGGAAGGGCGGCCCCCATGCTGGCGGCGGCGAGAAGGGGGAGGATCCGGAGGACGGAGGTTGTGCGGCTCATGCCGGCATCATGCCGCGAGGCGGGCATGGGAGACAAGGCGGGCCTGCAGGCTGGTTTTGCCTCCCCACCGGGACAAGCCCGGTGGGACCGGGACCGCAACCGGGTTCCTCTTCACGATGCAAGCCCGGTGGGACTGCAAACCGTGCGGGCGAGAGGAGACAAGCCTGGTGGGACCGGGACCGCAACCGGGTTCCTCTTCACGATGCAAGCCCGGTGGGACCGCCAAGCCGTGCGGGCGCGAGGGGGCAAGCCCGGTGGGACCAGGACCGCAACCGGGTTCCTCTTCACGATGCAAGCCCGGTGGGACCGCCAAGCTTTGCGGACGGGAGCGTGCAATCCCGGTGGGGCGGGCCCGCGACCGAACCCCGGCTCCCGGTGCATGCCCGGTGGGACCGCACGTGCGGCCGAACCCATTCCGCCATGCGAGCCCGGCCATGGCGGGACTTGCGCGGGTTGGCGGGGCCGCGCGCTTGTGCCAGAATCCGACCATGGCATGGCGGATGGCACAGAGTGTCGTGCGCGGGTGGATCGACAACCGCGCCCGGGGACGCGTCACGGGCGAGATCGTGCTGCTCGGGCGCGACGATGCCGTCCGGCTCGACCTCGAGGGCGATGCGAATCCCGACGTCGCCGGCTGCCGGATCGAGTTCATGAACCCGAAGCCGGTGGAGGGGGATCCGACGGACCTCTTCCCGAAGCAGGATGGGGTGCCGGGCGACATCACCTGCTCGCGGAAATGCCGGGTGCCGGATGTGCCGATCGAGGAGTTCGTCCGGCACCGCGGCGACCCGCTCCCCACGCACTGGGCGAACACGCTCTACGTCGAGTGGTTCAGCGAACGCAACGGGCGCGTCGTGATCGAGACGGCCGACTTCACCGTCACCATCTCCGAGCACGCCTGGACCATGACGGAGGAGGAGGCGCTCCGCCATGCGGAGGCCGTGCAGGAGGCGATGCTCGGCTGGATGGACCGCCTGCAGGGGGCGGTCGACGGCGACGACGGCGACGACGGCGGCGACGAGGAGGAAGGGGAGGCCCCGGACGAGCCGCCGATGGACGAGTTCGCCTGGGAGAAGTTCCTCAAGGAGTCGGACCGCCGGGGCGAGAAGTACGGCGAGCTGATCGAGAAGTACAGGGACCATCCCGACCGCGAGCGGCTCGTCGCCCGCGAGATGGGGTGGGAGCACATCGAGGACCTGCTCGACGCGGACCAGCGCGGCCTGATCCCGTCCCCCGAGGAGATGGACGACGATGCGGACCTCAACGGGCCGGAGCCCGACCCCGCCCGGGAGGGCATCGACTGGGTGCGGGACGAGGACGGCGACATCACGCACCCGCTGTCCCTCCGCGCCCGGAAACTGGCGATGCGGCTCTGGCACACCTGCGAGGCCCACGGCCTGGTCGAGGGCGGCCTGGAGCCGGATCCCAACCGGCCGCGGTACGAGGACGTGGAGGGCTTCGTCTTCAACGCCCAGGCGCTCGGCGCGAAGCTTGCCGGTGCGCTCTGTTCGCTGGCCGACGGACTCAGCCCGGGCGGCGGCTTCGTCGTGGCCTATCTCAAGCGCGCGATGCGCTTTCTCAACGACGCGCTGGCCGCGGAGGAGAAGGTGCGGGCGGCGGCCCGTCTGCCGGTGGAGCTTCTGGACGGATTCCGCGGCGAGCTCTTCACGATCCGCAACGAAATGCTCGTCTTGATGGAACGGTTCCGCGGCGAGACGTGACCGGGCCCGGAGGCGCGTGCGGACCGGGCGTGCGAGGAGGGCGGCAGTCGTGGACTTCACGGTCGTCAATGCGCAGGGTTCCGGCGAACGGGCGGCGGCGCGCCCCGCCGCGGTCGGGCCATGACCCGGCGCGAGATCGTGCGCGAGGTGCTCGCGGGGCGGCGGCCGCCCTACGTCCCCTGGCATGTCCAGTTCACGCGGGAGCCGTGGGAGGCGCTGGTCCGTCACTTCGGCGGCGAGGACGCGGCGGAGGCGGCGGTCGGCAACCACATCCTCGAGCTCGGCTCGGCGATCGGCTTCTTCGAAGACATGGGCGGGGGCCGCGTCCGCGACGTCTTCGGCGTAGCCTGGGACCGCAGTGTCGACCGCGACATCGGCATCGTCGAGGGCTGCGTGCTGCCGGAGCCGACGCTCGCGGGCTTCCGCTTCCCCGACCCGCTCGATCCGCGCTTCTTCCGCGACATCCCGGCCGCGATCGGGCGGCACCCCGACCGCTTCCGCGTCTTCTACATCGGGTTCTCGCTCTTCGAGCGCGCATGGACGTTGCGCGGCATGGAGAACCTGCTGCTGGACTTCGTCGACCACCCCGCGTTCGTCCACGAGCTGCTCGGCGCCATCGCCGACTACAACCTCGCGCAGGTCCGGGAGGCGCTGCGGTACGACATCGACGCCGTCTACTTCGGCGACGACTGGGGCCAGCAGCACGGGCTGATCATGGGCAAGCCCTGGTGGGATGAGTTCATCCGGCCGCACCTGCGCCGGATGTACGGCTTCGTGCGCGACGCCGGGAAGTTCCAGATGATCCACTCCTGCGGCGACGTCGACGAACTCTTCGACGACCTCGTCGGCCTCGGCCTCAACTGTTTCAACCCGTTCCAGCCGGAAGTCATGGACACCGCCGCGCTGCTCGCGCGGTACCGCGGCCGCCTCGCGTTCCACGGCGGCCTCTCCACGCAGCGCATCCTGCCCTACGGCACCGAGGCGGAGGTGCGCGCCGAGAGCCGCCGCCTCCTCGACCTCGGCGCGGCCGGAGGCTACATCTTCGCACCCTCCCACGCGGTCGAGGGCGACGTGCCCCTCGCGAACATCCTGGCCTTCCTCGACGAGGCCCGCCGCGGGGCAGGTTCCCCGGAGGGACGGCCGTAGACGCGGCGTCCGGCCGCGTGGGGGTGACCTTCCCGGAGGCGGCGGCGGGCCGCTTCCACGACGGCGTTCCGCCGCATTCGTCGGGCTTGCGGAGGACCGGGCTACTGATGAATCATCGGCCGGTCGGCGTCACGGTGGACACCTGGAGATGCGGTCATGATTCGTCACCCCGTCCCGTTCCTTCTGGCCGCCCTCGCGTGCGCGGCGCCCGCCGCCGACCTGAGCTTCGGCGATCCGACGTCGGTGCCGCCGCCGCCCGCAGGCTCGGCCGGCTTCCCGGACCGGTCACCCGGCCTCGACGCATTGCCGGGCTTCCGCGCGCCGCCGCCGGGCTACGGCATCGTGCCGTTCTACTGGTGGCTCGGCGATCCGCTGACAAAGGAGCGCCTCGCGTGGCAGCTCGACCGGATGGCGGGGATGGGGGTGTCCGGCTACCAGATCAACTACGCGCACTCCGACCGCGGCGGGCGGTCGTACGGGCTGACCTATCCGAGCGAGCCTGCGCTCTTCTCCGCGGCGTGGTGGGATCTGGCCGGCTGGTTCATGGGCGAGGCGAAGAAGCAGGGCGCGGGCATCAGCCTCAGCGACTACACGCTCGGCTTCGGGCAGGGCTACATCGTCGACGAACTGCTGCGGGACCATCCCGAGGTGCGCGGCCAGGTGCTGCGGATGGACCGCGACGGCCGCGTGGCGCCGGAGACGGTCGAGTGGTCGCTCAACCCGATGCACCCCATGTCCGGCACGTGGTACGCCGAGCGCTTCTTCGGGCAGTTTGAGAAGCGCTTTCCGGGCGAGGGCGGGAAGGGGCTCAACTTCTTCTTCTCCGACGAACTCGGCTTCGGCGTCGCCGGCCGGCTCTGGTCGCAGGACTTCGCCGCGGAGTTCCGGAAGCGCAAGGGCTACGACCTCACACCCGAACTGCCCGCGCTCTTCCAGGACACCGGGCCGCGCACGCCCAAGGTGCGGCTCGACTACAACGACGTGCTCGTCGCGCTGAGCGAGGAGGGCTTCTTCAAGCCGGTCTTCGACTGGCACCAGCGCCGCGGCATGATCATGGGCTGTGACCACGGCGGGCGCGGCCGGAATGTCGGCGAGTTCGGCGACTACTTCCGCACGCAGCGATGGAACCAGGGCCCCGGGGCGGACCAGCCGCACCTCGGGAAGGACCTCATCAAGGCCAAGGTCGCCGCCTCCATCGCGCATCTCTACGGGAGGCCGCGCGTGTGGCTCGAAGGCTTCTACGGCAGCGGGTGGGGCACGACCTCCGCGGGGCTCGTCGACGCCACGTTCGCGAACTACGCGATGGGCTTCAACCTGCTCGGCCTGCACGGCATGTACTACTCGACCCACGGCGGCAGGTGGGAGTGGGCGCCGCCGGACAACACCTTCCGCATGCCCTACTGGCCGCATCTGCGCGGGTTCATGGACTGCCAGCAGCGGCTCGCCTACCTGCTCAGCCAGGGCCACCACCGATGCGACGTCGCGATCCTGTACCCGGTCGCGCCGGTGGAGGCGGACCTCGGCGGCAGGGAGGCCGTCGCGGCGGCCTTCGACACCGCGCGCGCGATCCACGCGAAGGGGATCGATTTCGACTTCATGGATTTCGAGTCCCTCGACCGCGCCGCGATCGCCGGCCCCGAACTGCACGTCTCCGGCGAGATCTACCGCGTGCTCATCCTGCCCGGCATGCGCGCGATCCGGCACCCGACCCTGGCCAAGGCCGCCGCGTTCCGGCACGCCGGGGGCGTCGTGCTGGCGGTCGGCGCACTGCCCGAGGCGAGCGATCGCCTCGGGCGCGACGACCCCGAGGTCGCGGCGCTCGTGAAGGAGCTGTTCCCGGGCGGCGCGACGGCGGACGCGGCCGCCGCGATCCCGTTCCGCGACTACGAGGGCCCCGGCGTCGCGCTGCACCGGCGGATCGGCCCGCGCGACGTCTACGCCGTCCACGGCGCCCCGCGCGGCACGTCGTGCCGGTTCCGCGCGACCGGCCGCGTCGAGCTGTGGGATCCCTGGACCGGCGGGGTGCGTCCGCTGCCCGTGACGGAGCAGAACGCCACTCACACGCGGCTCGACCTGCCGCTGACGGAGACCGAGATGCAGCTGATCGTGTTCGCGCCCGGCGCGCCGGAATCCGCCCCGGCGTGCGCGGCGCCTGCGGTCGAAACCATCGCGCTCGACGGCCCGTGGGAGTTCGAGCTGCATCCGGCGCTCGACAACCGGTTCGGCGACTTCCACTGGCCGCCGACGGCCGCGACGGTCGGCGCCGAGGCGCGGCGGATGAAGTACGCCGACGAGACCGCGCCCAACCCTGGCTGGGAGAAGCCCACCCTCGACGATTCCGCGTGGCGCACGGTGACCTGCGGGTTCGGCCCGCGATTCTGGATCCTCGGCCCGATGCCCGACGGAACGGAGGCGGACGCCGCCCTCGCCGCGCTGCGCGACGTCGATCCCACGGCGCCGGTGACGATCGGCGGCACGGCGCACCGCTGGCGCCCGTACGAGTTCTCGTGGCGGCTGGGGATCGAGGATGACTGCGGCCACCAGGGCTATCACGGCCTCAAGGAGCAGGTCGGCGACGACTTCATCGGCATCGGCGATGTGACGCACGGTCATCCCGCCTGCAAGCGCGTCGCCGGGAAGGTCGGGACGCGCACGTATCTCTGGACGTCGGTCCATGCGCCGGCGGCGGGCGAGGTGCCGGTCTGTCGCGGCGGCCTGCCGCCCGCGGCCGCGTGGCTCAACGGCGCGCCGCTCGATGCGACAGCCGGCACGGCGCGCCTGAGGGCCGGCGCGAACGCGCTGCTGCTGCGCTACGACAAGCCCGGCCGCGGGCACGTGGTCTTCGGCATCCCGTCGTCCGGCACCCCGGAATCCATCGATGCCGCGCCGTTCACCACGGCGGCGAACTGGATCTGGTGGCCCGGCGACCGCGAGGGCGTGGCGCGCCGGTACTTCCACCGCGTGGTCCGGCTCGACGCGGCGCCGAAGTCCGCCCGGCTCCGCGTCACGTGCGACAACGGCTACACGCTCTTCGTCAACGGGCGCGAGGCCGGGCGCGGAACGTCATGGTCGCGGGTGCAGGAACACGATCTCGCAAAGCTCTTGCGGACCGGCGACAACGCGATCGCGATCGAGGCGCGCAACGAAGGCGGCAATGGCGCGCTGATTGCGGAACTGTCGCCCGGGACGGGCGACGATGGGACGCGCCTCGGCACCGATGCGTCGTGGATGTCCGCGCCGAAGGCCCCGGCCGGCTGGCCCGCCTCGGGGTTCGACGATGCGGCATGGACGCCCGCGCGCGTGATCGGTCCGTTCGCGGGCAGCCTCTGGGCAACGCATCCGCAGGGGCCGCCCCGGCTCGAGGCCCCCGCTGCCGCCGCGGCGCCGGACGGGGCCGTGCCGTGGAACGTCGCTCTCGCGTCGCGCTGGCACGGCGACGCCAGGATCCTGCCGTTCGACACGCGGCCGCAGGCCGCCGCGCCGGCGGGCTGGTACCGCTTCCTCGCGCCGCCGGGGCTGCGGGCGATGGAGGTGCCGACGCGGTGTGCGTTGCGGGTCTGGGTCGACGGGCGCGAGCAGGCGGTGGAGGCCGCCTCCGGCCTTGCACGAGTCCGTGTCGCGGCGCCGCCGGCGCGATCCGCGGTCGTGGCGATCCGCGTCGCCCAGGAGCGCGGCGCCTACGGGGGCGCGGCGTTCGACGGCTACCTGCGGCTCGATTGCGGTCCCGGCGGGATCGAGGCGGGCGACTGGTCGAAGTGCGGGGTGCTCGAGACCTACTCGGGCGGCGCGTGGTACCGGCGGACTGTGACGCTGACGGCGGAGCAGGCGGCGCACGCTGTTGCGCTCGACCTCGGCCGCGTCGCGGCGTCCGCCGGGGTGATCGTCAACGGCAAGCCGGTGGGAGTCCGCGTGTCCCCGCCGTGGCGCCTGGACCTGGCGGGCGTTCTCAGGCCGGGTGCGAACCGCATCGAGATCCTCGTGTACAACACGCTGGCGAACCACTACGTCACGATCCCGACCCACTACCGCGGCTCGACCGAGTCCGGCCTCCTCGGCCCGGTGCGGCTGGAGTTGGCCGGCCCCTGAAGCGGCGGGCGCCGCCTCTGTGGAGACCAGCGAGTATCGAACAGCGAACGCCGAACACCCGACATCGAACATCGAAGTCTGGAAGGGGCGCGGCGAGTTTGCGGGGGGCGCATCTGCGATTCGTTGACCTGATCCTGCGGGCGCATCGCGCAGTCTGCATGGGTACCGGAGTCCATCGTCCGGCCGGGCCAGCGGCCCGGCCCCACCTTTCGCACCCATGGAGCCCGTGGTAGGGCCGGGCCGCCGGCCCGGCCGAACGGGGAGCCCTCGCGAGCATCGTTGTCCTCGATGCAACGGAGATGCGCCCGTTTGCGGAGGATCCGGCCATTGATGATCGCGCGGGCGGCGGGTAGGCTTGCCGGAACGAGAAGGGGAGGCGAAGATGAAGACGCACAAGGTCACCCGCAGGGAGTTTGTCCGGCGCGGAGTCGCAACGGGGGCGGTGATCGCGGCCGCGCCGGTGTTCATTCCCGCCGCCGCATTCGGCGCGAACGACAAGATCGGCATCGCGGTCATCGGCCCGGGCCGGCAGGGCGGCGGGCTGCTGGGGTCGGCCGGCCGGTCGCCCGAGGCGCGCATCGTGGCGCTGGCGGACGTCAACCTTCCCCGCGCCCGCAAGGCGGCGGAGAAGTACAAGGCGGAGGTCTACAAGGACTACCGGAAGCTCCTCGAGCGAAAGGACGTCGACGCCGTCATCACGGCGACGCCGGAGCACTGGCGGGCTCTGACCTGCATCCACGCCTGCCAGGCGGGCAAGGACGTCTACGCCGAGAAGCCGATGACGCTGACGATCCTCGAGGGCCGGCGCATGGTCGAGGCGGTGCGGAAGTACAACCGCGTCTTCCAGTGCGGCAGCCAGCAGCGGTCGCAGGCGGAGAACTTCATCGGCTGCCGCCTCGTCCGCGAGGGCATCGTCGGCCGCGTGCAGAAGGTCATCGCGTTCAACTATCCCAGCCCGTGGCATTGCGCGCTGCCGGCGCAGCCGGTGCCGGACGAACTCGACTGGGACCTCTGGTGCGGACCGACCGAGCCCGTCGCGTACCACGCCGACCTCTACGCACCGCGCGCGTATCCCGGGTGGCTGTCGTTCCGCCCGTACTCCGGCGGCGAGATGACGGGCTGGGGCGCGCACGGGTTCGACCAGATCCAGTGCGCGCTCGGCATGGACGAGAGCGGGCCGGTCGAGGTGTGGGTGGGCGACGGGAAGTTCGAGCCGCCGGCCTACGACAAGCCCGAGTCCGCCAACCGCGGCAACAAGCTCTGCAGCGCGCCGGTCGTGTCGTTCCGCTATGCGGGCGGAACGGTGGTCGAACTCGGCGACGGCCCGCGCGGCGGCGGCGTATTCATCGGCGAAAAGGGGACGGTCCGCATCGACCGCGGCCGCTGCAGTTCCGAGCCGGCGGACCTCGTCGCCGGTCCGCTGAAGAAGGGGATCGACGAACTGCGGGCCCTGGCCCGCGCGCGGGAGTCCGGCGTGGCGGATCCCACGCCCCCGCCGTCGCCCGTGCCGGGCCAGGACGCGCCGAAGGAGCCCTCGCCGGCGGTCGGCGGCGGACACATGCAGAACTGGTTCGACTGCATCCGCTCCCGCGCGCGGCCGATCGCCGACGTCGAGATCGGCCACCGTTCGGCCACCGTCTGCCACCTCGGCAACATCGCGCGCTGGACCGGCAAGCGCCTCGCGTGGGATCCGGTCAAGGAGCGGTTCGACGATGCGGGGGCGAACGCGTTCCTCGACCGCGCGCGCCGCAAGCCGTATGAGCTTCCGGAAACCGTCTGAGCCGGTCGGCGCCCGCTACGACTTCTTCTCCGGAAGCCGGACGGGCCGCACCTCGTGGCGCACGGGCCAGCTCGCGCGCCGCGGGTCGGCGTAGAGCCCGATCTTCGAGACCGGGATCTCCGCGAAGCCGATGGCCGCGACGGCGGCGGGGTCCCTGAACTCGATCCGCGCGGGGCGGCCGTCGGCGTCGCGCACGAGCCGCGCCCAGTCCTTGTCGTCGTCGAACACGAGGTTGTTCGTCACGGTCTGGTGGGCCCGGATGGACTTCGTGATGTCGTCCCACAGGCCGCCGGCGCTGACGTTCCGCGCGAACACGTTCCGCTTCGGGACGTTCGGCTCGTCCTCCAGCGTGCCGGCCAGCGTCGGGTACCGCGCGCGCCACAGGCCGGAGGCGACGGGCATCGCGGCGAAGCGCGTGCGCAGCTCGCCCTTGGGGTCGTCGGTCGCGGCCTTCTGCCAGCCCATGCCGCGGTTGTCGAGGTGGGCGGACCTCCAGCAGTCGAGGAACACGTTGTTCGTCACCACGTTGTCGTCGCCGCCGCCGATGAAGAGCGACTGCATGCAGCGCTCGAAGAGATTGCCGTGGATCGTGTGGCCGCAGTGCTGGTCGTCGAGGTAGATCGTCATGCCGCCGTGGCCCGTCGCGCCGACGATCTGGTGCCAGTAGTTGAAGCGCAGCACGTTTCCGCGGGCGGTCCAGTCGCGGCCGACGTAGTAGGCGCCCGCGTCGCCGCTTTCCTCGACGACGTTGTGGATCTCGTTGTACTCGACGACGTGGTCGTTGCCGCCGGCGGAGAGCGCCATGTGCGGGCCGTCGTGGACGAGGTTGTGCGCGATCCGGTTGCCGACGCCGTCCACCGCGATCCCCGGGCGGTAGGTGCGGGCGCGCCGGCCGAAGTGATGGACGTGGTTGTTCTCCGCGACGTGGCCCGCGGGCGTCAGCGTCTTCCGGTCTCCCCCGCTCATGCCGATGCCGCCCTCGCCGGTGTGGACGATGTCGCAGCCGTAGACGGTGTGTCGCGCGCCGCCGGCGACATGGACGCCGCGCCCGCCGGTGTTGCGGATCGTGCAGCCGGAGACCGTGCAGTTCGTGCCGCCCTTGATCGACACCGCCGTGCCGCGGCACGCCTCGATCGTGAAGCCGTGGAACGTGACGTGCGAGAGGTCCTCCGCCCGGAGGATCGTCTCGGCGACCGACAGCACGGCCCGCCCGTCCGGGTGAGGCGGCAGGAAGTACAGCACGCCGGTCCGCCGGTCGAGGTGGTACTCGCCGGGGCGGTCGATCTCGGAGAGCAGGTTGAAGGCGACCCAGCGGGCGCGCTTCGCCGTGATGCCGTAGACCGGCTTGATGCCCGGCGTCCGCAGCAGCGCCTTGCGCGCGGGGTCGACGCCCGCGAGGGGCTCGTAGAGCTCGGCCCAGTCGTGGTGCCAGTAGGCGAAGACCCACGGATCGGTCTCCCCGGCCCAGCTCGCGAGGCGCGAGGCGTCGTCGACGACGACCGCGAGCGGATCCTTCGCGTCCGTCACGCCGCGGAACCCCTCGTTCGGCCAGCGGGCGAGCGTCATCGGCTTGTCGTCGTGGAACAGCTCCGCCTCCGCCGCCGGGCTGCCGATGCCGAAGCCGCGCACGCCGAGCCGGCCCCAGTTCGTGAGGCCCTGCGCGCGCAGGTCGGCGGCCATCACGCGGCCGCGCCATTCCTCGGGCAGCTTCGCAAGGACGGCGGGATCGTCCGCCGGCCGCCAGCCGGAGACCTCGCGCCCGCCGGTGAGGCGGACCGTCGCGCCGGGCTCGGCGAGGTACGTCACGGGCGCGGCGGCGGTGCCGGAATCCCGCGCGCCGAATTCGACCGCGCGATCGAGCACATACGTGCCGCCGCGGAGCAACACGGTCAGCGCGGGGGCCGCGCCGCCGGCGCGGAGGCTGCGGACGCGGTCGCGCGCGGCCTCCAGCGTCGCGAGCGGGCCGTCGGCCCCGGCGGCGTCGGGTGCGGCAAGGCGGCCGCTCCACGCATCGCTGCCGTTGGGGGCGACGTAGAGATCCGCCGCCGGGACCCGCGTCGCCTGCGGCGCGGGCGCGCCGCAGCCCGCCGCCACCACCCATGCCGCCGCCCACCCGCCCGTCCACACCGCCCATCGTGCCGTCATCGCCGCATCTCCCGCCGGCGCCGCGCGCCGTTGTCAGGGGACGATAGCAGAAGCCGCCGGGGCGGGGGAGGCGCGGGTCTACCACGCGCGGCGGAGGAGGAAATCGCAGGCGACGGCCTTCTCCATGAGGTCGACGGGCAGGTAGAAGTAGTGATTGGCGGCCTCGAAACCAATGCGCGAGTCGGCGCGGGCGATGGCCAGCAGTTCGACGGCCAGCCGCAGTTCGTCCGCCGCGATCCGCTTCGCCTCCCCGGCCATCGCCGTGCGTTCCTCCGGCGCGGGCGGCTTCCGGACGTCCAGGATGCGGTCGCGCAGCGCGGTGAACCGGGCCTGGTTCGCGACGCTCGCGAAATGGACCCCGGCGGCTCGCGCGAACCGGACCTCCGCGAGCGCGTCGGCGCGCCGGTCCGCCGGGGCCGCCGCGGCGGCGGCCTCGAGATCCGGGAGCCCCGCCGCCCAGCCCTGCGCCATCGTCGCGAACTGCGTGGCGAAGACGTCGGCCGGGTAGGGGCCGCGCCAGCCGGCAAGGTCGTCGTAGGGGATCCCGGTCATGGTCGACTTGTAGCCGGTCGGCTCGGCGTACAACAGGTTGGCGGGACCGATCTGCACCGGGCAGCGGTAGATGACGCTGGTGTTGAACGGGTACTCGCGGAAGGCGGCGGAGAACGCGCTCCACGCGCGGCGGGCGCGCGCGGCGCCGGCCTCGCCGAAGCGCTCGCGGGCGACGGCGTCGAGCACGGCCGCGGGCTCCGGCGGCGGGCGCGCCTCGAAGCGGCGCGCGATGTCCAGGTTGGGCGACGGGTATCCGCCGAGGCTCCAGCTCAGCATGAGGCCGTCGACGCCGCTTCGCGCGAGGTTCGCGCCGTGCTCCGCGACGAGGTCCATCACCGGGAGGTAGGGCACCGTCGAGATCTCCCACGTGTTGTTGAGCTGGACCTTGGCGACCGTGCGCAGGCCGGCTTCGCGGGCGAGCACCCAGTGGCGTGTCGCGCGCGGGCCGGGGCCGACGGACGAGATCGAGTACTCGCCGACCGCGGAGGTCACGCCGCCGCGGACGATCGGGAGCGACCACTCGCTGACGGACTGCAGCATCACGGACTTCGGCAGGCGCGCGATCGCGTCGGCGCTCCAGTCGTCCTTCCAGCCCCAGTCCCAAGCGATCACATCCGCCCCCGGCGCCGCCCGGTGCACCCCCGCCTCGATCGTCGCGTTGACCTCCGCGATGATCTCCGCCGCCGGACGGTCCTTGCAGCGCAGGCACTGGGCGTGCTTGTGATGCGAGGCGCAGCTCGTCAGGTTCTCCGACGCCGTGATCGAGAAGACGCCGCCGAGGCCGGGCACGCGCTCGAACACGGTCGCGAGCGAATCCTCCATCCACCGGCGCACCTCGGGGCGCGAGGTGCAGAAGGCAACCGTGTCGCCCTCGCGCACGCCGGCGAGGTCCGCGCGGCCCGGCGCCTCGAAGAACGCCGCCGGCATGCCGCGCGGCTCGTTCATGTAGAGGTAGACGCGGATCCCGTGCCGTTGCGCCCGCTCCACCAGGGCGCGCAGGCCGGCCAGCCGCGTCCCGTGGCCCTCGCCGAACTCCGGGAAGAGCGGGCTCGGCGCGAGCGTGCGCAGGACGGTGTGCAGCCACACGCCGCTGACGCCGGCCTCGGCGAGGCGGGCGAGGAGGCCGTCCGGATACGGGTCGAGGTCCGGACGCATGAGCGGGTCGCCGTAGGGCGCGAAGTACGAGTAGATGTAGCGCAGCCGTCCCGATGCCCGGCCCGTCTCCGTCCGGGCCGCGGGGGCGGCCGCGGACAGGTCGGCGACGAAGCGGAAGCGCGGCTCCTCGGGAACGCGCAGGGCATCCGCGAGGTTCGCGCGGACAAAGGCGGCGATCTCCGCGGCGCGGGCGCGGGCGCCCTCGTTCGGCGGTGCCCATGCCAGCGGCTCGCACTTCGGCTTCAGGTTGCCGAACTTGTGGAAGAGGAAGTCGTCCTCGCGCAGCGAGTCGGCGAGACGTTCGGGCGTCATGTCGACCAGCGGCAGTATCTGCTCGTAGGGCAGCAGGTGCCAGTTGCGGCGGAGGATCGTGATATAGCCCCGCGTGCGCCATTCGGGCGCGATGTCGCCCTGCGGCGGGAGGCCCATCGAGG
The DNA here is from genome assembly GCA_016873715.1 of Lentisphaerota bacterium. Classification (GTDB taxonomy): domain Bacteria; phylum Verrucomicrobiota; class Kiritimatiellia; order PWTM01; family PWTM01; genus VGWF01. The sequence continues at coordinate 3,411 of VGWF01000051.1, read as the reverse complement.
CGGCGAGGCCCGCGACCTGCGCCTCCGTCGCGCCGAGCGTCGCGGCGAGCGTCCGCGCGGGCACCACCGGCCAGTTGCGCCAGACGACGGCGTGGAGGCGGTCCGGGAAGTGCGGGCAGGGCACGGGCGGCGGCGCGGAGCCCTCGGGCAGGATGCCCGGCCCCGCGTGGGCCGCCGCGGCGAGGGCAAGCACGGCTCCGATCTTCCAAGGATTGGACGCCACGTCGCACCGCCTTCCAAGGGTTGGAACCCCGGGCGCATCTTGCACCCGCCGACCCGCCCGCGCCAAGCCCGCCGGAGGACGCCCCGGATGGCACGGAGTTCACGGATGGGCGAACGGCCGTCCCCGCGTCATCCGCGGTCCGGCCGGTCCGGGCGGTCGGCAGCGAGGATCACGTGGATCTCGCCGGGGCCGTGGACGCCGATGGTCAGGGTCATCTCGATGTCGGCGGTGCGGGAGGGGCCGGTGACGATCGCGCCCGCGGCGCATGCGCGGACCGCCGGCAGCGCGAGCGCCTCGGCGACGGTCGCGACGAGTTGCGAGGCGTCGAGGACGGCGATGTGCATCGGGGGGACCAGCGAGGCGGTCAGGGGCCGGCCGTACCCTCCGGCGAGGACGATCGAGCCGGTCTCGGCGATGCCCGCGATCGCACCCGTGAGTCCGGCGCGGATCGTCTCGACCGGCCCGCGCTGCGCCTCGATGCCCGCGGCCCCGAGCGCCGCGACGTCGACGTGGGGCACATCGCCGCCCATCTGGATGTGCGTGATGCCCCGTTCCGCGAGAAGGGCGTCGACCGTCGCGTGCACCCCGCCGGGCGGAACGATATGCACGATCCCGCCCAGGGCCGCCAGCTCGCTCTCGAACCGTCCGATGAGATCCCCCGCCTCCGCGCCCGCGACATCGTCGTCCGCCGGTGCCGGCTGTCCATCCCCGGTCCCCGCCCGCCGCTCCCCGACTCCCGCCTCGCGGCTTTCCTCTTCCGCCTCCTCCCCCCATCGCGCCCGGAAGGCCTTCGCAGCGGGCCGGGGAAAGTCCTTGCTGAGTCCCCAGCCGGTGGCGGCGGGCAGGCGCATCCAGCCGTCGCGGTGCGGGACGAGCCGGGACGCGAGCGCGGCGAGACGCTGACCGGCGGCGAACAGGCGCGGGTGGCGCGCGGCGACGCGGAAGGCGCGGAGTCCCGCGCGAACGGCGGAGGGCAGGCCGACGCCCTCGGCCCGCCGCGTTCCCGGCGGGCGCGGCGTCTCGCCGGCGCGGACGCGCAGCAGCAGGCCGGGCAGGTCGATGTCCACCGGGCACGCCTCGCGGCAGGCGCCGCAGAGCGACGAGGCCTGCGCGAGGGGACCGTAGGTCCGGCAGCCGAAGAGACCGGCAGAGACGACCGAGCCGATCGGGCCGGGGTAGGGTGCGATCGAGCCGTCGCGGCCGAGGTAGGCGTGGCCGCCGGTCTCGCGGAACACCGGGCAGATGTTGAGGCACGCGCCGCACCGGATGCACGCGAGGGCCTCCGCGAGCGGCGAGTCGCGAAGGGCGCGGCGGCCGTTGTCGACGAGGATCAGGTGCCGCTCGCGCGGGCCGTCGGCGTCGTCGGCGCGCCGGGGGCCGTGGAGGAGGCTCGTGTAGACGCTCAGCTTCTGGCCGGTCGCCGAGCGCGGCAGCAGGGAAAGGAAGAGGGCGAGGTCGTCGAGCGTCGGCACGAGGCGCTCGACGCCCATCAGCGCGACGTGGACCGGCGGGACGGTCGTGCACATCCGTCCGTTGCCCTCGTTCGTGACGAGGGCGAGCGTGCCGGTTTCGACGACGCCGAAGTTGACGCCGGAGACGCCGACGTCGGCGGTGAGGAAGACCTCGCGCAGCACGCGCCGGGCGGTGGCGGTCAGCGTCGGGATGTCCTCGGTGTACGGGATGCCGAGCCGGTCGGCGAAGAGGCGGCCGACGTCCTGCCGGCGCAGGTGGACGGCCGGCGTGATGATGTGGCTGGGGCGTTCGCCGCGGAGCTGGACGATGTACTCGCCGAGGTCGGTCTCGACGGCGCGGATGCCGTGGTCCGCGAGGGCGTGGTTGAGGGCGATCTCCTCGGAGACCATCGACTTCGCCTTCGCGACCAGCGGCGCGGCGCCGTCGGCGGGCGGGCGGGCGCGGACGGCGTCGCCGACGATGGCGAGCACGAGGTTCACGGCCGCGGCGCCGTCCCGGGCGTGGTGGACCATGATCCCGTTGGCCGTCACGCGGTCGGTGAACCGGGCGAGGTGCTCGTCGAGCCGCGCGATGACATCGGCCTTCACCGCGTGCGCCCGCGCGCGCCGCGCGGCGTGGTCGGGCACCTGGGCGAAGGCCGCGAGACGGCCGGCCTTGCGGCGCGTCGCGTTGTTGTCCAGCGCCGCCTGCAGGTTGGCGTCGCCGAGCGAGGCGCGGATGCGCTGCCGGAGTCCGTTCATACGGAGGCCAGCACCTCGGCGATGTGGACGACGCGGGGCGACCGGTCCTGGCGGCGGAGGCCGCCCTGGATGTGCATGAGGCAGCCGGTGTCGGCGACGACGAGCGTGGGGGCGCCGGTCGATTCGAGGTTGGCGATCTTGCGGTTGAGGAACTCGGCGGAGAGCTCGGGGTGCTCGACGGAGAACACGCCGCCGAAGCCGCAGCACTCGTCGTGGCCGGGGAGGTCGACGAGTTCCGCCCCCTCGACCGACGCGAGCAGGGCGCGCGGCTGGCGGTCGACGCCGAGGCCGCGCAGCAGGTGGCAGGAGGCGTGGTACGCGAGCTTGCCGGGCCAGCGGGCCCCCAGCGTGGGCGCGCCCGGCCCGGCCGCGATGCCGCGGACGTCGACGAGGTACTCGGTCAGTTCGTACGTGCGCCTCGCCAGCCCCTCGGCCCGCGCGAGCCACCCGGGGTCGTCGCGGAAGAGCTCGAGGTAGCCGTGGCGCACCATCGCCGCGCAGGAGCCGGACGGGATGACCACGGGGCCGGGCGCCGCCTCGAAGACGCGGATCGTGTGCTCCGCGATCGGACGGGCCTCGGACCGGAGGCCCGCGTTGAAGGCGGGCTGGCCGCAGCAGGTCTGGCCGGCGGGGAACTCGACGCGCGCGCCGGCGCGGCGCAGCACGCGGACCACCGCCTCCCCGATCCCGGGGAAGAACGTGTCGACGAGGCACGTCACGAAGAGCTGGACCGTCTCCGGCATCCGGCCACCATGGGGGATCGCGGCCCCCGCGTCAACCGGCGGGGGTTGCGGTATCAGGGCAGACGCATTTTCCTCGAGGTCGTGGCACCTTTCGGTCGGCGGGGCGCGGAGTGGCTGGTGGACGCTGGAGCCCTCGCGGTTGCGGGGGTGCGACGCGCACCAGGCCGGCCGGATCGCGCGGGATCCCGCCCCGCCTGCGGCGTTGCCGAAGGGGGCGCGGACACGAGTCCAG
>VGWF01000050.1 GCA_016873715.1 Lentisphaerota bacterium | reverse complement strand
GCCGGCCCGCTCCTGCTCGAGTCGGCCCGCGCCCTCGCCGCCGCCACCCGCCACACCCTCCTGCTCAGCGGCATCCGCGAGATCGAGGCCGACGCCGTGGCCGACGCCTACGCCGCGGAAGGCCTGTCCGAGATCGTCCGCGACGGCGACGGCGAATGGTGCGGGCTCGAATTCACCCGCCCGGCGCACCGCCGTAGTCGAGGATCGTAAGGCCCGCCGGCAATCCGAAGTCCCGCGTGTTCCGCGCGATCAACGGCACCTCCAGGGGCAGGGCGCACGCGGCGATCCAGAGGTCGTTCGTCCCCGCAGCCAGCCGGTTTCTCCGGACCTCCGCGTAGAGCTCCGCATGGCGGCGCACGATCGCCTCCGTGCTGTGAACGACGGCACAGCCCCCCAGGAACCCGGCGAGTGCCCGGACGTCGTGTCCGGCCGCCACCCCGCCACGCCGGGCTTGCCTTGCTCCCGCCAGAGGTCGATCAGAAAGGCCGTGTCGGCCAGGCGTCCGCACGCCTCATCCGTCAACGTGATCGTCTTCACAACCACACGACCCCACGAGTCATGCAGTCGTTCGGCGTGGAAACGAAGACTCCGGCATCCGGGCCATGGACGCCCGGATGCCGGAGTTCCCCGGCGGATCGCCGTCCCGGTCAGTGCGTGCGGGCGCGACGGCGGAGCAGCCAGCCGGCGATGCCGAGCAGGCCCATGACGCCCAGGCTCGCGGGCTCGGGCACCACCGTCAGCGTGATGTCGTTGGGGTTGTAGTCGATCTGGAACTCCGTCGCGCCGACCGTGAACGTCGAGCCGTCCGTCTTGCCGTTGAACTCGCCGGTGCCCGCCAGCGTCCCGAAGCCCGAGACGATCGCGAACGTGCTGCCGTAGGCCGGCGTGTAGCCCAGCAGCACCTGCAGATCGGGGCTGTTCAGCGTCAGCGTGTACGTGTTTCCTCCGCCGAACGCCAGCTGGTCGTACTGCGTTCCCGGCGTGGTGCCGTTGATTTCGATCGAGAACGTGGTCACGTTCTCCGCCTGCATGTTGCCCATCACCGTCAGGCTTCCGGCGGCGCCGACGCCCGGGGCGACGGCGGAGCCGGGGTCGGTGATCAGGCCGCCCTCGAACGTGCCGTTGCCCTGCAGGGTCATCCCGGAGACCAGGTGGATCGTTCCCCCGGCGTTGTTCGTCGCGACGAACTTCGCCCCGGCATCGATCCGGAGTGTCGCGCTCGATCCGATCTCGCCGAACTCGGCCAGTTCCATCACGCCGTCCATGACGCGGGTCGTGCCCGTGTAGGTGTTCGTCCCGGTCAGGCGCAGCGTGCCGGGGCCGGCCTTGTTGATGCCGTTGGCGCCGCCGCCGATCGCGCCGGCCGCCGTGACCGTGACGTTCGTCACCACATCGAACGTCGGCGAGCCGGAGAGCGTCATCGGCCCCGTCAGGGCCAACGCGCCGGCCCCCGTGTTGGTCACCGTCAGCCGCTGCGACCCGATGCCGAACGGGCCGGACATCGTCATCTTCGCGCCGCCCGCCCCGATCAGGCTGATCGCCGAATCCGCCGTCACGTCGACCGTATTCGGCACCGTGAACCCGTTCGTGTCGGACAGGAACAGGCTGCCGTCGCCCGGATCGGTCATCTTGATGTAGTTTCCGACGATTTCCTGGTCCCGGCCCTGCGGGTCGTAACCGAAGCCCATCGTCCACACGTTGGTCCACCAGCCGTGCCCGGCCGCGCCGCCGCCGCCGGCGCCGTTGCCGACGCGCAGGTCGAACAGGTAGCGGCCCGGCGCCAGCGTGATCGTGCCCTTGGTCGGCGTGTTCCACGATGTATTGTTCAGGACCGTGTTGACGACCCCGCCCGTCGTGATCCGCAGCATCACGTTGTCGTCGAAGCTCTCGGCAAACGTGTAGGTGACGTTCGTCGGCCCGCCGACGACGAGGAACCCGCGATACCCCGCCGTCGCGTTGCCCGCCAACTGCCCGCTGGAGACGCTCTGCTCGAAGTGCGCCAGGGAGGTACCCAGCGTCACCGTGCCCACCGGGTTCGTGTTCTGGTTGAAGTTGCCGGCGAGATCCGCCTCGTTGAGGCCGGCGAGGCTCAGGTTCAGCGTGCCGCCGGACATCGTCAGCGTGCCCGACCCGAGCGCATTGCCCGTCTTGACCGCGAGCGTGCCGTTGCTGATCGTCGTGCCGCCCAGGTGCAGGTTGGTTCCCGCCAGGATCGCCGTGCCCGCGCCGATCTTGGTGATGGCGCCCGCGCCCGCCGTGCGGCCGAGCATCTCGACCGTGTCGCCCGCGACGCCGTCCAGCGTCAGCGCGCCGCTGATGTTGACCGGAATGCGCTGCGAAACCTGCGTGTTGGTCTTCCACGCGGCCAGCGTTCCGCTCCCGACGTTGAACTGCTGCGGCGCGGTCATGTTGTTCGAATTGACCGTCATGCCGCCCGTGCCGAGCAACAGCGTGCCGTTGACCAGATTCCATTGCGAGGTCCGGACCCGGGCGGTGCCGTCGAGCGGGGTCAGGGTGATCTGTCCGGCCTTGACCGTGCCGTTGCTCTGGTTGAAGTAGCTCCGGCCGTCCCATGCCAGCGTCAGGCGGTTCGACACCACCAGCAGCCCACCGGCCATGTTGTAGATGTTGCTGCCGGGCCAGTGAGCAAACCGGACGTTGTTCAGGTTGGTGGACCCGATGAGGAACGTGCCGCCTTCCTGGTTGATGATGCTGTGGTTGTTGGGCGCGTAGTTGGCTCCTAAGAAGTTGTTGATGGCGCCGAGATCGAGCAGTGCGCCCGGCTTGATCGTCATCGTTGCGATCGGGCTTGTGTTGGAGGACCCGATGGCGAACGTGCCGTTCATGTTCGTCATGTAGGTGGAGCTTCCCGCCGCGAACACCACCGCGCCGCTGTAGATATTGAAGCTTCCGCCGATCAGGTTGCTCGTGCCGGAGAGCGTCAGCGTGTTGAGGAAGAACTTCTCGATGCCGCCGAGGCCCCGGATGTTGGACGAGAAGTCCAGATCCGTCGTCGTGCGGAACCTCAGCGTGCCGTGGTTGTAAACCGGCGTGTCGGTCGGGATCGACGCCGCTCCGCCCTCGCCGACCTGCAGGACGCCGTTGATCGCGGTCCGCCCCGTGTAGCTCAGGTTGCCGAGAACGATCAGCGTTCCGCCGCCCTCCTTGGCGAGGCTCGTCAGCGTGGCCGCCGACGCCAGGCGGGTGGTGGAGCTGTTGACGAAGAAGACCGCGTCCCCGGCGATCAGCGAGCCACCGACGCCGCTGTTCGTGATCATGAAGTTCTCGTTGCCGAGCTGGCGGTAGCCCCCGCCCGAGAGCGTCAGGTCGTTGCCGGCGAGGTCGATGAACGTGTTGTACTGGTTGGACACGACGATCGTGTTGATCGACCGGCTCGCCGTGAGGACGTTGGCGCCGCCGTCGCGCTCGAACGTGAAGCGGAGATCCTGGCCGGTCTGGTCGGCCGCGGCGTTGAACTCGGCGATCTCCAGCGGCGCGTAGATGCCGTTCGTCGTGCTGTAGCGGGCGAAACCCGCGCCGTTGACCGTCGCCCACGGGATCGTCTGGCCGTTCGTCAGCCCGCCGACCATGATGTGGGCGCCGTAGTTGTTCGACGGATTCTGCCCCGGGAAGAACGTGCCCGAATTGCCGAAGGTGAAGTTCAGGATCCCCTGCTGCTGCGAGAGGCCGGCGATGAACACCGTGGACGTCGTCCCGAAGGCCACCGGCATCTCAAGGTTGATCGTGAGACCGCCGCGCTCCATGAGGACGTTGCCGATCGATTCCGTCACGCCGATGCTGTTGGCCGTGGCGAAGTTGATCGTGCCGCCCCACCCCGTGATGCCGGCCGCATCGTTGAGGCGGTTGCCGAGATTGTCACGGCTGTTGTCGAGGTGGAGCGTTCCACCCTCCATGAGGACGCCGGACACCGCGGTCATCGAGCCATTGCTGATCAGCCGCAGCGCTCCGGCGCTCATCCGGAACTGGCCGGTGAAGTCGTTCGTGCCGGTCAGCCACACCTCGCCGGCGCCGAGCTTGCGCAGCCCGCCGGCGCCGGTGAACTGGCTGAAAAGCCCGTTGGCGCCGCCGTCCACGATGCCCAGTCCGTTGCTGAGCACGACGGGCTGGGTGAAGAAGTTCTGGCTGCTGCCGATCGCGCCGCCCTGGAGCCAGATGCCGCCGCCGTCCTGCAGGATGACGTTCTTGGCGACCGGGGCGTTGATCGAGTTGAACCACAGGCTGGCGGTCGGGTAGACCGTCAGGGTCTTCATCGGATTGCCGAGGCCGGGGGTCGACGCCTCGAACCCGAGGACGCCCTGCCGGATTTCGATGTCGGCCAGCGCCGCGTCGACGGCGACATCCACGAGGCGGATCGTGTTGGTGCCGACCTTGATCAGGTTGTAGGCATTGCCGCCGGTGCTGAGCCAGCCGTCCGCGATGTTCACGCCGCGGAGATCCCACGTCGAAACGCCGCCGAGGGTCGTATCGCCCGTCAGCGTCACGCGCCGCAGCGTCTGAGTCTGCGCGACGCCGCTCAGGTTGACGATCGCGCCGCCGTTGGTGTAGCCGGCTCCGACCGCGTAGACGTGCTCGTAGCCGAGGTTGTTGCCGTACGTGTCCAGCGTGCCGCCCGCCGCGATGTAGGTCCCGCCGGCAGCGGTGCCGAGCGCGGTGTTGGCGCGGGCCTGGACGATGCCGTTGCTGATGAGCGTCGCGCCGGTGAAATCGTGCGGGTTGTTGATGATGAGGGCCCCATCCCCCGTCTTCAGAAGCGTCGCGCCGCCCGTGATCTTGCCCGAGCCGGCGATCGCGAGCGTGTACGGCGCCGAGACCGTGACGAGCCCGGGGGCGACGGGCTCGGCGATCGTGACCGTCCGGCGCGTCGCGCTGCCGCCGAAGGTCACCGAGTCGGCCTGCCAGAAGGCGTCGGGCGTTACGCCGTCGAGGAAGTTGTTGGTCGAGCCCTTGGCGTTCCAGAAGCCGGTCGCGCCGCCCTGCCACGTCAGCGCCTTGGCGCTTCCGGAGACGTTGAGCACGATCCGCTGCGGGTCGGCGTCGCTGATCGCGAAGCCGTACCGGCTGTTGGTCATGATCCCGACGTTGGCCAGCAGCAGGTTCGCCGCGCCGCCGGTCCGCGTCCCGCCGTTGGTCCACAGGACGTGCGTGGGCGCGAACTGGTTGTTCAGCGCCACCACCCGCACCGTGCTGACGCCGGAGAGCGTCAGGTTGCCGATCGTCTCGATGTAGTCGTTGATCCCGGCGCCCGGCGTTCCGTCGGAGGCCAGCTCGAATTCGACGTCCGCGTTGCTGAACGTGACGTTGTTGCTGAAGGTGATCGTCCCGGCCGAGGCGCCGGGACGGACGAAGCTGTTGCTGATGAGCGAATCGCCGACCACGCCGACGTTGCCGCGCAGCGTCTGGCCCTGCCGCAGGTACCAGCCGCCCGTGACGCCCGCGACGTCGAAGACCGAGCCCTGATTGAACGTCAGCGCCGCCGTTGCGTGGGTGAAGGCTCCCGCGCCGGTCAGCGTCAGCCGGCCCTCGAGGTTCGTGAAGCTCGACGCACTCACGGCGTTCTCGAACCGCAGTTCGCCGGGCCCGCGCTTGGCGACCGTGCCGACGCCGTAGAGAGTGCCCGTGAAGCGGGTCAGGCTGTTCGAGACGCTGATCGCCTTGCTCGCGACGCCGTTGTTGTGGGTCACGCCGGAGAACGTGAGATCGCCACCGGCGCCGATTTGCGGTCCCTGCGTCCACCACGTCAGGTTGCTGATCGTGCGGGCCGTGCCGTCGGAGGAGGCGATGACGGCGTTCGTGGACGTGAACTCGATCTGGTTGGTGCCGCTGACGTAGCTCGGCCCGATCAGCAGCGTGCCGCCCTGGAGCTGGAAGTTGCCGAGGTAATTGGCCGCCATGCCGTCGAGGGTCAGCGTGCCGAGATTCTGCTTGGCGATCAGCGCCTCCGGGCGGCCGACGATCTCGTTGGCGATCGTGTAGGCGTTGGTGCGCGTGAAGTAGAGGTTGCCGAAGTTCGTCACCGAGCCGCTGCCCAGGGTGCCGCCGAGGCCGCTTTTGCCGACGTTGAGGTTCGCGTTCGTGTTGACGATCAGGCCGCCGGTCCAGTCGTTGGTCCCGGTGATGTAGGTCGTACCGTTGCTGAGGACCGTGAAGCCCCCGGCCCCGGTGATCGTGCCGGCGAGCGTCTGGTGGCCGCCCCGCACTTCGTTCGTCGCCCATCCGTTCAGCGTCACGGTTCCCAGCAGGACGTTCAGCGCGGCATTGGCGCCGACCTGCGACGTGAGCCGCGAGCCGTGCTCCAGCGTGATGTACTTGTTGATGGCGTTGGTATGGCTGTAGATGTCGAGGGTCGCGCCGCGGGCCACCCGTGCCGTGTAGGCCGGGTTGCCGAGGCCGGTCGTGCCGGTCTCGGAGCGCAGCAGGCCGGAGTCGATGAAGATGTTCCCGATGCCGTCGCTGACGTTGACGTTCGGCATCGCGAATTCGGCCGTGCCGGTCTTGGTCAGGCTGTAGATCCCGCCGTCGGTCCTCAGGAAGGCGTTGTTCGTCGGCCACAGGATGCCGGCGTGGCGGATATCGAACCGGACCGCCCCGCCGATGACCGTGTCGGCGACCAGCGTGACGCGCTGCATCGCGTTCACTTGTTGACCACCTGTATTGATCACCGCGCCCGTGCCGCCGGCGCCCGCGCCGCCGAGGTAGAAGTCCTCCAGGCCGAGGTTCTGGCCGTTGACGTCGAGCGTGCCGCCGTTGGTGACCCAGGTTGCGCCCATCGTGGAACCGAGGGCGCTCGCGTTGCCGGCCCGCAGCACGCCGCCGGTCACGACGACCGCGCCGTCGAAGTCGTTGGCGTTGTTGATCGCGAGGATGTTGGTCCCGCCCTTGTAAATAGTGGCCAGGCCGGAGAGCCGGCCGGTGCCCTGGAAGGTCAGGTTCGTCGGCCCCCCGACGATCACGCTGGCCGGGGCGAGCGCGCCGGTCAGGTTGACGACGTTGGTCTTCACGTCCGCGTCGAAGACCACGGTGTCCGCGTGGTAGAACACGTCGGTCGAGGTCGTGCCGGTGTTGTAGAAGCTCGCCGCGTTCGTGACGTCCCACGCGGCATTCGTGCCGATGTAGTTGAGCGTCGCCGGGCCTCCGGAGCCGGTCATGGCGATCGCGATGCCGCCGGCGACGTCGCTGGCGGTGAAGGCCGTGTAGCGCGTGCCGGCGGGCTGCACGTTGAGGCTGGCTGCCGACCCGGCGATGCTGTTCGTGTAGGAGAAGAGAAGGAAGGGCGTGCTGTCGATGGCCTTCAACGGCGTCACGTAGACATTGACGGTTCCGTTGAGCTCGATGTCGTTGGCCGCGTAGAGATCGCCCTCGGCACCCGCGCCCGGGTTGAACGAGAGGCTCGCGTTCGTCAGGGCCATCGTGCCCGGGGTCGAAACCCGGCCGGCGGCCGCATCACGGGCGACCAGAACGCCCGACGCATCCGACGAAACCCCGGCCCCGAAGCTGCCGGTCGCGATCATGAAGCCCGAGGCGATATGCAGGCCGACACCGTTGCGGATGTCGCCGAGCAGCGTCTGGGCGCCCGCACCGATCTTGACGAGGCGGAGCGTCCCGTTGGCCGCGGCGGCGACGCTGCCGGTGAAGGAACCGCTGGCGTTGTTGTCGCCGAGCGTCAGCACGGCGTTGCCGCGGCTGTTCGTCAGCGCGCCGCCGCCGTTGAGGGCGTTGATGGTGTCGGAGAAGCCGTTCATGTCCATCACGCGCAGGTTGCCGTTGTTGAGAAGCGCGTTGCCGGGGTTGAGCAGGACGTTCCCCTTGCCCGTGCCGTTGGGCAATGCGTCGTTCACGCCCAGGCGCAGGCGGGCGTCGATGGTCAGGGTGCCGTCGAAGGTGTTCTGGCCGGCCAGGATGATCCAGCCCGGGGTGGCGTCCTGGGCGATGGTCAGCGCGCCGGGGCCGGCGATGATGCTGTTCACCTTGACGTCCGTCCACCAGCCGGACTGCAACGCGCCGCCGGTCGAGGCGAGCGTGATGCCGCGGTTGGCGTGGATCACCAGCGGCGAGCTATTGTTCATGAGCCTCGCGCCGTTGTTCAGCGTGATCGCGTCCGCCGTGGTGACGCCCGGAACCGCGCCGAGCGACGTGTCCGACCGCGCACGGAGAAGGCCGTTGGAATAGACCTCCCACTTGCCCGTGAAGCCGAGGTTCGTGAGGTTGTTCAGGTTCAGGGTGCCCACGCCGGTCTTCTGCAGGGTCGACGAGCCGATGATCCGACCGTTGATCGTGTTGTCGTTCGCGGTATACGCGGTGATCCGCGACGGCGCGGCGGCGGTGATGATGCCGTTCAGCGTATGGCCGCCGTCGAGCCGGAGCGCCCCGAGGTAGCCGATCGCGGCCGCGTCCGCGACGCCGTTGCCGGAGATGCTGAAGTTGTTCGCAAACGTACGGCCGGTGCCCGAAATGTAGAACTGGCCGCCGGGGCTGATGATGATCGATCCCGTGCCCGGCATCCCGTTGCCGGCCGCTTGGACCCGGTTGCTCGCCGTGATGAACGTGCTGCCGGAATAGGTGTTGGTGTGGTTGAAGACGGTGGCGGCGATGTTGGCCACCGTTCCCGTCGTCGCGACGGTGAGGGAGAAGGCCCCGGAGATCGGCTGGTTGAAGGTGAAGTTGCCGCCGCCGGTCAGCGTGAGATTCCCCTTCAGGACGACGTTGGAGTTGAGGGTGATCGTCCGCGTCGCGAGGGCGCTGTGCCATGTCTGCGCAACGTTCGCGGTGACGACGTTGATGATGTTCTGGTTGGCGGCCGCGTCGTTCGTCATGCCGCCGGCGCTGGTGATCGTGAACGGATTGCCGAGGAGGGTGAACGCCGAGTTCGAGAACGCCATCCACGTGAACATGGCGACGGTGCCCGCGAGGTTGTTCGTGCTGGTCGTGTCGAGCGCACCGGCGAAGATCAGCGCGCTCCCGGCGATCGGCGCGGAATCGTCGAGCCAGTTCGCGCCGGCGCTCCAGTTGACGTCGCCGCCCGCGGCGCCACCGCCGTCCCAGATCTCCTCCTGCGCTCGCGCGCCGAACGAACCGAGAACGATCGCGACGACAACGAGACCCGACATGATCCGCTTCATGCTGCACCCCTTGCGCTCCACGATTCCTCGCGGCGGCATTCTCAATCCACACCCCACGAAAGGTAGAGACTCCAACCCAATGTGGTTACGATAGCAGTGCGGTGGTTCCAATGGCAACGGTTTTCTTAATTTTTTTTTGCGCGCGTTTCCGGTCCGTTGCGGCAAGGACAAAAACGCTCGTGCGGTCTTTCCGCCCGGCCCATCGTTCCCGGGGAATCCGTGGTGGGGCCGGGCCGCCGGCCCGGCCGGTCGCATGATCCCGGGACGGCGGGGGGGGGGCGGCTCGTGGCGCGGCGTTCGCGAGGCCGGGTGGCGCCGCCGCGCGTTGTGACGGCCGCGCCGCGCGGGCGCGGGGGGTCACGGCCTCCCGAGCAGTTCGCGGATCGAGGTTGCGATTTCGGGATCGCCGTCGCCGGCGCGGGCCTTCAACTGGGGCTTGGCGGCTTCGCCGATCTCGCGGAGCCGCGCTCGCGCCCCGGCGCGCACCGCCGCGTCGGCCGCGCCGAGCCGGCCGATGCAGGTGTCGATCTCCGCCTTCAACTCGGGCGTGAGGCCGGCTCCGGCGGCCGGCGCCTCGTCCTTCTCCCCTTCGGAGGACAGGCGGGGAACGTCGGTGACGGCGAGCTGCGGGATCCCGCCCCCGCCGTCCTCGTGCTGGAGCCCGGAGATGAGCCAGCGGGCGCCGTCCTGGGTCCAGTCCACATGGATGGTCTGCTCGTCCTCCCGGAACGTCAGCCGCGCGGTGCCGGCCGCCTCGTCGATCGCCTGGCCGACGAGCACCGCTTCGTCCTCGGCGAACCAGAACGCGACGTCGCCCGCCTCCAGCTCCTCGCCCATCATCCCGCCGAGGATCCGCAGGGACCGGCCGAACGGACCGGCCAGCCAGTTCCACACCTGCCGTCCCTGCTCGCCGCGGATCGCCTCCTGCAGCCGTTTCCACTCGGCCAGCGGCGGGACTTCGGGGGCCAGCGACTCCGGCTTCCCTCCCGCCGCGGCGTATTCCTCCCGGGCCTTCTTGCGGATATCCGGCGCGACGTCGCGGGTCGCCAGCCAGCGGAAGTCGTCGAGGGCCTCGGCGGTCTTCGACCGGGCCTTGAGGGCCTGGCCGCGCAGCAGCCGGGCGCCGGCCGAGAGCTCCGGGAGGCCGGGCTCGGCCCGGATGACCGCCGTCATCTCCGTCGCCGCCCGGGCCGGATCCCCGGCCTTCATCGCATCGACGCCCGCCTGGAAATGCGCGGTCAGCGCCAGGACGGCCGCCAGCGTCAGTTCCGCGGGCTCGCTCATTCGCCGAGCAGCTCCCGAACCGTGGTGGCGATCTCCACGTCCGCGTCGGCCCGGTGTTCCTTGAGTATGCCGTGGGCCGCGGGACCGAGTTCCTTGAGCTTCGCGCGGGCCCGGGCGCGGGTATCGGCGGCGGGAGCGCCGAGATCGCGGATCAGCGCCTCGATCTCCGCGCGCCGCGTCTCGTCGACCGGGGGCGCGTTCGTGGTTGCGGCGGCCGCCGTCGCGGAGTCCACCCGGACCTGCATGTTGCCGTCGAACCCCGCGCCGAGGTGGATGACCCGTCCGTTGACGGCGACGATGCCTCCGCCGGCCCGGAAGGCCATCGCGTCGCCTCCGACGAAGTTGAACGCCACCTGCGCGTTCGGCGCGGCTTCGGCCGCGCCCGGGACCGGGGCGGCGGCCGGCTCGGCGTCCAGGCACTCCAGCGAAACCAGGTCGTGGAAGACCCAGGCATCCCCGGCGTTCCGCGCCGAGAGCGTCATGCGCAGCCCGTTCCTCTCGAGCGTCAGGGTTCCGGTGTCGCCGTCGACCGTCTCGACCATCTTCGCGCCCCGCCACTCCCCGGCCGCCCAGGCCAGGCCGGACACCGCGCGCGATGGCGCGCCCGTGACCGCGGGGGCCATGCCGCCGAGCGCCTCGGCGAGCCGGCGGAGCGGACCCTGGACGCACTGGAGCGCCCCGGCATGGTCGCCCCGCGCCAGCGAGGAGGTCAGGATCGACCAGGTGCGGCGCGGCGTACGCACCGACCGGGTCGACGCGGCCGGGGGCCCCTCGAGGCGGCGGAGTTCGGCGGCGGCCTCCTGGCGCAGGCCCTCCGAAACCGCGTTGGCCCTCACCCACTGGAGGTCCCGGACCGCGGACTCCCGGTCCCCGCCGCGCAGCAGCGCGCGGGCGCGGAGGATGCGCGCGGCCTCGACCACGTGCGGCGGCGCGTTCGTGACCTCGATGACGCGGGCCGCCTCGGCCGCCGCGCGCTCGAAGTCCAGCTTCTCCGCCGCGGCCGCGCTGGCCTGGAGGTTCGTCGTCATCGCCATCAACGCGGCAACGGTCAGTTCGACGGCAGCCATGGTCACCTCGCACCCCGGAACCCCGGGAACCACGGCATGCTAGCCCGAGGAAGCCCGGGAGCCAACGGAGAACAACGAACATCGAACACCGAACATCGAACATCCAACATCGAACGGCCAGACCCGGACAACATCCAACATCCAACAACCAACATCCAACATCCAACTGCGGACGGCCAGCAGACAACGGACAACATCGAACGGCCGGAACCCAACAGCCAACGGTGAGGGGGGGGGCGATGAGTGATAGGCAGAAGGGACGTTTCGGGTGTTGACCGTCGGGCCTTGGCTGTCAGTTGGAGGTTGGGTGTCGGATGTTGGGTGTCAGATGTTGGGTGTTGGATGTTGGGTGTTGGGTGTTGGATGTTGGGTGTTGGGTGTTGGAGGTTGGGTGTTGGGTGTTGGAGGTTGGGTGTTGGATGTTGGATGTTGAGTCCTCGTTCGGTGTTCGATGTTCGTTGTTCGGTGTTCGCCGTCGGGCGTTCCTCCGCTATTCTCTCCGCATGGCCGAATCGTCGCCGTTTCTTCTGCGCGCCGACTACGTCCCGACCGGGGACCAGCCGGAGGCGATCGCCGCGCTGTGCCGGGGCCTCGATGCCGGGCAGCGCTTCCAGACGCTCGAGGGCGTCACGGGCTCGGGCAAGACCTTCACCGTCGCCAACACGATCCGGCACTGGGGCAGGCCCGCGCTGGTCATCTCGCACAACAAGACGCTGGCGGCGCAGCTCTACGCCGAGCTGAAGGGGTTCTTCCCGGACAACGCCGTCGAGTACTTCGTCAGCTACTACGACTACTACCAGCCCGAGGCCTACATCCCGACGACGGACACCTACATCGAGAAGGACTCGTCGATCAACGAGGCGATCGAGCGGCTGCGGCTGGCGGCGACGGACGCCCTGCTGAACCGCGACGACGTGGTCATCGTCGCCTCCGTTTCGTGCATCTACGGCCTCGGTTCGCCGGAGGACTACCGCGAGATGACCGTCCGCCTCGAGCGCGGCGAGGCGGTCGGCCGCGACGCCGTGCTGCGGCGGCTCGTCGACATCCAGTACACGCGCAACGACCTCGCCCCGGAGCCCGGCGCCTTCCGCGTCCGCGGCGACACGATCGGGGGCCACCCGTCCTACGGCCGGGAGATCGTCCGCGTCTCGTTCTTCGGCGAGGAGGTCGAGTCGCTGCGCCGCCTCGACCCCGTCTCGGGCCGCGTCCTCGGCGACCTCCGGTTCGTCACGCTCTCCCCCGCGCGCCACTTCGTGATGCCGCAGGAGAAGATCGGCGCGGCGCTCGACGCCATCCGCGGGGAGATGGAGGAACGCGTCCGGTGGTTCCTCGCGCGCGACAAGCTCCTCGAGGAAAAGCGGATCCGCATGCGGACGCAGTACGACCTCGAGATGATGAAGGAGCTCGGCTACTGCAGCGGCATCGAGAACTACTCGCGCCACCTCGCCGGCCGGCCTCCCGGCGCGCGGCCGGCGTGTCTCGTCGACTACTTCCGCGGGCCGTTCCTGACGGTCATCGACGAATCGCACGTGACCCTTCCGCAGGTCCGCGGCATGTTCAACGGCGACCGCGCCCGCAAGACGACGCTCGTCGAGCACGGCTTCCGGCTGCCGTCGGCGCTCGACAACCGGCCGCTCAATTTCGAGGAGTTCCTCGGCGTCACCGGGCCGATCCTGTTCACCTCCGCCACGCCGGGCGACTTCGAGCGGAGCGTCGGCGGGAAGCCCGTGCCGCAGGTGATCCGCCCGACCGGCATCGTCGACCCGCCGGTCGAGGTGCGCCCGCTGGGCAACCAGATCGACGACGTCATGGAGGAGATCCGCGCCGCGGCCGCCCGGGGCGAGCGCGTGCTGGTCACCACGCTGACCAAGCGCACCGCGGAGGACCTGTCCGAGTACCTCCAGGCCGCCGGGATGCGCGTGAAGTACCTGCATTCCGACATCGACGCCATCGAGCGCGTCGAGATCCTGCGCGGGCTGCGGAAGGCGGACTTCGACTGCCTGATCGGCATCAACCTCCTTCGCGAGGGCCTCGACCTGCCCGAGGTGACGCTCGTCGCCATTCTCGACGCGGACAAGGAGGGCTTCCTGCGCTCGGAGACCTCGCTCGTGCAGACCGCCGGGCGGGCCGCGCGGCACACGCAGGGGCGGGTCATCCTCTACGCCGACCAGGTCACGGACTCGATGCGCCGGATGATCGACGTCACGAACGCGCGCCGCGAGAGGCAGCTGGCCTACAACCGCGACCACGGCATCACCCCCCAGGCCATCCGGAAGGGCATCCAGGAGTCGCTCGCCATCCGCGAGGAGGCCGGGGAGGTCGAGACGTCCGTCGTCCGCGAGGCCGGCGTCGACTACGACGTCCACCAGGTCGTCCAGGATCTCGAACGCGAGATGCTCGAGGCCGCCGAGTCCCTCGAATTCGAACGCGCCGCCGCCCTCCGCGACCAGATCCGCGACCTCCGCGCCTCGAAGGAGGCCGGCGGCACCCCGCCCGCCCCCGCCCGGCGCGGCGATCCGAAACCGGAGGAGCGCGCCAGCTCCCGCCGCCGCCGACCCGCCGCCGGCCCCACCCGCTACCCCCGGGCCGGACGTTGACAGCAAAACGATGTGCTGTATGATTGCTGTATGGTTCGCACCCAAATCCAACTGTCGACGCGGATGTACGAGGGCGTGAAGCAGATCGCCCGCGAGGAGGAGTCCAGCCTGACGGAGGTGATCCGCAGGGCGGTCGGCGATCTGCTCCGGTCGCATCCGGAGGTCGGCCGCCGTCCCGCCCAGTGGTCGCCACCCGTCATGCGCGACCCCGGCCGCATCCTGGCTCCGGAATCGGAGTGGCGCGCGCTGGCGAACGAGGGCGAGGTGCCGTCCGACCTGGTGTCATTGAGGAAGCGGACGTGACATCGTGCGATACCAACATCCTCTTCCACGCGGCCTGTCCGCGCAGCCCGCTCCATGATAAGGCACGGGGGTTTCTCGCGTCCCACGCATCCGACCGGGACTTCTCCCTCTGCGAACTTTCACTCGTCGAATTTTACGGTCTTCTGCGGAATCCAACCCTTCTCGAGCGGCCGCTGTCCCCGGCGGAAGCCGTCGAGTTGATCCAAGGCTACCGGCGGAACCGCTTCTGGCGGATCCTCGACTACCCGGGGAATCTCATGAACGACCTCTGGCAACGCGCAGCGCAGAAGGGATTCGCGCGACACAGGATCTACGACGCGCGCTTGGCCCTGACGCTTCGCCATCACGGGGTGGAGGACTTCGCCACGCGGAACATGGCCGACTTCGAGGGCTTCGGGTTTGCGAGGCTGTGGGATCCCCTGGAGGCGACATAGCGCGATGGCTGCCCCCCTTTCATCCATCGTCCGCGCCGCCCTGCGCGAGGATGTCGGCCGGGGCGACGCGACGACGCTGGCGCTCGTGCCCGCGGGGGCGCGGACGCGCGCGGCGATCGTCGCGCGCCACGCCTGCGTCGTCTGCGGCACGGCCGTCGCGTGCGAGGTCTTCCGCCGGGTCGACCCGCGGATCCGCTGCACCGTGAAGGTCCGCGACGGCGCGGCGGCGAAGGCCGGCGACACGCTGATCGCGCTCGACGGCCCGGCGCGGGGCATCCTGACGGGCGAGCGCGCCGCGCTGAACTTCATGCAGCGGATGACCGGCATCGCGACGCTGACGCGCGAGTTCGTCCGCCGGGGCGCGCCGCACCGCGCCGCGATCCTCGACACGCGCAAGACCACCCCGGGCCTGCGCGCGCTGGAGAAGCATGCCGTGGCGTGCGGCGGCGGGACCAACCACCGCTTCGGCCTTTTCGACCGCGTGCTGATCAAGGACAACCACCGCGCGTTCTGGGCCGGCCGGCAGCGGCGGTCGCTGGCGGACGCCGTCCGCGCGGCACGCACCCGGTTCCCCCGGCTCGCCGTCGAGATCGAGGTCGAGACCGAAGCCGAGCTGCGCGACGCGCTTGCCGCCTCGCCCGACTGGGTGTTGCTGGACAACATGACGCCGGCCCGGCTGCGCCGTTGCGTGGCGATCAACGCCGGCCGCGCGAAGCTGGAGGCCTCGGGCGGGATCACGCTCGCCACCGTCGCCCGCGTCGCGGCGACGGGCGTCGATGCGATCTCCGTCGGCGCCCTCACGCACTCGGCCCCGGCGGCGGACCTGTCGCTGGAGTTCCCGTGACGGACGTCCCGACCGCCGGCAGCCTCCAGGCGGCGCTTGGCGGCGCATCCCTCTTCGGCCGACACCTCGAAGTGCACGCGCGGCTGCCCTCGACGCAGGACCGCGCCAAGGATCTTGCGATGGCCGGCGCGCCGGAGGGGACGTGCGTCCTCGCGCTGGAGCAGACCCGCGGGCGCGGGCGCATGGAACGGACCTGGCGATCGGATCGCGGCAAGGGGCTCTACGTCTCGGTCGTCCTGCGCCCGCCCTGGCCCTCGCACGAGTCCGGCTGGCTCTCCATGGTGGCCGCGCTCGCCGTGGCGCGGGCCCTGGACCGCCTCGGCGTGCGCGGCGCGCGTATCAAGGCGCCCAACGACGTCCACGTCGGCGCCCGGAAGATCGCCGGCGTGCTGGTCGAACCGCGCCTCGGCGGCGACCGCATCGAGTTCGCCGTCGTCGGCATCGGCCTCAACGTCGCGCACGGGCCGGCCGACTGGATCGGGACGGACCTCGACGGCCGCGCGACCTCCTGCGCGATGGAGGGCGCATCCGTTGCGCTCGCCGACGCAGCGGCGGCGGTGCTCGACGCGCTGGCGTCGCTCTACCGCGTCCGCCTCGAGACGTGGGGCGCCGCGCTCATGGTCGAGTGGACCGCCCGCGGCGGCACGCCGGAGGTGCCCGGGAGGGGATGAGCGGCGAGGGACGGCATTGCCGGTGGCGGGGACGGGCGTATACTCGCGCCGTGAAGTTCACGGACGATCCCCGGGCGAAGATCCGGATCCGGGCGGCCGGCCCCAGGGTCGTCCCCGCGCCCCGTTTCCCCGGCCACCCCGGCTTCCGCTCGCGCCGGTTCGATTCCCACGGGGAACTCAACGCGTGGAAGCGGGACCGGATTCCTGAGTTCGCGCGGCGGGGGGTGTGAAGTGGAGCGGCGGACGATGAACCGGATCGTCGCGGTCAACATCGGGAACACGAACACCACGGCGGCGCTGATGGCGGGCGGGCGCGTGGCGCGGCGCGTCGTCGTGCCGACGCGCGGGGCGACGGCCGCCCTCGCGGGGCGCGCGCTGGCGAAGCTGCGGCCGGGCCCGGCGGCGGGCGCCGTCGTGGCGTCGGTCGTCCCCCGCGCCGGGCGCGCGTGGCGGCGCGCGCTCGCGGCCGCCGGCCTGGCGCCCGTGGTCGGGGTCCGGCATGACCTGGATCTCGGCATCCGCCTCGACTACCCGCGCCCGGAGACGCTCGGCGCGGACCGCCTGGCCAACCTGGCCGGCGTCGCCGGGCTGCGCGGCCGCGCGGTGATCGTGATCGACGCGGGCACCGCCACGACGATCGACGCCGTCACGGCGGAGGGGGTCTTCATCGGCGGCGCGATCGCGCCGGGACCCGCGATGATGCTCGACTATCTCGCCGACCGCACGGCGCGGCTGCCGCGCCTGGCGATGCGTCCCGTGCGCGGCCCGGTCGGCCGGAGCACGGGGGAGGCGATGCGGCTGGCGGCGGATGCCGGCTACGCGGGCATGATCCGCGGCATCGCCGGCCGGATGGTGTCCGACCGCCGGCTCCGCGGGGCGCTCCTGGTCGCCACCGGCGGCGCCGCGGCGCTCGTCCGCCGCGCCATCCCCTCCGCGCGCGTCGACCGCGACCTCACGTTCCGGGGGATGGTCTCCATCCTGCGCGCCGGCCCCCGCGGCTGAAACGAGGAACCCCGCCGGAGGGGCGGGGCTCATCGCGGCCGTGACCCGCGGCCTACGGCGCGAGCGTGTCGAACTGCGCGTTGAGGGCGAGGTCGCGGTTCATCGCGACGCGCGGCCCGAGCTGGCGGATGAAGCGCGCGGCGACCTTGCGCTTGTACTCCCACTTCTCCGCGTGGCGGAGGAGCAGGAACGCGGCGTAGATGTCCACGAACATGTCCGTGACGTTCGGGCCGACGAGTTCGCGGAAGGCGACCTCCTTGTCCTTGAGCCACGCGACGACCGACTTGTAGCTCTCGAAGGCCTTGAGGATCTCGCCCTGGAGCCGCGCGAGGTCGGCGTCGGCGAAGACGTGCTTCGCGAGGCCGTCCATGACATCGTCCACGTCGCCGCGCACGAGGCGCGACACGGCCCAGTTGACCTGGATCTGCGAGGTGCCCTCGTAGATGTTCGTGATGCGGACGTCGCGGTAGAGGCGCTCGATCGGGTACTCCTGCATGAACCCGTTGCCGCCGTGGATCTGCAGCGAGTCGTAGCAGATGCGGTTGGCGACCTCGGTCGTGTAGTACTTGGCGATGGGCGTGAGCGACTCGGCGATGCGGCCGTAGCGGCGCGTCTCGTCCTTCAGGCCCTTCGCCTCGGCGCCCTGGTGGAGGTCGACGATCTCGCTCGTCGCGTAGAGGACCGCGCGCGCGGCCTCGCAGCGCATGCGCATGTCGGCCAGCATCGCGGCGACCTGCGGGAAGTCCCGGATCGGCTTGCCGAACTGCTCGCGCTCCTTCGCGTACTTCTCGGCCTCCTCCAGCGCGGCCTGCGCGATGCCCTGCGCCTGCGCGCCGATCGCGAGGCGGGCGGCGAGCATCAGCCACGCCGTGTAGCGGGCCAGGCCCATGCCGCGGCTGCCGATCAGGTACGCGGGGCACTCGTCGAAGTAGATCTCGCACGTCGGGGAGCCGTGGATGCCGAGCTTGTGCTCGATGCGGCGCACCTTGACCTTCGGCCCCTTCTCGACGAGGAAGAAGCTCAGCCCGCGGCCGCCGCCCTTCTTCGCGGGGTCCTCGCTGCGCGCGAGGACGAGGATCACGTCGCCGCAGCCGTTCGTGATGAAGCGCTTCGCGCCGCTGATGATCCACATCCCCGTGACGGGATCCTGCTGGGCCGTGATGCCCTCGCCGCCCTTGGCGCGGGTCTGCACCGCGGCCAGGTCGCTGCCGGCGTCGGGCTCGGTCAGCGCCATGGCGCCGGTGAACTCGCCGGTGCTCATGCGCGGCAGGTACTGCTCCTTCAGCTCCTCGGTGGCGAACTCGTTGATCGTCTCGGCGATGCCGCCCTGGAGGCCGAAGAAGTTCATCAGCGAGGCGTCGGCCTGCGACACGACCTCGATCGCCGCCGTGTAGACCGTCTCGGGGAACTGCAGCCCGCCGAACCGGCGCGGGATGGTCATGCCCATGAGCTGCGCGTCGCAGAGGTCCTTCAGGTTCCGCTGCAGCGCCTCGGGGAAGATGACCTGCCCGTTCTCGCACTTGCAGCCGATGTCGTCGATCTCCTCGGCGCGCGGCGCGATGCGGTTCGCCGCCAGCTCGCCGACGGGATCGCGCAGCATCTCGAGGAACGTCGCCTTGGCCTCCTCCGCGTCGGCGTAGGGGCACTCGGCGTCGCCGAACGTCTCCTTCATCGCGAGGATCGCGTTCCAGTCCATCACCTGGTCCATGATGAAGGCCAGGTCCTTGTTGTCGGTGTAGTAGTTGGGCATCGCAGTTCTCCGGGTGTCGGATGTCAGGTGTCGGGCGTCAGGACGGACGGGGCGAAAGCGCCAGGCGCCGGCCGGCAGGATCGACGGGGGGCCGCGGGTCCCGGGCCGGGCCGCGCCTCCTTCCGACACCTGGAGCCTGGCACCTGAAACCTCCCTACGCCTTCAGCAGTTTCGCGAGCTTCGGCACGACGACCTTCAGGTCGCCGACGATCTTGTAGTGCGCGATCTTGAAGATCGGCGCGTTGGCGTCGGAATTGATCGCGACGATCGTGCGGGCGTCCATCATGCCGACGCGGTGCTGGACCGCGCCGCTGATGCCGCACGCGAGGTAGACGTCCGGCCGCACCGTGGCGCCGGTCTGCCCGATCTGGTGGTCGGCCGGCAGCCAGCCCGCGTCGACAACCGCGCGGGTCGCGCCGATCTCGGCGCCGAGCGCCTGCGCCAGCTCGCGGACCAGCGCCAGGCCGTCGGGGCTGCCGACGCCCGCGCCGGCGGCGACGATGATCTTCGCGTCCTTCAGGTTGACCGTCTTCTTCGCGACGTCGCGCCGGAGGACCTTCGAGACCAGCTCCGCCGGCGTCAGGTCGAGCGCCAGCGGGGCGATCGCGCCCTGCCGGGCCGCATCGGCGGCGGGGGCCGGGGCGGCGCCGTCGCGCAGCGTGCCGACCACGAGGCCGGCGGCCGCCGGGACGAACGTCGTCATGACCTTGCGGTCGTAACCGGCGCGGCGCAGCGAGATCGTCCCGCCCTGCGCGGCGACGCCGTCGCAATCGACCGCGCACGCGGCCTTGCGGGCGGCGGCGACCGCCGGCCCGAGGTCGTTGCCGACCGTCGAGGCCGCGAGCAGCAGGAGGTCGGCCGGATTCGCGTCAAGGCACGCGCCGACAGCCTTCGCGAAGGGCGCCGTCACATAGGCCGCGAGGCGCTCGTCGTCCGCCACCGCGACGGAGTCCGCGCCGGCCGCGACCAGCGCGGGGGCGAGGCCCGCCACGCCGTGGCCGGCGAGGAGGCACGAGACCCTGCCGCCCGCGCCGGCGACCTGCCGGGCGGCGGAGAGGCACTGGAGGCTGACGTCGTGGAGGACGCCGTCGTTGACTTCCGCGAACACGAGGACGTTGGGCATCGGCTACTCTCCCTTCAGGACGGCGTCGAGCATGCCCTTGAGGGCGGCTTCGCTCTCGGGATCCACCTGCTGCGACTCGATCACGCGCGGCGCGATGGCCTCCATGGTCGCAACCTTCATCGCGACGAGCGCGGCGGGATCGGCGGCGCCGGCGTCGGCGGGGCTGACCACCGGCACCTCGGCCTTCTTCATCTTGAGCTTCAGCATCGCCTTCGCCGGCCGCGGGGCGCGGGGGTCGTCCTCGAGCAGGGCGACGCCCATCGACAGCAGGGCCGGGAACGGGACCTCGACGAACTCGTAGCCCATCTCCACCGCGCGCTTGGCGACGGCGCGGCCGGGGCCGACCTCCTCGACCGCGTCGACCCACGAGACCGCGGGGACGCCGAGGGCGGCGGCGAGGTGGCGACCGAGCAGCGAGTTCTCGGCGTCCGGCACCGCGGTGCCGACGAGCACGAGGTCGCAGGGGCCGGCCTTCGCGATCGCGCCGGCGATCAGCGCCGCGAGGGCCTGGTCGTCCAGCCCGGCCGGGTCGGCGCCGACGCGGACCACCTTGTCCGCGCCGCGGTAGAGGCACTCGCGGAGGACGTCCACGCTGCGCGTCTCGCCGACGGCGATCGCCGTCACCTGCGCGCCCTGCGCGTCCTTGATCCGCAGCGCCGCCTCGAGGGCGTTGAGATCCTCCGGTTCGAACCGCGTTTCCATCGCTCCGGCGCGGACCGCCCCGGCGCCGTCGAGCACGCTGCCCGACAGATCGCGGGTGTCCCACACCTCGCGCACCACCACCACGATGTTGATCGCCATGCTCTCGTTCTCCCGATGCGCGGGATCGTCTCGGACCCCGCCGGCGAAACCCGTCCCCTTCTCAGGGTTCAGGCTTCATCCTTCATCCCTCTCATCCGTACCTGTACTTCACGCCCTTGCCGCCGTCCGGCTGCTTCCACTCGACGCCCTCGTCGGCGCCCGCCTGGCGGCACGTGCCGCACTCAAGGCAGTTCTCGTGCGAGACCGCGACCTTCTCCGGGTCGTTCGGATCCTTCGTGTAGACCCCGGCCGGGCAGGCCTTGAGAATCTTGCGCGTCTTCGCCTTCTTCAGCGAGGCCGCGTCCACCGTCACGTGAGGATGGCCGGGGTCCGGCTCGTACTTCGTCCGGTACAGCTTGTCGGCCAGCGAGAGTTTTTCGTCGGGTGTCATGGGAGTGTCGGGTGTCGAGTGACGAGTGGTGGGTGGTGAGTGGCGAGTGGCGGGTGGCGAGTGTCGGGTTTCAGGTTTCAAGTTGGGGGCGGACCGCCCGCGTTCGTCTTCCTTCCGCTCTTCGCGTCCTTTGCTTCCTGGTGTTTCGTCGTCCGTCCGGCCTTCCGGTGTTTGCCTCTGCGTTCTCCGAGTCTCCGTTTCCGCCTTCCGTCCGCGTCCTAGGCAAGGTGCCGGGCGCGGATCAGGTCGCGGATCGCCCTGAACTTCGGCAGCCCGGTCAGGAACGCCTTGATCGCCCGCTTCTGCGTCTCGGACTTGGTCTGCGAGCCGACCGTGAAGAGATCGATCATCAGCCGGTTGACCTTCTTCGGGTAGAGCGACAGCAGGTCCGGCGAGCCCTCGAGGACCTCGGACACCTTGCGGTACTTCTTGAGATCCTTCATCACGACGCCCTGGTTCAGGCGGTCGCGGTAGCCGGCGAGGCCCTGCGCGGAGAAATCGCCGCGCTTCTTCGCCTCGATCGCGGTCTCGGCGGCGCAGACGCCCGACTCCATCGCGTGGTTGGTGCCTTCCTTGTAGATCGACATGTTCACGAAGCCCGCGGCGTCGCCGGTGATCATCACGCCGTTGCCGTGCAGCTCCGTCACCGCGTTGTAGCCGCCCTCGGGGATCATGTGGGCGGAGTACTCGAGCAGCTCGGCGCCGCGGATGTACTTGCGGACGACGGGATGGGCCTTGAGGACGTCCATGACCTCGTTCGGGCTGAGCCCCGCGTGCGTCAGCGACTCGATGCGCGCTGCGAAGCCGAGGTGGATCGAGTCCTTCGCCGTGTACAGGAACCCGCCGCCGACCAGCCCCTCGAACGGGGTGCCGAAGAAATCGATCGCGACGCCCTCGTGCGGGTCGAGGTTGAAGCGGTCCTCGATCGTGCCGCGCGGCAGGCCGAGGATCTCCTTCACGCCGATCGCGTACTCCTGCTTCACGAGGCCCGGCTTGAGGCCGAGGTCCGCCCGCGCCTTCTCGCTGACGAGGCAGTTGGCGCCGTCGGCCAGCACGACCACGTCCGCCCGGAACTCCTCGTCGCCCCGCAGCTTCACGCCGACGGCCTTGCGTCCGCCGTTGGAGCCCTCGTAGACCAGGTCCTCGACCACCATCCCCTCGATCAGGTTCGCCCCGGCGGCCTCGGCCTGCTTCGAGTACCAGCGGTCGAACTGCGAGCGGTGGACGACGAACGTGTTGTTGAACGGCGGCCGGGACCACTCGTCCGCCCCGAAGTTCATCGAGACGTGCTCGCCCTCGCCCAGGAAGACCAGCGTGCGCCGCGACACCGGACGCTCGATCGGGGCCTTCTCGAAGAAGTTCGGGATGAGCTTGTTGAGCACGGTCCCGTAGACCAGCCCGCCGACGTTCTTCGAGCCGCAGGTCTCGCCGCGCTCGACGAGCATGACCTCCAGGCCGGCCTTGGCCATCGCGTAGGCGGCCGAGAGCCCCGCAGGACCCCCGCCCACCACGATCGCATCCATCTTGACCTGGTCGTCGTCGCTCATGCGCTCCGCCACACCCGCGCGCCCCGTTTTGCGCGCCAAAGGCGCGATTTGTCGCGTTTTCGGCCTTGGAAGTCAAGCGCGGGGCCTTGCCCCGGATCCACGTCGGACGGCGCTTGAAAACCCGCCCCTAGTGCTTCGGGGGCCCCGCACGGCCGCGACGGAGCGCGGCCCTCCAGGAACGCACGACCGGACCCCTTGCGTTGGAGGGCCGCGCTCCGTCGCGGCCGTGTCCATGCGCACCTCATGCAGGTGTCCGTACCCGGGAAGCGGCCCGGGCGGGGCGTCTACCGGCTCAGTACCACGACATCGGCGGGGGCGATGGAGAGGACGGCCGGTTCCGCGCGGCCGTCGCGGGCGACGACCGTCGGGCGCAGCTCGAAAACGCGGAAGGGGGGCGGGGCCGGCGAGCCCGCGGCCGCCCGCAGGCGGACCTGCTGCTGGACGACCTCCCCGAGGTAGGCCGTCTCGACCACGTCGCCGGAGAGCGCGTTCGGCGCGGAGGATCCGTCCGCCGCCGGGGCGAGATGCAGGGCCTCGGGGCGGAGCGCCAGGGTCACGGACGCCCCTTCGGCCGCCCCGCCGGCGTCGGCCGCGTCGAGGGGCCCGCAGGCGGTCTCGATCCGTCCGCCGGCGCCGGAGCGCGAGGCGACGCGACCCTCGAGGAAGTTGGTCTCGCCGATGAAGCCGGCGACGAAGCGGTTGGCGGGGCGCTGGTAGACGTCGTTCGGCCGGCCGCACTGCTCGACCCGCCCGTTGTTGAGGATCGCGAGGCGGTCGGCGATCGACATCGCCTCCTTCTGGTCGTGCGTGACGTAGATCGCCGTCAGGCCCGCCTCCTTGCAGATGCGACGGATCTCCGAGCGCATCTCGATCCGCAGCTTCGCGTCGAGGTTCGAGAGCGGTTCATCCAGGAGCAGGCACTTCGGGTGGACCACCAGCGCGCGGGCCAGGGCGACGCGCTGCTGCTGGCCGCCGGAGAGCTGCGCGGGCCGGTGCGTGGCGCGGTCGGCCATGCGGACCTGCGCGAGGGCCTCGTCGGCCCGGCGGCGGACCTCCGCGCGCGACAGCTTCCGCATCTCGAGGCCGAACGCGACGTTCTCGCGGACCGTCATGTGCGGCCAGAGCGCGTAGGACTGGAACACCATGCCCGTGTCCCGCAGGTGCGGGGGCGCCTCGGTGATGTCCGTCCCGCCCAGCCGGATCCGGCCCTCGTCGGGCCGGTGGAAGCCGGCGATGCAGCGCAGCAGCGTCGTCTTGCCGCACCCGCTCGGCCCGAGCAGGAAGAAGAGCTCGCCGGGTTCGATCTCGAGCGAAACGCCGTCCACGGCGGCGAGCCCGCCGAACCGCTTCACGACCTTCTCGATGGAGACCCCGACCGGCATGCCCGGAGTCATACCAGACCCCCGCCCCGGCGGCACGCGGAAAGGAGGAGGTTCGCTGGCTCAGAGGTTCGCAGGTTCGGAAGTTCCAAGGGTTGGACGGGGATGGGGGGCGGGCTTCCAAGGTCTGGAAACCCCGGGCGGGCGGACGGGCGCCTTGGTGCAGGCGACGGAGCCGGGCAGTATGCGGACCGACGACATGACTCCCGTGTTCACATCCTCCGCGGACGACAATGGCGCCATGGAGCAGTGGCTCGGCGCGCGTCCGCACGGTCCCGTCCGACCAACCCCAGACCCTGATCAAGCTTTCGGAGTTCCACCTCTGCGAGGATTGCGGCAACCCCTTCGTTCACTCCGGCCGCAGGTGAGGCGTCCGCGGCGCGGCCTCACGGCGCGACGTGGACGATTCCGCGGTCGAAGTCGAAGCTGACGATGCGGCCGGCGAGGGCGGCGCGGCCGAGCAGCGCGTAGGGCAGGTGCGCGTGGCCGTGCCCGGTGGCGCCCATGAGCATCGGGACGCCCCCGATCCGCGCGCCTCCGAGGTGGAGGTCGACCGTGCCGGCGGTGGTGGAGACGACGCGGCCGCCCATGCCCTCGCTGAGGACGATCCGCCCCTCCGGCCCGGGCTGCGGCAGTTTCGCGCCCCGGAACAGCGGGCCGGGCACCCAGAAGCCGAAGGCGCCGCCGCTGTCGATGCCGGCGGGCACCTCGCGGTCGTCGCCGACGCGCACGCGGCATACGGGCACGACATGCGCGGGGTCGAGCGCGGCGCCGCCCTCCGGCAGGATCGAGGCCGGCGGGGCCAGGGCGATGCGGTCGCCGGAGACGTCCCAGACCGCCCGGCCGCAGAGCCGCAGGAAGTCGGCCCCCAGCAGCATCTCGACGCGATGCCCGGCCATCCAGCCGCGGGCGCCGAGATCGGTCTTCGGGTCGAGGATGCCGACGACGAGGTTCGTGACCGTCACGCCGCCGGCCTGCACCCCGGGCGCGATCCCCAGCCACGCGTTGAACCGGGCGCCCAGCCCCTGCGAGGGCAGGCGGAGCAGTCCGCCGTCGGCCGGCGCCGCGGACCGCAGGGCCGGAACGCCGACCCTCGCCGCGCCGGCGGAGTCCATCAGCGTCGCCGTCGATCCCGTGTCCACGAGCGCGAGGACGGTGTGGCCGTTGACCCGGACGCGGACGATCGGCGCCGCCTCTTCGAACGGGCGCAGACAGAACGGCAGCGTCGCGGGCTCGCGGCCGACCACCACGTTCACGGGCGCGGCGTGCAGGGCCGCGCCGCGGGTCTCGAGCCGGATGCCGAGGGATTCCGGCGCGCGGGCGGTGTCCGCGGGATCGGGCGACGGCAGCGTCAGGCAGCCCGACGCGAAGACCGCCGCCAGGAGGATTCCCGCGCCCGCGCGGAGCCGCGGCCCGGGCCGGCCGGGCGTCTCCCCTTCTCCCCCGCCCCCCGCGTCACGTCCCTGGAGCCTGGAGCTGCTCACGTCCTTCGTCCGGGTCGGTTCGCCGTTGTGCCGCATCCCGCCGCGGGCTTGCATCGAATCGTTCCGGCTACGGCGCCGCGCGCACCGACGCGGCCGTGGGGGCCTCGATCAGAAGCTCGTTGCGGCGGTTGTCGAGAATCAGGCGGTACTTCGACAGCGCCCGCAGGCCGACGTGCGGAACGCCGGCGTAGCCGAGGCCGTGCGCATCGAGGGTGGTCGGACGCAGGTCGCGCAGGACGAGGTCGCCGAGCGACACCTGCTTCATGAGGTCCATCGTGGACTCGTCGACCGCGATCTCGTAGTCGCCCGCCAGGTCGATGAGGATCGGCTTGGTCTTGCCCTCGATCATGCCCTTCACGACGAGGGCGCTGAAGTCCTTCTCGAGCTGCACGCGGCCCAGTAGGCGGTCCTCGTCCGCCGCGTAGGGCCGCGTCGAGAACGAGACCACGCGCCCCCCGAAGTCCCAGCGGACCGCCTGGAACGAGCGGAGCATGCTCCATCCGATCACGAAGTCGGCGTCATGCGCGTCCGCGGACCGGCTGAGCGGCCACAGCGGCCCCCGCGAGGCGCGGGCGTAGAAGAGGGCCGCGTCGATCGGAAGCACGTCCAGCGCCATCGTCGGCGCGACGCACAGCGTGCCCCGGACCTGGTCGACGACGTGCTGGGGCAGTCCGCCGATCAGCGGCGGCGCGAGGGCGATGAGACCGTAGGCCCGCGCGCGCTCGATGGACGTCCAGTTCGCGCTCGACGTCGGGTCGACGAGGATCCGCGCCCGGAGTCCGTTGACCGCGCCGTCCAGCACCGGGAGGGCCGTGTGCGGCGGCGATACGAAGGACGACACCGCCTCCAGGCCGTTCCGGCAGCGGTTGGCATTGACGATCACGGGGGCGCCGTCCTCGTTCAGCGTGATGGTGATCGCGAACTCCCGCGGATCCCGCGCGCGGCCGATGAAGGAGCGGATCTCGCGCTCGCTGTTCATCAGGCCCGAGACCGGCTTGCCGTCCGGGCCGGTCTTCAGGGTCTGGAAGGTGTCGCACCCGGCCGCGATGACGCACACCGCCGCCGCCGTCCATGCTGCCTGTCGGTTCATGTCCGTCCCTCCGGGGCTCCGCCCCGCTTGGCCGCCGGCCCGTGGCCCGGCCCGGTCATTTGTCCCGCTCCGGCCGCGGATCCCGCGCCATCAGGCGCGCGACCGCCTCGCGCGGGGCCAGGCGGCCCCGGACCACCGCGCGCACCGCGTCGGCGATCGGCATCTCGACGCCGGCGTCGCGCGCGAGGGCCGCCGCATTGTCGCAGTTCGTCACGCCCTCCGCCACCTGGGCCATGCCCCGGAGGATGTCCTCCGCCCGCTCGCCGCACCCGAGGCGTTCGCCGACGGCGCGGTTGCGGCTGAGACGCCCGAAGCAGGTCAGCATCAGGTCGCCCGTGCCGCTCAGGCCCGCGAAGGTCTGCGGATGCGCGCCGAGCGCGACGCCGAGCCGGGTCATCTCCGCGAGGCCGCGCGTCACCAGCGCCGCCTTCGTGTTGAAACCCAGGCCGAGACCGTCGCACGCGCCGGCCGCGATGGCGATGACGTTCTTCAACGCGCCGCCGAGTTCCACGCCGACGACGTCGTCGGACGTGTACACGCGGAAGGCGGCGTTCGAGAAGGCGTCCTGCGCCCGCGCCGCCAGCCCGGGGTCGGCGCAGGCCGACACGACCGCCGTCGGCAGCCCCTTCGCGACCTCCTCGGCGAAACTCGGGCCGGAGAGGGCGACGGCCGGCCGCGAGCCCAGGATGTCCTCCGCCACCGACGACATCCGGTGATGGGTGAGCCGGTCGAGGCCCTTCGTGACGCTGACCGCGAGGGCGCCGGCCGGCCACGCCGGCGCGAGCCGGCGCAGCGTGTCCGCGAAGTACTGCGACGGCACCGCCAGCACGACCAGGTCCGCCCCCGCCACGGACGCGGCGGGATCGGCGGTCCATCCGATCTGCGGCGGCAGCGGGATCCCCGGGAGGAACCGCGGGTTCTCGCCCAGCCGGGCGACCTCCGCGACGTACTCCGGGAACGGGCCCCACACGCGGACCCGGTGCCCGTTGCGGTGCAGCACCAGCGCGAGCGCCGTGCCCCATCCGCCATCGCCGATGACCGTTGTGTTGAGCATGCGAGGAGGTGTCAGGTGTCGGGTGCCGGGTGGAGGAATCTCAAGTTCCAGGTTTCACGTTTCAAGCGGGAGGAGAGTTGCCGGGCTGCGGCGCGCTGTCGTCCCCCCCGCATCCGCCGTTCGATGTCCGATGTCCGGTGTCCGATGTTGGATGCTGGGTGTTGGGTGTCCGTTGTTCGATGTTCGATGTTGGATGTTCGGTGTTCGATGTTCGGTGTTGGGCGTTGGATGTTGGATGTTGGATGTTGGACGTTGAGTCTTCTTTCTTCTTCCCAAACCGGTGCTCCGTCCCGTCGATCAGTCGCTGGACATTCGACCGGTGGCGGTAGATGACGAGCAGGCCGATCGCGGTCAGGACCCACGGCCGCCAGGCGTCCGCCCGGCCGTAGGCCATCCACCCCGCGAGCGGGACGCCGAAGGCGGCGGCGATCGAAGCGACCGAGACGTACCGCGTGACGAGGAACACGGCGATCCAGAGCCCGAACCCCGCCGCGGCCGCGAACGGCGCGGCGCCCAGCAGCATGCCCGCGCTCGTCGCGACGCCCTTGCCGCCCTTGAAGCCGAGGAAGACCGGCCAGCTGTGGCCCGCGACCGCCGCCGTTCCGCAGGCCAGTCCGAACGCCGGGTGCGCGGGCAGGCCGGTCCACGCCTCCAGCAGGCGCGGCCCCAGGAGCGCCGGGAGCAGGCCCTTCAGGGCGTCGCAGACGAAGGTCAGGACGCCCCACCCCTTTCCAACCGCCCGGAAGACGTTCGTCGCGCCGACGTTCCCGCTGCCCACCGTCCGGATGTCGATTCCGCGCGCCCGCGCGATGAGAAAGGCGAACGGGATCGCCCCCGCCAGGTAGGCCCCGGCGATCGTCACCGCGATTGGAACGCCCTGCATGCGCGGCATTCTGGCCCATCCCCCCGCCCCCATCAAGTCCGCCCGCTCCGCCCGCGCCGCGGCGCTCCCGGCGGCGATCGTTGCCGGCGAACGGAAGGCGGGGGCGGCGGCATGCTTGACGTGTCCCGCACGCGCGGTCACCTTCTTCGCGCGGTCCGGAAGGCGGACCGGGGAGAACCTCATGCGAACGAATCGCTGGTTGGGGATCGTCGCGGCCGTGGCGATCGGAACGGCCGTTGCGGCGGAGGCGGCGGAGCCGCGCGTCCTCGTCTACACGCGCAATCACGTGACGAACGGCAAGGGGTTCGTCCACGACAACATCGCCACCAGCGTCGCGGCGCTGCAGGAACTCTGCAAGGAGGCCGGCATCGCGGTCGACGTCTCCGACCAGCCGTCGGTGTTCACCGTCTTCAACCTCCAGAAGTACAAGGCGATCGTCTTCTCGAACTCGAACAACGAGGCGTTCGAGAACGACGGGCAGCGGGATGCGTTCAAGGCCTTCATCCGTGGCGGCGGCGCCTTCGTGGGCATCCATTCGGCGACCGGGTCCGAGCGGAAGTGGCCGTGGTACTGGGGGCTGATCGGCGGCACGTTCGCGTGGCACCACCCGATGCAGGAGTTCACGATCCAGGTCGTCGACCGCAAGCATCCCTCGACCGCGCACCTTCCGGACGGACCCTGGACGTGGACGGATGAGTTCTACACCGTGAAGGAACGCAACACGAAGGTGCGCGTGCTGCTTGCCGGCAACCAGGCCAGCCTCAAGAAGCCGGGCAAGCCGCCGGCCGGGCTCGACCTTCCCGAGCCCTACCCGCTGGCGTGGTGCCACGAGTTCGAGGGCGGACGCAGCTTCTACACGGCGCTCGGCCACAAGAAGGAGCACTACGCCGACCCGCTGTTCCGCAAGCACCTGATCGGCGGGATCCGCTGGGCGATCGGCGCGGCGGAGTAGGACGAGGGACGAGGGGCGAGGGACGAGGGGCGAGGGACGAGGGGCGAGGGGCGGGGGGCGAGGGGGAGTCCCCGGTGTGCGGGGCGGGTCAGTGGCCCAGGAGTTTCGACACCGCGTTGGCGTCGAGGGCCCCGATGCCGTACTTCGGATCCCGGCCCGGATCGCCGGCGTCGGTGAGGGACGCGTTCAGCGCCTCGACCGCCTGCGCGGACGTCGCCCCGGGGTTCCGCGTCATCCACTGCGCGATCAGCCCGGCGGTGTAGGCCGTCGCGGCGGACGTCCCGGCGTAGCGGCCCGGCGGGCCGTTGTAGCCGACCGGAAGCTGCGCGGTGCCCGGCGCGGCGAGGTCGACGAAGTCGCCGTGGTTCGAGTTCTCCCACGGCTGCCCCGACGGCACGGTCGCGGCGACACCGATCACGCCGTCGTAGGCTGCGGGGTACTCCGCCTTCCCGGTCGCCTCGTTGCCGACGGCCGCGACCACGACCAGCCCCTGCTCCTGCGCCGAGGCGACCGCGTCGCGCACGAAATCGCTCGGCGTGTCGGTGCCCCAGCTGAGGCTGACGACCCGCGCGCCGCTGTCGATCGAGTAGCCCACCGCCCGCAGCAGGTCCCAGTTGGACGTGACCCCGTCGGCGTCGAACGTCCGCACCGCGAGCACCTGCGCGGCGCCGGAGGCCGCGACGCCGTCGGGCAGCACCGCGCCCGAGGCCAGCAGCGACATCTGCGTCCCGTGGCCGACGGGATCCGCCGCGTCGCCGCCGGGGCTGGTCGCGTCGTAGGCGCCGGCCAGCGCGATCGACCAGCCCGCGGGGAGGCTCAGGCCCGTGTCGAGAACCGCGACGCGCGGCGACGAGGGGTCGACCGCGGCGGCGGCCGTTCCCGCGGAGGTCGAGGCCGCGCCGCTCATCGCGGTCCCCGCGGGCATCCGCACGGCGTAGTTCGCCTCGGCCCCGGCCACGATCGGATCGCGCCGGATCGCCGCGGCGACGGCGAGCGTGTCGGCGCCGGGGGGCAGGCGGATGCGGTAGACGCCCCATTGCGGCATGGCGTCGACGAGCGAGGCGTTCCATTTTGCGAGCCGCTGCAGGAACTCGCCTGTCGACACGCCCTTCTTCAGCGTCAGGAGGACCTCGCGGTCGACGTGCAGCGGCCCCTTGCCGCCGGCCCCGCGGGAGAGCGTGAGCCGCGCCGTGCGGGTCTTCAGCGGAACGGCCCGGTGCGCCGCGCCGGGCGCGAAGACGCGGATCTCGTCGAGACGCGGGATCGTCCCCTCCGGGCCGGGGAGGACGGTCCACGACAGCGCGTACCCGAGCGGCTCGATCAGCGCGCGGACGGCGCCATCCGTGTCGCGGGCGCCCAGGTCGACGGTCACGCGACGGTCGATGTCCGGGTCCATGCGCACGCGCACGCCGAGCCGCTGGAACTCCGCCAGCACGGCCGCCAGCGGCTCGCCCTCCGCCCGGATCACGGCGCGGTCGCCGCGAAGCTGCACCTCCGCCGCCCCGGCGCCGGTGGCGGACAACACGAAGACGCAAAGGGCGCAAAGGAGGAGGCCCGCGGAACGGACACGGACGGGCAGGGAGGGGCACGGACACCCCGGGGCCTTCGTCCGGCCGCGCCCTTCCGGCGTTCGCGTTCTTTGCGCCCTTGTGTTCATCCGAGAGCTTATCGAAGCGAGGCGGCGAGGGCTTCGAAGGCGGCGCGCCGGGCCCCGATGACGGGCTTCGGCGCGGTCAGCTTGAGGAAGAGGGTGTCGGCGGGACGCCGGACGATCGCGGCGATCATCTGCGGCGCGTCCGCCGGACGGCCGTCGTCCAGGGCCGTGAAGTCGGCGATCCACAGCGGAGCCCCCGCGGTGGTCTTCCGCTCCGGGATCGCGTCGACGAACGCGCGCAGCTTCTCCTGCGGCACGGCGAGGCTGATCTGCCCGGCCCAGCGGATCACGTTGGCCGGCACGCCGCCCGCCTCGCCGGCCAGCGAGGTCAGCGCGCACTCGTAGGGCTTGCCGCCCTCCTCGACGACGAACGTCGCGAGGCGCATCCCCTCGGCGGGACGGGCGGTCCAGCCCTCCGGCACGGTCCACGCGACCTCCGCCGGGGGCGGCATCGGGACGTTGCCCGCCGGCATCGCGGCGGCGGGCGGCGGCGCTGCGGCCGGCGGCATCGCGACCGGCGCAGGGGCCGCGGGGGCGGGCTCGGTGTACACGCGGGGCGCCGCATCGCGACGGCCGCAGGAGGCGACCAGCGCGGCGACGAGGAGAACGGTCGGGGCCGGGAGTTTCATGCCGGTACCCTACCACAGGAGGAAGCACGAAATCTCAAATCCCCATCGGACGCACGGTCCTGGAATTCGTGCCCTGCTTGAGATTCCTTGCTTTGGAATTCGAATTAGTTTCGTGCTTCGGAATTGGGATTCCGTGCTTTCCTAGTGCAGGAAGTGCCTCATGCCCGTGAACGCCATCGCGATGCCGAAGCGGTCGCACGCGGCGATCACGGCCTCGTCGCGGACCGAGCCGCCGGGCTGGACGATGTACTTCACGGGG
>VGWF01000049.1 GCA_016873715.1 Lentisphaerota bacterium | reverse complement strand
AGATGATCTCCAGAAGAGCCTTCGGGTTCCGAAACTTCGAGAACTACAGACTTCGCGTGAGGGCCTTGTGCTGCTAACGTCCAAACGCCGCTGCCCCCGTCTTTGGGGAAGAGCCTGTGCTGCTAACGTCCAAACGCCGCTGCCCCCGTCTTTGGGGAAGAGCCGCGTCACGCCGTAGCCCGGTCCTCCGGGCGAAGGCGGACGCCCTCGCGAGGCTCGGGCGAAGGCTGGTGGTGGGGGAAGGATTCGAACCTTCGAAGGCGTAGAGCCGTCAGATTTACAGTCTGATCCGTTTGGCCACTTCGGTACCCCACCGGAACAGCGGAGCGCACATCTTAGGCATTCGGCGCGGGTTGTCCATCGTTTTCCGTGGAAACGACCGGCGCGGGGGCGACGGGCTTGAGGAAGAGGGCGCCGAGGGGCGGGAGGCTCAGCATGAGCGACTGCGGGCGGCCGTTCCACGGCTTTGCCTCGGTCTCGACGACGCCCAGGTTCCCGACGTTCGAGCCTCCGTAGCAGGCGGCGTCGGTGTTGAGGATCTCGCGGTACGGCCCGGCGACGGGGACGCCGATCCGGTAGCCGCGGCGGGGGACGGGGGTGAAATTGAGGACGCAGACGAGGATGTCGGCCGGGTCCTCCGCCTTGCGCACGAAGGAGAGCACGGACTGCTCGGAGTCGTGGATGTCGATCCACTCGAAGCCCTCCCAGGCGAAGTCGACCTCGTGCAAGGCCGCCTCGCGGGCGACCGCGCCGTTGAGGTCGCGCACCAGCGCCTGCAGGCCGCGGTGGTTCTCGTAGTCCAGCAGCGCCCAGTCCAGCCCGGCATGATGGTTCCATTCGCCCCACTGGCCGAACTCGCCGCCCATGAAGAGCAGCTTCTTGCCGGGGTGAGCGGCCATGAAGCCGTAGAGCAGCCGCAGGTTGGCGAACTTCTGCCAGAGGTCGCCGGGCATCTTGTCGAGCATCGACCGCTTCCCGTGCACGACCTCGT
This sequence comes from Lentisphaerota bacterium, assembly GCA_016873715.1. Lineage (GTDB taxonomy): Bacteria > Verrucomicrobiota > Kiritimatiellia > PWTM01 > PWTM01 > VGWF01. Next base: position 31,654 of record VGWF01000049.1, on the reverse strand, counting down.
CGTGGGAGAACGGCAGGATGAAGCTCTCGGTGAACGCGTAGATCATCGAGAAGGTCAGGCTGTTGTGGTGGTACTTCCGGTGAACAGGCTCCTTCGAGAAGTACTCGAGGATGTCGTGCATCCAGCCCATGTTCCACTTGAAGTCGAAGCCGAGGCCGCCGAGGTAGACGGGCCGCGAGACCATCGGCCACGCGGTGGACTCCTCGGCGAAGGTCAGGAAACCCGGGCACTCGGCATGCACGATCTCGTTGAAGCGGCGCAGGAAGTCGACGGCCTCCAGGTTCTCGCGTCCGCCGAACTTGTTGGGAATCCACTCGCCGGGCTTCCGCGAGTAGTCGAGGTAGAGCATGCTCGCGACGGCGTCGACGCGCAGGCCGTCGACGTGGAAGGCCTCGGCCCACCACATCGCGCTGGAGAGCAGGAAGGCGCGGACCTCGTGGCGGCCGTAGTTGAAGATCAGCGTGCCCCAGTCGCGGTGCTCGCCCTGCCGCGGGTCGGCGTGCTCGAAGAGGTGCGTGCCGTCGAAGCAGGCCAGCCCGTGCGCGTCGCGCGGGAAGTGGGCGGGGACCCAGTCGACGATCACGCCGAGGCCGGCCTGATGGCATGTGTCGACGAGGTGCCGGAAGTCGTCCGGCGTCCCGAACCGGGAGGTGGGCGCGAAATACCCGGTCGCCTGGTATCCCCACGATCCGTCGAAGGGATGCTCGGAGACGGGCAGCAGTTCGATGTGCGTGTAGCCGAGGTCGCGGACGTAGGGCACGAGCCGGTCGGCCGTCTCGCGGTAGGTGAGCCACCGGCCGCCCTCGTCCTTGAGGTGCATCCAGGAGCCGGGGTGGACCTCGTACACGTTGACCGGGCGCTTGTGCCAGGGGGTCTCTCCGCGGGCCTTCATCCACTCCGCGTCGCCCCAGGCGTAGCGGTCCGGGTCCCACACGACCGAGGCCGACCGCGGGCGCAGCTCCGCCGCGAAGCCGTAGGGGTCGGACTTCTGCTGCAGGAAGACGCCGGGGCCCTTGACCTCGAACTTGTAGATCTCGCCCGGGCCGATGCCGGGCACGAAGAGCTCCCACACGCCGCCCGGCCCGCGCTTCTGCATGAGGTGGCAGCGGCCGTCCCAGCGGTTGAACGGTCCGACGACGCTGACGCGCCGGGCATTGGGCGCCCACACGGCGAACTGCACGCCGGCGACGCCCTCGACGACGCGCGGGTGCGCGCCCATCTTCTCGAAGGCGCGGAAATTGGTGCCCTCGTTGAAGAGGTGGAGGTCGAACGAGCTGAGCACGAACGGGAAGCGGTAGGGGTCCTCGCTCTCCCACGAGTTGCCCTGCTCGTCGGTCATGCGGAAGCGGTAGCGGAACGGGGCGGCGCCGGGCTCGGAGTGCTCGAAGAGGCCGGCCTCGTCGACGCGCTGCATCGGCAGCGTGCGGCCGTTGTGGAAGTCGACCAGGTCGACGCGCGCGGCGTGGGGCTGCCAGGTGCGGCAGACCAGGGTTGTGCCGTCGGTCCTCATGCCGAGGATGTCGGCCGGTGCCCCGTGCACACCCTCCGCGAGGGCACGCACCGCCTCCTTCGGCAGTTTCGCGCTCATTCCGGTCCTCCGCCGCGCCCGTCGCGGTCCCCCGCATACTACAGGGCCGGGCGAGGGGTGACAACGGCGGTGCGGGCCCGGGCAGGGCCGACGCATCTTCCTCGAGGTAGCGGTACCTTAGGAACAAGATGCGTCTGCCCGGCCCCTCGCGCAGTCCCCGGCGAGCGGCGACCAGGGGTGCTCCGGGAACCTGTTCATGGCGCCGACGGAGCGGCGCCCTCCAGGCCTGTTCAACGGCTACACGGGAGGACGGGTCTGGAGGGCGCCGCTCCGTCGGCGCCGTGCGCAAGGCCCTCGCGGCCTCGTTCGTTCCCGATCGGCCGGCCGTGGCCGGGGCTTCCCGGGGGCCGGACGGGCGGCCGGGGGAGCGCTTGGCTGCGGGGGACGGGTGGGCTAGGATCCGTGCCGATGGCGGCGGGAGCGGATCCCGCCGCGGCGGTCCCCGAACACCCGCCTGACCAAAACGAGGTGAGAGTGAAGACGGAACGATTCGTGCCGCTCCCCGCGGCACCGGTGATGACGGCGACGGCGATCGTCGTCGTGGCGGCCTACATCGGCGCGCAGATGCTCTCCGACGTCGCGAGCCTGAAGATCGGCGTGGTCCTCGGCGTGGCGGTGGACATGGGCACGTTCGTCTACCCGGTCACGTTCACCCTTCGCGACCTGGTCCACAAGGCGCTCGGCCGGCAGGGGGCGCGGGCGCTGATCCTCTCGGCGGGCGCGATCAACCTTCTCATGGCCTTCTATCTCCAGTGGACGGCGTCGGTGACGGGCGACCCGTCGTGGGGCCTGGCGCGGGAGTTCTCGGCGGTGCTGGCGCCGGTGTGGCGGATCGTGCTCGCGTCGATCGCCGCCGAGGTCGTCAGCGAACTGGCCGACACGGAGGTGTACCACTGGTTCGTGACGCGCGTGACGGCGCGCCGCGCGTGGGCGCGGGTGCTGGTCAGCAACAGCGTGTCGGTGCCGGTGGACAACCTCATCTTCTGTCTCGGCGCGTTCGCCGGGGCGCTGCCGTGGGCGGTGGTCTGGCAGATCTTCGGGATGAACCTCGCGGTGAAGTACGCGGTCACGGTTCTGAGCGTGCCGCTGATCTACCTGGTCCGCGGCGATCCGGCCCCCCGGGCCTCCGTGTGAGCCCGGGTGGCCGGCGCGTGCCGCGCCGGGCCCACTGGTGTATACTGCCCGTCTTTCCATGACCACCCACGGCACAAACGGGGCGCCCGGCGGCTGGATCCGCATCCAGGGCGCGCGGGAGCACAACCTCAAGAACATCCATGTCCGCATCCCGCGCGACCGGCTGACGGTCGTCACGGGGTTGAGCGGATCGGGCAAGTCGTCGCTGGCGTTCGACACGCTCTTCGCCGAGGGCCAGCGCAAGTACGTCGAGAGCCTCTCGGCCTACGCGCGGCAGTTCCTCGAACAGATGCAGAAGCCGGACGTCGATGCGATCGACGGCCTTTCGCCGGCGATCTCGATCGAGCAGCGGACGGCCGGCTCGAACCCGAGGTCGATCGTCGCGACGACGACGGAGATCCACGACCACCTCCGCCTGCTCTTCGCGCACGTCGGCGCGCCGCACTGCTGGACATGCGGCCGGCCGATCGAGCGGCAGAGCGCGGAGCAGATCGTCGGCCGCCTGCTGGGTCTTCCGGTGGGCGCCAGGCTCTCGATCCTTGCGCCGCTGGTCGCCGGGCGGAAGGGCCGGCACGAGGAGGTCCTCAAGGACGCGGCGAAGCAGGGGTTCGTGCGGGTGCGCGTCGACGGCGAGATCCGCGACCTCGACGACGTGCCGAAGCTCGACGGCAAGCGCAAGCACACGGTGGAGGTCGTCGTCGACCGCATCGTCGCCGGATCCGCGGCGTCGTCGCGCCTGACCGATTCCGTCGAGACCGCGCTCCGCACCGGCGGCGGGCAGCTGACCGCGCTCATCCAGGAACCCGGCGGCGGGAACGCGCGGGACGTGCTCTTCTCCGAGCGCAACGCCTGCCTGCACTGCGGGCTCAGTTTCGAGGCCCTGTCGCCGCGCAGCTTCTCGTTCAACAGCCCCTACGGCGCGTGCCCGACGTGCCACGGGCTGGGGGCGATGGAGGTGTTCGACGAGGATCTGATCGTCCCCGACCCGGGCCTGTCGATCGAGGATGGCGCCATCCAGGCTTGGCGCCGGGGCGGGCGCCGCCTGCTGATCTACTACAAGGGCCTCCTGCGCGCGCTGCTCAAGCACTACGCGATCGATCCCGCGACGCCGTGGCGCGACCTTCCGGAGACGTTCCGCCGCGTCGTGATGCGCGGGTCCGGCGGCGAGGAGATCGGGTTCGGTTTCTGGCGCGGCGGGGCGTGGCATCGCTACACCAAGCCGTTCGAGGGCGTCATCCCGAACCTCGACCGGCGGATGAAGGAGACCGACAGCGATTCCATCCGCGAGCGGCTGCGCGGCTACATGAGCCGCCAGCCGTGCACCGGCTGCGCCGGCGCGCGGCTGCGGCCGGAGAGCCTCGCCTGCCGCGTCGGCGGGGCGTCGATCGTCGACGTGATGCGGATGTCCGTCGCGCAGGCCGACCGGTGGATCGGGACCCTGTCGCTGACGCCCGTGCAGGAGCGGATCGCGCGGGAGGTCGTCAAGGAGATCCGCCAGCGGCTCAGGTTCCTGGTGGACGTCGGCCTCGACTACCTGACGCTCGACCGCGAGAGCGGGACGCTCTCCGGCGGCGAGGCGCAGCGCATCCGGCTGGCCACGCAGATCGGCGCGGGGCTGGTCGGGGTGTTGTACGTCCTCGACGAGCCGAGCATCGGGCTGCATCACCGCGACAACCGGAGGCTGATCGACACGCTCAAGCGGCTGCGCGACCTCGGCAACACGGTGGTGGTCGTCGAGCACGACGAGCAGACGATCCGCGAGGCGGACTGGGTCCTCGACCTCGGTCCCGGCGCGGGCCGCCACGGCGGCGAGCTGGTCTTCCAGGGCACGGTGCCCGAACTGCTCGCGGCGCCCTCGCTGACGGCGCAGTACCTCCGCGGCGAGGCGGCGATCGGGGTGCCGGAGCGTCGGACGCCTCCCGGCGAAGGGTGGATCGAGGTCGCCGGCGCGGCGGAGAACAACCTCAAGGGCGTCACGGCGCGGATTCCGCTCGGCCTGCTCGTCTGCGTCACGGGCGTGTCGGGCAGCGGCAAGAGCACGCTGGTGGACGACATCCTGCGGCGCGCCCTCGCGCGGCATTTCTCCGGCGCCCGCGAGCGCCCCGGGAAGCACCGCCGCATCGCGGGGCTCGACCGGGTCGACAAGATGATCGTGATCGACCAGTCGCCGATCGGCCGCACCCCGCGGAGCAACCCCGCGACCTACACCGGCGCCTTCACGCTGATCCGCGACCTCTTCGCGCAGCTCCCGGCGTCGAAGATGCGGGGCTACGGGCCCGGGCGCTACAGCTTCAACGTCAAGGGCGGCCGCTGCGAGACGTGCAAGGGCGACGGCATCCTGAAGGTCGAGATGCACTTCCTGCCGGACGTCTACGTCACGTGCGAGCAGTGCGCCGGCCGGCGCTACAACCGCGAGACGCTCGAGGTGCGCTACAACGGCCGCAGCATCGCCGACGTGCTCGACATGACGATCGATGACGCCCTGGAGTTCTTCCGAAGCGTGCCCTCGATCGAGCGGAAGATCCGGACGCTGTCCGAGGTCGGTCTCGGCTACCTGCAGCTCGGCCAGCCGGCGACGACGCTCTCCGGGGGCGAGGCGCAGCGCGTGAAGCTCTCGGCCGAGCTGAGCCGCCGCGACACGGGGAAGACGCTCTACATCCTCGACGAGCCGACGACCGGCCTCCACTTCGCGGACGTGCGGCGGCTGATGGAGGTCCTCGAGCGCCTGCGCGACGCGGGGAACACGGTCCTGGTGATCGAGCACAACCTCGACGTGATCAAGCGGGCGGACTGGATCCTCGACCTCGGCCCGGAGGGCGGCGAGGCGGGGGGACGGATCGTGGCCGAGGGATCGCCCGAGTCCGTCGCGGACGTGCCCGGATCCCACACGGGCCGGGCCTTGCGCGAGGTGCTTCGTCCGGCTACAAAGCGGGCGGGGTGAACGCGCGCATCCGCCATGGGCTTGCCGTGCTGGCCGCCGCCTGGACCGGGCTGTCGCCCGCCGGTGCGCAGGCCCCCTCCGCCCCGCCGTCTCCGGGCGACGCCGCGTGGGCGGTCCTCCTGGAGCGGGGCCGCGAGGCGCTGCACGACGAACTCTACGACCTGGCCGAGTCCCTGTTCCGCGAAGCCGCGGCCCGGGCGCCTTCGGACGAGGTCCGCGCCGACTGCGCGGCCGGCGTGATCGGCGCGCGCGTCGGCCGCGGCCAGCCGCGCGAGGCGCTGGCCTACCTCGCGGCGGAGGTGCCCGCGTCGGCCGCGGGCCGCCCGGCCGCCATCCTCGCGAGGGCCCTGGCCCAGCGTGCCGCCGGCGACGTGGCGGGCGCCATGGAATGCCTCGCGACGCTGTCCGCCGCCGGGGTGCCGCCGGACCTTCGCGAACGCGCCTGGCGGCTTCTCGCCCTCGTGCTCGACGAGTCGAGGCGGACCGACGAGGCCCTCGCGGTCTGGGACGCGCTGGTTCGGGAGTTCCCGGCCTCGCCCCGCCATGCGCTCGACCGCGCGGAGCTCCGGGCGCGCGTCGACCCGGGCCCGGCCGCCGTCGCGGCGGTCGAGGACCTCGTTCGCACGCACCCGTCGTCGCCCGAGGCGCTGACCGCCCGACTCATGCTGGCGAGACTCCGGGTCCTGGCCGGCGACGCGGAGGCCGCGCTGACGGTGGCCCGGCCGATCGCGTCCGACACCAACGCCCCTCCGGCGGACCGCGCGCGCGCGTGGCTCGTCCTCGGGGCGGTCGAGGAGGCGCGGACCAACCTCGCCGCCGCGGCGGCCGCCCTCGACCGCGGCCGCGAACTGGCGGTCCGCACGCCCGCCGCGGCCGACGTCGCGTTCCACCGCGCCGGCCTGGGCGTACGGTCCGGCGACCTCGACGCGGGGCGCGACCGGCTCCGCGAGGCGATCCAGGCCTATCCCCGGCATCCCGAGGGCGCGCGGATCCAGATGGACCTCGCCCGCCGCCTCCTCGATGCCGGCCGCCACGCGGACGCGCTCGCCGGCTTTCAGAACCATCTCGACGCCTACGAGGATCCCGCCGGCCGCGCCGAGGCGCAGATGGGGAAGGGGTGGTGCCTCCTCGAGTTGCAGCGGCATGCCGAGGCCGCCGCCGCGTTCGAGAAGGCCGCCGAGCAACTCGCCGACCCGTTGCGGCGCGCCGAGGCCGAGTTCAAGGCGGCCGATGCCTGGTTCGCCAACGGCCAGTTCCCGACCGCGTTCGACCGCTACGCGGCCTTCGGCAGCGCCCATCCCGCCCACCCGCTCGCGCCCCGCGCCGCGTTCCTCGCCGCCGAAAGCCTGTACCGCTCCGGCCGGGCCGACGAGGCGCTCGCCCGCTTCGCCGCCATCGAAGCGCGCTCGCCGGATTCGCCCCTTGCGCCGCAGGCCGCCCTCCAGCGCGTGCGCATTCTCGAGGCGCGCGGCGCTTGGGACGACGCCCTGGCCGGCCACGAGGCGATCCTGGCGCGGCATCCGGCCGCTCCCGAGGCCGGCGCCGCCCGGCTCGGCCGCGGCCTCATCCGCTACCGCAGGGGCGAGTTCGAGGCCGCGCTGAAGGACTTCGACGCGCTGGCCTCCGCGGGCGACGCGGGACCCGTGCCCGAGCACGCCGCCTTCATGCGCGGCTGGTGCCTGTACCTGCTGGGACGCGACGAGGACTCCGTCCGCGTCTGCCGCGAGTTCATCGCGCGCCATCCGGCGTCCGCCTGGGCCCCGGACGTCCAGTTCTGGCTCGGCGAGCACGCCTACAACCTCGGCGACCACGTCACCGCGGAGGCCGAGTTCCTTCGCGTGGCCGAGGCCCACGCCGCCAGCCCGCTCGCCGACCAGGCCCTCTACCGCGCGGGCCGCTCCGCCGCCGCCGCGCACGAGTTCGTCCGCGCGATCGAGCACTACAGCCGCCTCGCCACCACCTATCCGAAGAGCCCCTACCTGCCCGACGCCCGCTTCGCGCAGGGCGACGCCCTCAGCGAACTCGGCCGCTTCGATGCCGCCCTCCTCCTGTTCGACGGGTTGATCAAGGCCCGGCCGGACAGCTACCTCGCCCTCCTGGCCTGGGGCCGCAAGGGGGACTGCCACTTCACGCTCGGCGGAAGCGACGTCGCCCGCTACGCGCAGGCCCTGTCCTCCTACCAGGCCGTGCGCGACAATCCCCGGGCCTCCGCCGACCTCGCCATGCAGGCGGACTACAAGGCGGGACGATGCCTGGAGCGGATGGGCCGTCCCGGCGAGGCCTTCGACCGCTACATGGCCGTCGTCTACAGCCACGCCGCCGAACGGCGCGCGGGCCGGACCGGCGCCCCCGTCTGGTTCGTCCGCGCCGCCTTCGGCGCCGCCGCGATCGAGGAGCGGGGCGAGCGATGGCGCGAAGCCGCGAACATCTACCAGCGCGTCGTCGACGACGGCGGGTCCGCGGCCGCCGATGCCGCCGCCCGGATCCGGAAGATCCGCGCCGAACACTGGATGCTGTTTTGAACCGGGAGACCCGCAATGCTTGAATGGCTGAAGATCGGCGGACCGGTCGCATGGATGATCCTGCTCGCCGGCGTGGCGGCCACGGTCACGTTCTTCGAGCGCATGCTGCACCTGCGCCGCGCGCAGATCCTCCCGCACGACTTCCTGCAGGGCATCTTCAACGTCGTGCGCCGGCAGAACATCACCGAGGCCGTCAGCCTGTGCGACGAGACGCCCGGCCCGGTCGCGCGCATGGTCCGCGCGGCCCTGCTCAACCACGACGAGGACCGCGAAACCGTCCGCCGCGCGATGGTCGAGGCGGGGATGGCCGAGATCCCGCGGCTGGAGCGGCGCATGGGCGTGGTCGCCGTGGTTTCGCGCCTCGCCCCGCTGCTCGGGCTGCTGGGCACGGTGCTTTCGCTGATGGACTCCCTCCTGGTCATGCACCGGCACGCGCCGCTCGTCCACTCGGGCGACCTCACCGGAATCCTGTGGCGCGCGCTGGTGTGCACCGCGGCGGGGCTGGCGGTGGCGATTCCGTCCTTCGCGGCCTACAACCTGCTGGTCGGCCGCGTGGAGAGCATCCTGATCGACATGGAGCGCGCGGTGGGCGAGGTTCTCGACCAGCTCGCGCAGGAGCGGCGGCGCGTCGCGGGGAGGGGCGAATGAACGCCGCGATGGACCGCCGCGCAGCCGAGTCGCCGATGTTCCCGCGCGTGTTCCGCGGGCGTCTGCGCCGGGCCGCCGTGCCGCTGGACGCCGCCGCGTTCCTCAGCGTCGTGCTGGTCGGCGTGCTGTACTACCTCGTGCAGGCGCCGTTCGTCCTCCAGCCCGGGGTGCGGCTCGAACTGCCGGAGGCGGCGTTCGCGGACGGCCAGTCCTACGACGCCCTCGTGGTGGCGGTCTCGCAGGAGGGCATGGTCTTCTTCAACGACCGCCGCGTGACGCTGGCCGGCCTGCGGTCGGAGATCCTCAAGGCGCTGCACGAGAGCCCGGGCCGCCCGCTGATCGTCGAGGCGGACCGCCGCGTGCCGCACGGAACGCTGGTGAACATCTACAACCTGGCGATGGAATGCGGCGCGAAGTCCGTTTCGCTGGCGACGCGCGTGGCCGCGTCGCCGGAGGCCGTCGCGCCGTGAGCGCGGGGCGGACAGCCCGGATCGGCGCGCTGGGCACCGGAATCGTCGCCGGGGTTGCATGGTGGGCGGCGGTCCTGCTCGGTCTGCGGCCCGTCGCGCCGCCCGGGCCGGCGCCTTCGGGCCTCCGCGCGGCGGTGTCCTACATGCCGCTGCAGTCGTTCGCGCCGCCGGAGCGGCCGGACGCCCGCGCCATCTGGTCGCCCGTCCTCTTCTCCCTGCCGACGCCCGCGGGGTTCAGCCGCGAGGTCGAGGCGGGTCCGGTGGCGCGGCCGCCGCTGGAGCCGGCGCCGGAGCCGCCTCCGCTTCTGGCGCGCCGGGCCGCGGCGGTGGATGAGGCGGGCGTCTCGGTGCCGGCGGTGCCCCTCCCGTCGGTTCCGGCCGGCCCGCGGCCGGCCCCGCCGCCGCCGCCGGTCGCCGCGATCGTCCCGGTCGAGGGCCGGCTTCCGCCCGGCGTTGTGTTCCCGGTGCCGGCCGCGTTGGCTGGACCGTCGGCGTGGGAGGCGGAGGTGCGTGTGGCTTTCGACGATTCCGGCATGCCGGCGCGGGCCTTTATCGAGCCGGGCGACGCGCCGGCCGCCGCGCGGGCGGAGACCGTTCGCAGCGTCATGCGTTGGCGCCGCCCCGCGGGCCCGGCGGGATGGGTCGTGGCCAGGCTCGTCCATCCCGGAACGACGGAGTCGCCGCCGTGACCCCGCGCATCTCCGCCGCGATCCTCCTGCCGACGGCGCTCGCCCTCGGCGCGGTCGTGGTCCTCTGGATCCAGCACATGGTCCGCGACGGCATGCTCAGGCGCCGCCCGCGCCGGAACGCCATCTACCGGTGCGAGTCGTGCGGGCACGTCTACGAGGATGCCCGGAATGTCCCGCTGGCCACCTGCCGGCGCTGCGGAATCCTCAACGAGGCGGTCCGGCGGTAGCGTCGCCCCGCGGCGCGGATCCGTCCACCCCGGCAGCGGAAACCACCGGTCCTGCTTGGAATTGTGCTCCGGAATATCGTAGCTTGTTCCGGATTGCACGGAACGCGCGGTACGGAGGGGATTCCATGGATGCCTTGGAAGCGATTGCGATTCGTCACAGCACACGCCGGTTCCTCGACAGGCCGGTTCCGAAGGCCGTCCTCGAACAGATCGTCGAAGCGGCGCGCCACGCCGCCACCGCCAACAACGAACAGCCCTGGACCTTCGTCGTGGTGACCGAGAGGGCCCGGCTGGCCGCCATCGCCGCCGCGACCGACTTCGGGAAGTGCATCACCGGGGCCGCCGCCTGCGTGGCCGTCGGATGTCTCGGGACGACCAGCCATCTGGAGGACGGCGCTGCGGCCACGCAGACGGTGCTCATCGCCGCCACCGCCCTCGGGGTGCAGTCCTGCTGGGTCGCGGGACACGGGCGCCCCTACGAGGCGGACATCGCCCGCCTCCTCGGCCTGCCGTCGCGCTACCGGCTGGTTTCGCTCGTCGCCCTCGGGTACGAGGCCGAGCCGGGCCGGCCGCCGCGCAAGCGCGACCTCGCCAGCCTCATCCACTGGGAGGTCTTCGACAGCCAGCCCGCGCGGGACTCCGCGTAGCCGCCGACCCGCCCGGAGATCGCCGGCATGTCGCGGCGGGAGCGGAGGAGGGGAGTTCCGCGCCCCGTCTTGACAGCCCGGCCGCCCACCCGCCGTCAGGAGGGCCGCGACGGGCGACCGCGTCTCGCCCCCGGCCCCGAGCATCTCGCCCGCCGCGCCTGGCCGTTTCGATGGTCCGTCGACGCCGGCACCCGGAGGCAGTCGGTCGGTCCACCTGCCGCAGGTGTCGATCACGCGGCTGGAGCCGTTCAGCTTCGGCCTCGCCCGCACGCTGCCCCGTTCACGAGATCGCCGCCGTCCGTGTCCGGCGTGCGGCGATCGGCGTGCCTGCGCGGACGATGTCGTCCGGACCGCGCTCGTCGCGAAACGCGTCGATATCCCGCGCCTGGTCGCGAAAGCCCGAAGGATGCGCCGCGGCTCAGGGACGGTGTCGGACGGAGAACCCCGATCGCGGAAGACGCCGCGCAGGAAAGCCGCCCCGTGGCTGGCGGCGTCGCCGTGGCTGAACCCCGCGACAAACCGGGGGAGGGTGCCTGTGTCAGCTTGGAGCGCAGTCTGGCGCGCGTTTCCGGGTCATGAGATGCAGGAGTTCAAGCCCCTTCGCCCGCAGGCGGCGGATCACGTTCCACAAGGTCTTGGTCCGGCTCACGGGGATGCGGTGGGCCAGCCGGATGATTCCCCCGGCCCAGGGCCAGCGGACCAGGTCGCGGAAGATCTCGTGGTAGTAGAGCACGTCCTTGCGCGAGACGCTCGGCTGGTTCAGGGAGTACTCGTTCTCGAAGTAGCTGGCGACGGTCTTCCCGGTGAACCAGCCGTTTTCGCGGCACAGTTCGTCGAGCCGCGTGCCGGGGTACGGGTTGAACACCGAGCAGAACACCTCGTCGGCCTGCACAATGCGGTTGAGCTCGATCGTGTCCCTGATCGTGTCGACCGTTTCGTACGGCAGGCCGATCATGTTGAACGCGTACGTGTGGATGCCGGCTTCGCGCAGGAGCCGGAACGCGCGGATGATCTCGTCCCTCGTCAGCTTCTTCCGGAGCACTTCGACCCGGATGTGATCGTTGCCGCTCTCGAGTCCGATGCGCACCTCGTAACAGCCCGCGTGCTTGAGCATGCGCACGACATCCTCGGTGACCGACTTCGCCGTCGCGTTGCACCAGAAGGGGTACTTCTTGAAGCGGGCGGGGTACTTCTCCGAGAACTCCTTCAGCCAGCGCGGGTTCAGCGTGAACGTGTCGTCGTGGAATCCGAGGAAGCCAATCGCGGGATACCGCCGCGTCACCTCGTCGATCTCGTCCAACAGGTTGTCGACGGAGCGGGAGCGGACGTACGCGCCCTTGCCCTTGTACATCTCGATCAGCGCGTGGTTCACGCAGTACGTGCAAAGATACGGGCAGCCGCGGCTCCCCATGAACTCGGCCTCCGGCAGCGTCTTCAGGAGTTCGTCAAACGGGAAGATCTCGCGGTCGGGGAAGGGCAGGGAATCCAGGTCCGTGATCAGCGGGCGGATGCCGTTGCGGTGGACTTCGCCGTTCTGCCTGACCCAGAGGTTCTGGATCTTCGTCGGATCGCGGCCGGCCTCCATCGCGTCGCAAAGCTCGAGGGTCGGGTACTCGCCCTCGCCGACGCAGATGGCAAAGACGCCGTCCGCGGCAATGGACTCCTCGGGGCGGAGCGTCGGGTGGACGCCGCCGAAGAGGACGGGCAGGTTGTGCCGCTCCTTGACCTGCTTGGCCACGGCGCAGCCGAACTCGAAGAACCCGCTGGTCATCGAGACCGCAACGAGCTGCGGCCCGAATTCGCGGATGCGCCGGTCCAGTGAGTCGTCGTCCAATTGCCAGAGGTAGAGCAGGCTCGTCCGATGGCCTGCCTGCTTCAGCACGGCGGAAATCGAGCCGATGCCCTGCTGGTAGCGCAGGATCTGGTACTTCGGCGGCGGAACGGGATATACGAAAAGCACGTTCATGGGGAACTCAACGGTCCAAGGCTTGGAAGGGCCGTTCCTCCACCGGGTCCCGGGAGCACGCCTTCAACACGCACCGGCTCTTCGGGCCGTGGGGGCACACGCCCGTCTTGACCGGCCTGAAGCGGCGTTCTCATGGCGGGGAAGCTGCCAGAGCGCCGCAGGGAAGGCAAGGGTGGCGGACGGACGGCAGGCGAAGGACCTTCAGGCCGGGCTGGACGCCCGGCTCTCCGCCCCGACGAGCTACGCGGTCGCCCGCTTCTCTCCGCACTGTCGGCCCGCCTCGCCGACTCTGCTTCCCGGGGGACCTCTCCGGCCTTCGTGTCAGGGACCGGGTTGGCCTTGAGGATGCCGTTCGCTCCGGTCGTCTGCTCCCTCCGGTGCACCCGCCTGCGCGCTGCGCGGCCCGTAGATCGGGAGCGGCTGCCCCAGTTCGTAGCATCCCAGGTCCGGCGCCTTTCCCGCGAATCCGTCCGTTATCTGCGGAATCGGGCAGCCCGCGTCCACGGCCTTGGAAGCCTCGCGGATCCTCAGGTCGTAGTCCCCGGCCTTCAGGGTCCTGCCCTCCTCGTGGACAAAGGCCTTCATGAACACGTCGTAGTCCACGACAAGGCCGTGGGCCTCGTGGCCCGTGGCCCTGCTCAGCTCCTCGAGGGAATAGTAGGACTTGTAGTCCTTGCCCGTCTGATAGCTGATGCGGGCCTGCTCGCATCCGGAAAGGCGGTAGCCGTTGTAATCGAAGCTGGAGCGGTCCGGGGCGAGGGTTCCGAGCTGGGCGACCACGGTCTTGGGTTTGTCGAAGTTGCCCCCCAGGAGAAGGTTGTTGCGGAGATGGATGTTGTAAACCCCGGCGTTGTGAAAGCTGTGCCCCGCGCTGCACAGCGTGTTGTTGAAGACCAGGATGCCCGCCGGATCGTTCTGCAGCTTCAGCGGCTTGAACGTGAGTCCGAAGAGCTCGTTCCTGAAGATGTACACCGGCCCGCCGTACATGGGCTGCGCGGATATGCCGCAGTGGGCGTTGCGCCCCCGGTTCGCGTACACGCGGATGTTGTGCGAGCCGTAGTCGGTCTCCACGAGGTCGTCCACGGCCTTCTCGAAATCGTTGTTATGGAAATCAACGGCGGCGCCCTCGTTGCCCGCCTCCGGGAGGCCGTGGTTGGCCATGGCCAGGCAATCCCAGAAGAAGGCTATCCTGTTGTGACAGACGACATGGCCCTGGCCGTAGAGGTTGATCCCGGTGTGGGAGGGGTTCTCCTTGGTGTAGGGAAACCAGGCCCGATTCCTGCCGATGATCGTGTTGTCGGCCACGTACCAGTTGCGGTTCAACGCGGACCCGGACAGGATGCCCGTGCCCACGTCGGACAGGTGGCAGTTCCGGATCACCAGGGATTCCGTGCCGGGGCTGCCTCGTCCCCCGGCGCCGAAAGCCACGTCCGCCTTCCGGATGACCAGGTTCTCGAAGAACAGGTGGGCGCTGCCCGCCCCCTCGAACATCTTGCCGCCATTGCTCTCGAGCACGGTCTTGCCGTTCTCGCCCCGGACCACCACGGGTTTCCCCGGCTCGCCCTTGACGCGCACATGCATTTCCTTCAGCCGGTAGGTCCCCCCGTGTACGAGGATGATGTCGCCGGGCTGGGCCGAGCCGAGGGCCTGCTCGATTCCCGGGGAGGAGGGTTCGCCCCTCGAGCCCGCATGGCCCTCGGGATAGACATGGACCGTACGTCCCTGTTCGAAGGCGACGGGCACGGCCCGCGTGGACACGGTCACCTCCTTCGGTTCCGGCGCGCCGCCGTCGGGATCCGTCATGACGAAGCGAACCTCGTACGGCGTGGCCTCCCGGAGCAGGAGCACGCTTCCCGCGAAGAGGTTTCCGGCGTCGAAGGTCTCACACTTGCCGCTGCGGGCGTTCACCATCTCGTGGTGGACGCGGAGCATGGGGATGGCTTCCTTCCAGTCCCGCTCCCCCTGGCTCCGGTAACTCACCGCCACGGCGGCGTTGGCGTTGTCGTCGCCCTCGATATACCAGCGGAAGCCCAGGTTGTTGATCGTGGGCGGCTCGATGACGAATCTGCCCGGCGTGACTCGATCCGCGGCCCAAAGCAAGCCCGGCAGGGGGAGTACGGAAAAGAGGACATGAACAAGGAGCAGACGTCTCACGGCGCTCATGCTGTGCGTCCCGGAAGTGAATCCGTGTGTCTCATCGTACAAATCCAGCCCTTCGTTGGCCTCCGTGCAGGCGCGTCCGCGCCCTCACTCTTGACCATCACTCCCGCTCCGACCGGAAAGCCGCTTCATGCTACGTCTTCCGGAGCCCGCCGTCGAAGCCTTCCCCGCCGTCTGGTCTCCGGCGTCATCCCGCTGCCGGTCTGTCCGCTTCTCTCCCCGTCCCGTTCCGCCTCGATGAGCATCGGCTTCGCGCCTAAACGCGCCGATTGAATCGCTGCGATGGCTCCGGCGGTGCCGCCACCGACGACAAGCGCGTCCACCGTGTCCGTGGTTGCCTGGGATTCGCTTTCCGCGGCACTTGCCTGCGGCGCCATCGCCGCCGCGCCCACCGTGGCCGTGGCGATGCGGGTGACCCTGCTCCCCCGGGGGGGTGTCTACTCGAATCCCAGGTCTTCGCCCTCGTGAAAGGCCACGCCGATCTGCTCCACGCCGCTGTGACTGCCGTTATACCAAAGGAGCCATTTCGTGCCGTCGAAGATGGCGTGGGGCTTGTAGCAGGAGACCTGGTCCCACCCGTAGGCGCTGGGGCGGATGATCGGGTTCGCCGGATGCCGCTGCCAGCCGGTGAGGCCGTCCTTCGAACGGGCGATGCCGATTTGCGCGTGCCACTTGTCGCTGAACCCGATGTAGAACATCACGTACCACGCGCCCTGCTTGACGATCTGCGCAGCCGTGACGCGGTCTTGCTCCCATTTCAGCTTGGGATCGGGCGTGAACACCGGATTCGACGCGTGCTTGGTCCACACGAGGCCGTCGGGGCTGGTGGCGTAGCCCAGCGCGTCCGGCTCGAATTGTTCGCCGCCGGAATACCACATGCGGAACTGCCGTGCCTCGGCGTCCCAGATCACATGGGGACACATCACCGCCACCTTCTCCCACGGCGCGTCGGGCGACAGGACCGGCTTGTCGCTCATCCGCTTCCACGTCACGCCGTCCGGGCTGGTGGCATAGCCGATCCACGACTGCTTGCTCGTCTGGCCCGTGTACCAGAGGTGGTAGCCGTCGTCGCGACGCAGGACCACGGGGCGGTTGAGGTTATCTTCCCAGCCGGACTCCTTGCGCGGGCCGAGCACGATGCGCGGTTCGCTCCAATGGATGCCGTCGGTGCTTTCGACCAGCCCCAGGCTCCGCTGCGGCCGCCACGAGAACCACATCCGGTACTTGTTCTCCTCGCGCAGCACGGTGATGTCGAAACAGGTGCCGTACGTGCCGCCCAGCACCGGGTTCCCTTCGTACTTCGTCCAGCCGCCCGACGTGTCCGTGCCGGGGAGGAACTGCCGCGGCGGCAGGGTCGCGCGCACCGGGCCCAGCGTCTCGGACGCGGCGATCTCCCGTCCGTCGGCCAACACGCGCAGGCCCTTCCCCTTGTTGTAACGCGAGCCGGTCTTGTCGAAGAGGATCGTCAGCGAGCGCCCGTGGTAACGCACGGGGTCCAGGCAGAAGTAGTCCCAGGTGCCCTCGGGCAGCAGGGGATGGACTTCGACCGTGTCGTCGGCGCGGGGTCGCAAGCCCACCAAGCCGCTGATGACCAGGTCGCAGAAGGTCGAATGGTTGTAGTCCTTGCCGCGCTCTTCGCCGCCCTTGCCCGCGTCCCATGTGCCGTTCTTCCATTTCGAGAGCCGGGTGCGTGAAATCCAATCGCCGGTCTTCGGGTTCAGGTTCTCGTCGATCCACGGCACCACCCGGCCATCCTCGAGCGTCCGCCGGTGCGATCTCGCGTAGGTCTTCAACGTGTCGAAGTAGTCCTGCTTGCTCACGACATCTTGCGGGCAATTGCGCAGCTGATTGGCCAGGGCTTCGAGCGTTTGGGAGGTCGCGAACGGCCAGCTCGGGCCGTTCCACTGGCATTCGTGGCCCTGGTAGGAAACCGCGAACTTGGGATGCCGCTGCTCGGCGGTGGTCGGGCCGAACGGCGCATGGAAGCCCTGCGGGTCCATGAGTTGCTTCCACGCGACCGACTTGTCCGCATCGGGCAGGTTGAAGTACCAGGGTGTATAGCCGTGCAACTCCCGCACGTCCGCCGGGCGCGTGCCTTCGCCGCGCGGCAGGACCTTGAAGAACTGCGCCTCCGCATCCCACAGCTTCTCCTGGACCAGCCGCTTCAACTCCGCCGCCTTGCCGCGGAAGCGCTCGGCCACGGCCTTGTCGCCCAGAAGGTCGGCCATCCGCGCAATGGCCAGGGCGTCGCCGTATTGATAGCTGTTGATCGTGGCCCGATAGCCCTCGGCTTTCGGATGCGGCGCGCCGCCGATGGACACCTCCATCCCGTCCCGACCGTCCACCTGCCAGTAGAGGCCGTTGGCGTCGCGATGGTCGCCCTCCCAAGCCTCGTAGTTCTTGATCAACTCCGGGAAGAGCTCCTTCACGATGCGGGTCTCGCCGGTGACCAGGTAGCGCGCCCAGATGGAGTCCGCCGCCCAGAAACTGTATTGCCGTGGCTGTCCGCCCTTGTGGAACCAGAAGACCGCGTAGTCGTCCAGAAACACCGGCGAATGGAGCCAGCGTCCTTCGCGGAAATGATGGCCCGCGGGGCAGTTGATCGTGTTGTGCTTCCTGGCCCAGCCCACCGGCGGCAGAAACTCGGTCACCACATAGCCGTCGGGCGTGGACTTGAGGTGCTTGCGGAAGGTCCACCAGCGGAAGCAATAGGTCTCCTCGATATCTTTGTCCGGGCACTCGAACCACGGCACATTGTTCTTCAGGAACTCCCAGGCCGCCTTGTTGGGAACGGCCTGGGCATGAAGTTCACGGTCGTTGCGTTTGAACGCCTCGACGTAGGGCCGAAAGCTCTCCGCCTTGAGCACGGAGCCCTCGGCTGCACGCAGATGGGCGGGGGTTCCCAGGCACAGCCCCACCACGGCCATGGCGAGGGAATGCGTCACTTCCCGCTGTCGAGTAGACATTTCATGGCTCCTTCTCTTGCCCGTGGATGGACCTTCGCCGCCCGACAGGAAACCGCGTCTCGGGCGGTGCGGGCACCCGGCTTCACCCGGCGGGCTTCGCAGGGCGGGCGTGCCCGTCGGGACCGGCCCGGAACAGCGTTCGCATGGCGGTGAAGCTGCCAGAGTGACTGCGGGTTGGCAAGAATGGGACGCGAGGGCGCACCGGGATCGAGGCGCGAGGGGGAGACGGATGGGTCCCGCCGCGGGGGCTCAGCCGTTAGCGTAGGCCTCAACGTGTTCGGCGTCGCAGTCGCGTCTCCGCCCTCCGGACTGCGACGTGCCACGCGGGGAAGGGGTCGTCCCTCTTGTTCGAATGCTGACGTTGTTCCCTCGCGGGGAAGTCATTCTCGCTTGCCAAGCTCAACCGAAACCGTCTCGGTCGCCGACAACGGCAGCCAGATCACGAGCGTGTCCGTTCCGGCGGTGTCCACTTCGGTGCCCGTGCGGTAGTCAGTCCCCGGCGTCTTGGTCTGGCCGTTGATCTTCAATGACACGGCGCTGTCGGGGCGGCCCCAGTTGGCGATGATGAACGCGGGATTGACCAGCGGTCGCTCCTGGGTGGCGCGAAGCGTGAAGCCGAGCGTTTCGGCGGTCTTCACGAACTTGAAGGCGCGTTCCCGTTGCTCGTAGCCGAGGGAAACGCAGCCGTTGGTGTCGATGACGGCGGGTGCGAAGTTCCATGAGCGGTTCAGCGCCGTCAGCTCGACGGGCTGCTTGTCCGTCAGGCCGTACATGACCATCGCCTCGATGTTGTTGCCGCCCCTGCTGTGACGCAGTTCGCGGAACGTGGCCGGGCATGTGGACGACGGACGGTCGTAGGTGGTCACGCGCGTGCCGTCGCTCGGAATGAGCTGCACGGGATAGTGATTCCAGCCCCGCCACCAGACGTCTCGGTGCAGACACGTCTCGCCGTAAGCGCCGACTTCGCCGATCTCGAACTGCTTGGTCCTGCCCTTCAGGTTGATGAGCTGGAGATTCCAGTCGCCCTCGCCCTTCTTGGCGGGCGGGCTGGTGCGACAGATGGTCCTGATCTGGCCCTTCGGATCTGCCAGGATCACCGCGTCGTCGTTCAGCACGTCCTCGGTGGCCTGGCCCGGGTGGCAGAGGATCTCGTTCTGGTTCAACTCCGCCGTGATCGGCTTGTCGGTGTTGTTATGCACCCACTGGTGGCGGATGGAAATGCCATCGGGGTAGATCGTCCAGTACTCGTCCGTCCAAATCCCCCAACCGTTCGCATCCAGCGCGGGCCACTTGTAGTCAATCGACGCCGAGGCGTTCCGCCAATGCACCACGACGCGCGCGTCGCTGCGATGAATGATCCGGGCGTTGGAAAAGCGGCAGAGCATGTCGGACATGTGCTCGTAGCACTGGCCATCGTAGCGTTCAGGTCCTTGGTCGTTGCTCCAGATTCCATCACGACCGTGGGCGGTGACCAGGGACGGCAGGTAGCGCGTGCCGCGCCAGAAGACGTAGCGCCAGGGCTTGTCGGCAAACGTCACCACGATGTCGGCGAAGTCGCCCACGCGCCACAGCCCGTCCCACTCGGGGCTGTAGCGCAACTTCGTGTTCTCGGCGCGAAATCCCGGCGACACGTCCGGCCCGGCGGGCAACACCCAGGGCTTCAGCGGACGCGCGGTCGAAGGCTGGAGCGCCGCGTGTTCCGCGGCGACTTCCGATTCGCTCAGCGCCTTGTCGAACAGCTGCACTTCGTCAATCCAACCGCTGAACGCCATGGTCGTCTTGAATTGCTTGGTCACCGGCCGCTCCGCAAACAGCGGGAATTGACGCGCCGACCGGGTCATGCCGAGGGAGAGGTCGATGTTCGTCGCGTCTACGGAAACGGACGCTTGGGACGCGGTGGCGACCGGTTTGCCGTTGAGATAGACGACGGCGGCCGCGCCGCTCCTGGCGACCGCGGCGACATGGACCCAGTCGTAGAGCGGAACGCGCTCGGTGACCACCGACCGGACGGCGTCGCCGGTGCCGATCCTGAACTCCACCTGGCCCTTGGCGTTGACGCCGAGCAGGCAGCCCTTGTTGCCGTCCATGTGGTCCACGATCGCGGCGAGATGGAAGGGATACTCCTGGATCGCGATCCACGCGGAGAGGGTGAGGGCGCCTTCGAGGCGTGGACACTGGGCCGCAGGCAGCGTGACGAAGCTGCTGTACGAATCGAACGAAAGACAGGCGCCGGACACGCCCGGCCGCCAGTACGCCTCCACGCCGCCGATCTCGCAGGCCTTGTCGGATCGCTCTTCCGCGGTCGCGAACCCTGCGCCCTCGTCGAAGCGCCAGTGGCGGATCACGTTCTCGGTGCGCCCGGACTTCACCGGCGAGCCGGCGACCGGCGGCACCGAAGCCCGGGAGAGCTGCGCCGGACGCAACGCGGTCTCGCGAATGCCGTCGGGCGTGAGTTGCAGCGTTTGCTCGATCCGGTTGCCCGGGTCATTCCAGTCCGCGAGCCGGGCGCAGCCGTTCTTCACGGTGCGGACCACGTTGCCGTCAGCGTGGATGACGAAGTACTCATCGGCGTAGTCGGCGTAGAACGGGGCGGGGGTGCCGGCTGCGTTGTAGGCCTCGCGGTAGTCGGTGAAGGATGGTTTCGTGATATCCGGCGCGTAACGCCAGTGGACGGTGACGCTCGCCTCCGACTGCCCGACGATGGCGGCGTTGCACGCGATGTTGCGATTGTCCGGGCGTTGGTCCGGGCCATCGCCCTTGCGCGGAATCAGCCGGGCAACGGAGTGCGGTTTGCCGCCGCGCGGCAGCCACCGGGGTTGATACCCGAACTCGCGGCTGAAGACGAACTGCCCCCGCTGCGGCACGTCGACAACGATGTCCGCGTATTTCCCTGTGAACCCGTGATCATCGAACGGCAGCCGGGTGTAGTAACCCCGGAAGCGCGATACCGGAGCTTCGGCGGCCGCCATCGCGACCGGCGCGCTCGTCACGGCGCCGGCGGTCGGAGCGGGTTTCTTCTTCGCAGCGGCGCGTTTCGTTGCGGGCGCTTGCGACGGGTCAACGATCTGTCCGGCCGCGAGAAGTTTCGCGTGGAGCGCCGGATAGGGCACGTCCTGCACGCTCCCATGGCTGTCGAGCGCCAGTCCGGCAGCGATGGCCGCGCTCTGGCTCAAGGCCATGAAGACCGGTTCCATGCGGATCGAGCCGTGGGCGACATGCGAGGCGGAGAGACAGATGGGCGAGAGCAGGTTCTCGCACTCGCCCCTCCTCGGAATGATCGCGCGATAGGAAATGCCGTACGGCCGGGGCGGCACCCGCCAGATGACGCCTTCGTTCTGCACCGTGCCGTTGTCGGTGACGATGTGCTGCACGCAGTGCGAGTCCATGCCGAACGATCCCAGCCCCACCGGGTCAGGCGCGGACTTCATGCCCATGCAATCGTTCTGGGTCATCACGTAATCGCCGACCATGCGCCGGGCTTCGCGGATGTAGATCATCCACGGCCAGCCGCCGTTGTCGGTGAACTCGTCCTTCGGCAGCCCGTAGGACGCCGTGCGCTTGCGGATGGCTTCGGGCACGCGCGGGCTGTTCGCCATCGTCCATAGGAATCCGCGGATGTAGGTCTCATGCTCCTTTTCGATCTCGCGACGGCGCTCGTAGCCGGCTTCGGGGTAGTCCCAGTTCGTGCCGGGATGGTCCGAACCGACGGCGTGCATGTTGTTCCAGTCCACCTTCTGCCCGGAGCCTGCGAGCGGCTCGATGAGCGCCGGGAGGCGAGGGTCACCCGCGTCGAAGTTGCGCAGCAGCAGCTCGTGATCAAGCTCGCGATAGCCCGCCGGCTTTTCGATGGGGATGCGGTTCTTCGGATCGGTCGTGAGACAGACCCGGTAGTTGTAGGCTTGGATCTTCTTGTCGCCTTGGCCGTTCGTGAGGCCCTCGATCTTGTGAACGTGCGGCAGCAGGCCGCTGGCGGAGTCGCCGGGGCTCACATGGGGGTCGACGTCCTTGATGAAGTGATCCTTGTCGCCCTGCGTGTAATGCACCCGCGGCTTCGTGTCGCCGCGCCGCACGCCGGCCAAGTCCTCGCCGTATTGGCTCTCCGGCTCGCGTCCGACCGTGTACGTCACGCCGGCGGCGGCCATCAGGTCGCCGACGTAGGTCGCATCGATGTACATCCTGCCGTGGTAGGTTCTTCCGCTGAGCGTCGTGATGGCCCGGATGCGCCGGCCGTCCATCGTCACGCCCTTGCCGGGAGCGCGGTCGAGCTTCTCGTTGTAAACCACGGTCACACCGGCAGCCTTGATCATCTGCTCAAACACCTGCTTGCCGACGTGCGGTTCGAAGCTGCGAACGAAATCCACTCCATAGGCCGCCGCGACGCCCGCGTAGAATTCCTTGGCGATGCCGCCAAAAGTGTTTTGTCTGCCGAGAAAATCCGTCGCCCCCAGTCCGCTGGCGCTCATGCCGCCCGCGAAGCCGGTGGGATTCAACCAGATGACCGACCGCCCCTCGCGCTTCGCCGCGATCGCGGCAATGACCGCGCCGGAGGAATCGCCATAGACGACGACGTCATAAACCGTCTGAGTACCCGCCGGCTTGTCGGCCGCCGTATCGGCGGAGGCGTCCATCACGCAGCCGACGGTCTGAAACAGTCCCGCGACGATGGTCAGAAGCAGCGTTCTCATGGCGGTGAAGCTGCCAGAGTGACTGCGGGTTGGCAAGAATGGGACGCGAACGCACTCCGGGATCGAGGCGCGAGGGAGAGACAGACCGGTCCCGCCGCGGGGGAGATCGTGATGCGCTCGGGAGCGATGACGGGTGGGCCGGAGACCTCGACGATGCCCGATTGCAGGCGTGGGAATCTTCCCTCGTCCGCGGCTCTAGCACTGCGCGTCGCCGCAGCCGGGGCCGTCGGCGAGGATGAAGACGCTGTTGGGCCTCGGCGCGTCGTAGGCATGCAGTGCGCGCAGCGGCGCGGGCAGCAGGGCGGGGAAGGGGAGTGGTTGTCCCCAGCGGATGACCCTTGGCGCGGTCACTCGTAAACCTCCAGTTCGGCGACTGCCATCTGCGTTCCCTTCTGGTTTGGACCGTTCGGTTTCAGCGCGCTCACTCGAATCCACTGCGCTTTCACAGGCTGAAACTCGGCGGCGTAGGGCGAGCCGTCGAGGTCGGCGGCGTTGGCGATGCTCTGCCAGGTCTTCCTGTCCGCCGAGGCTTGGAGCCGCAGGTCGGTGGCAAAGCCGCGTTTGGCGAAAGTGACGTTCACGCGCCGCACCGCGCGCGGTTCAAGGAGGTCCACCTCGTAAGTCCACGGCCATTCATTCGCTGCCAGCGCGGAGGTGTTCGGTTCGCCGTCCACGCCGAATTTCGAAGCGCCTTGATGGTTGACCACCAACTCGTGCGAACCGTCGAGACTGAGCAGGCGCGCGGGCTTGCGAAACGCCAGATTGCCCGGCGGAACCGGCGGACGGGCCTTCATCGTCGCCAGGGCCGGGCGGAGTGACTTCAACACTTCCAGCTGCGAGCGGTCGAGCGTCCCGTCGCGAAAGAGCAGCACATCCACGGATACCACGCCCCCGGCGTGATTAACGTCGAAGATGTACTCCGCCAGTTCGCGTTTGGTGTATCGGGTGCCCGGCTCGCACCAACCGCACCCCAAGTAATTGCCGCCGCGATCCGCGCCGAGGTAGGACAGGATGTGCCATTGCTCGCCGTTTAGCCAGCGGCCCAGCGGCTGTTCGTGGAACCGGTTCTGTTCCCCCGCCGTGAAATCCTCGTGTCGCGAGTAGGCGGCGAGCTCCACGCCAGGGTTGAGGGCAATGATGCTTTTGGGGTTCCCCGCCTTCAACGCGCGCGCCAGGATGCCGAGCTTCTCGTCATCGTAGCGAAGATCGCCGTGCTTGAAATAGCAACCGTCCACCCACCAGCCGGCGACTTTCTCGCCATAGCGGAGCGCGTATTCCTCGGTGATGGCCGCCCATTTCAGCAACCAGTCCTTGGCGATGGGCACCTGCCAGCCCATGGCCGCGTTGGCTTTGGCGTCGGCGCTGGGTCCGGTACCGGTCCAATAGAGCATCAGGGGGATGTTCTTCGCGGAGAGCGCCGTATGAAGGTCGGTGACCAGGTCGCGCGTGGCGCACGCTTCGCCGGGCTTGTAGCCGGTGATCCGGTCGAACGTGGCGTTCGGCGCGATGAGAAACCGCGTTCGCTGGTGCATCGTGAAGATCACGTAACCGGCGCCCGCCTGGGCCATCGCGTCGGCAAAGCGATTCACATCGAACTCGCGCACGCATTCGTCCCAGGAGGTCTGCCTGTCGAGACTCTGAACCGTGTCCGGGTTGTTCTGGACGTCGTTCAAGTAATGCACGAACACGCCGTAGCCGGCTTTGCAGAACCAGTCGGTGTGGGGATTGTTCGTCTCGGCGTCGGCCGGGTGCAGGCCGAGGCCAAGCAACACGAGGGATCCGATGGCGATCAGGTTTGGTTTCATTGTTTCCTTTCAACTAAATCGCGGCGAGGGTGTGGATGCGTAGCATGCGAGGCTCCCTGTTGTTCATGTGCCGATACGTTCTTGATCGAATCGTCCTACCGCGTGAACACGACCATCGCGTGGATGTCCACGCGGGGAACGGTCGTCTCCACCTTGCCGTCATTCGATCGGACGGCCAGTTCCTTGCCATCGGGCAGCAGGATCGCTTTCCGGTAGTTGCCGCTGACGGCGAGCTTCACTCCATGCACCGGCAAGACCTCGTCGCGGAACGCGCCAAAACTCTCCGGGTTCGGCGCGGCGGCGCGGCCGAACGAGGAGTTGTCGTTGACCAGGTGCACGACGAGGTCGTCGCCCTTGCGGAAACAGACGGTCTGGACCGCCATCGGCGCGTCGGTTTCCAAGAACGGGGATTGCCCCGCGCTCCAGCGAACCGTGCGCTCGATAAGACGCCGGGCGATCGGGTGGTTGTAGGCGAAGTAGCCGTGACCGATGTCCGGCGGGAAATAGGCCACGCGCCCACGGCCGACCACGCGGGTGTGCAGCGCGCTGTACCCGGATCCCGGTCCGCCCAGCCGGACCGATTCAATGCCGTCCTGCGCGGTCGTCTTCACGATCCGGGCGTCGCGGCTGGCGTGTGCCACGAAGAATGTCACCTGCGGTTTCCGGTCGCGGGAACCTTGTGACGGATCGCCGCCGTCGGTGACTTCGGGGATGCGCGTGATTCTGTGGGTCTGTTTTGTCGTGTCCAGCATCCAATTCCGGCCGCCGACCACGGCGCCCTGCTTCACGCCGAGGAGTTCCTCCAACGCGGGTTTCTCCCGGCGCGTGCCATCTTCATCGAACACGCCCGTTTCAAACGAAGCGATCAGCCCGCCGCCTTCCCGCACGTAGGCCGCCAGCGCCGCCGCCTGTTGGTCGCTAAGACACGAGGTGTTCGGAAGCACAACCGTCGCATACCGTCGGAGCGCGGCGGCATCCGCCAACTCGTCGTCGGTGACGATGGCGACCGGCAGATGCGTCTCCAGCAAGGCCTGGAAGAAACCGAAGACATTCCTGAGATAGGCCTGGCGCGCATCGTCGCCGCGCGCGTTCGCGTGCCATTGGAGCGTGTCCTCGCTGAAGTGCAGCGCCGCGTAAGGCGCGAGCGTCGCGCCGGCCATGTGTTTCTCGCAGGCCTGGATGTGGGACCAGATCCGCTTCAGGTAGTCC
Organism: Lentisphaerota bacterium; assembly: GCA_016873715.1. Taxonomy (GTDB): domain Bacteria; phylum Verrucomicrobiota; class Kiritimatiellia; order PWTM01; family PWTM01; genus VGWF01. The sequence goes on along the minus strand of VGWF01000049.1, from coordinate 5,997 downwards.
CAGTTGCCGCCGGTGACCACGGCGGGCGCGATGCCGTTGGCGAACATCGAATAGGACAGCGCCTCGTGGTTGACCCGGGTGTAGAAGCCGTTCAGGTGCCACATCTGTCCGTAGGCGGTGCGACAGCGCAGGAACAGGCTCTGCCACGCGCTTTGCAGCGGCCATGCGAACGGCCGGCTATCGAAAGCTCCGTGCGAGACCTCCCAGCCCATCTCCTCCAGCAAGCCATCCGCGCACTTCCCCGCGCGGGAGGTCAGGTATTCGCGTCCGTCGAACACCCAGCCGGTGGTCTGGTTCCAGATGCAGGCGATTTCCGGGCTCACCGCGTGGAGCGCCTCGGTGACATCCAGCATGACCTCCTCGCGGGTCCACGCCTGGAAGTCAATCCATCGCTGCCACGTCAGGTCGCGGGGATCCTCGACCCGCGGCGGCTCGACGCCGAATCGATCGTTGAACGCTTTGACGGCGAACGGCGAGTGGTCGCCGCCGCGCGGGGCGGTGAACAGCATATCCACCATGATTCCGTCAATGCCGCACTCGCGCGCCGCGTTCACCCAGCGCGCGATGTAGGCGGCGCGATAGGGCGAATGCCAGGAACCGAACCCGGCGCGATAGGGCGCGCCCTTGGCGTCGAGCTGCCGCCACTCGGGATGCTCCAGCAGGAGTGGATCGAGCGTGCGATACGCGCCGTCATACATCACCACCTTCAGCCCTTCGGCGTGCCCGGCGTCGGCGAACTCCTTCACCCAGGAGTGGTCGTCCTTCCGGTACCCCGGCGGCAGCTTGAAGCCCTTCTTGTCCATGGACTCGAAAGGAAACGCCTTCATCGTCCCGTCGAGCGTGCCGGCGGGCATCTCCCCGACGCCGACCAGGCAGTTCGCGCCCGCTTCCCGCGCCATCTTCGCCCACGACTGGGGCGTGTTCGCCTTGTCCCATTCGCAATGCGCGTAAGCGGGCCGGAGGGCGTTCTGCATGAGCCACTGAGGATGCCGCGTGATGGCGCGGGTGTGGACAAGCTCCGGGAGCTTCCGGCCCTTCGGCGTTTCCTTTGCGCGTTCCAGTTCCGTCAGAAGAGCGTCGGTGACCACGAACTCCGGCTGCCGACTCAGGAAGAAGCAGTCGTATCGCAGCGCGCCGCGCCCGAGGAGCAGCTGCGTCTTGCCCGCGGGCAGATCCACGCTGCCGAGCCGTCGCCACTGGTAGGCGTTCGGAGCCGTCAACGAACCGAGGCCTTCGACGGTCTTCGCCACGCGCGCCGTGGCCAGTCCGGCGTCCTCGCCGCCGAAGCCGAAGCCGGCCGTCGCATCGCCCGGCGCCGCGCACCGCGCCCAGAGCGCGTGCGAGCCGGCCTGCAGCACCGCGAGGTCGTAGCGGATCAATCCGTCCGCGAACATGCCGAGGATGATCTTGCCGCCGCTGACGCCCACCTCGACGGTCACCTTCGCGAAGCCGGTCTCACCCCGCACCAGCCGGTCGTAGTCCTCCGCCTCGAAGAACGCGCCCTGGGGCAGTTCAAACTGCGGCGCGGCAAGACCGGCGGTGGGGAAGGGCAGGAAAGCGAGCAGGCACAGGACGATTCGAGTAGGATTCATGGCGGGTATTCTCATACACTCCGAGGGGTGCGACGTGCAACCGCCTTTGCGCGCGTCGACCGCGTCCCACGGCCGGTGAACCATCGTATCCTGTCGGACGTAGGCGGTCTTGTCACCGCATGGGCTTCCGATCCGCAGGCAACCGCCTGCCCGTCATGGGCCCGCTCCGGCACGGTCGACGCGAAAGCGGTTGCTTCCTTTGGCCCTGTCATCGGAGTCGATCTGAACGACTCCTTGCCCCGGAAAAGCGGACTCAACGAAGAGGAAGTGCGGGGGGAGAAGCTGGAGCCAACGGTCGGGGTCGAACCGACGACCTGCGCATTACGAATGCGCGAGCCAAAGCGCAACTGTAGCGAGAAAAGCGCGCTTGCGCCTTGACTCTGCCACACTTCTGCCACACTCTCGGCGCGTAAATGCCACCCGGCCGCATCCGGCCGAATGGAAGGGGTTCCAGATGAGTGACGCGGCGCAAGAGGGCAGGGGACGGACGGGCCGGCGGCCGAAGTGGCCCAAGATCCGCGCGGCGGGCCGGGGCTTCCTCGTGGACTCCGGCCGGGTGTTCTCGCCCAGGCGCCGACGTGTCGTCGCGGACGCCGACGCGGCCGACAGGCTGGCCGACGAGTGGCGCGAGGAACGGAAGGATGCCGCCGCCGCCGTCGCGTTCGAGGCGACACACCGCGCCGTCAGCCTCTCGAAGCTGACCGACTACCAGCGCGCCGACGTGTTGCGGGCGCTCGAACTGCTGGACGAAGGGCGCAAGGGCTCGTTGACCGCGGCGGTCGAGCACTACCTGGCCCATGCCGATCCGGCGGGGGATGCCGTGACCGTTCGGACCTGCTGCGACGAGTTGCTGAAGCAGTCGGCCGAGAACAACCTCCGGCCGCGGACCCTGCGCGACCTGAAGCGCCGCTGCACGGCCTTGGGCGAGGACCTTGGCGACCGGCCCATCCGTTCGGTGACCACGCGCGACATGGTCGAGTGGATCCGGCAGCGGTCGGAGGGGTGCGGCCCCGTGACCCGCGACGACTGGCGCCGGTTCGCGAAGAGCGTATTCCTGTTCGCGAACGAAATGGGATACACACCGACGCAGCCCGTGCCGAAGCGCCGCGGGCAGATCGACCACCGCGCGCCGGGCATCTTCACGCCGGCCGAAGTCAAGCGGATCATGGCTGCGGCCGTGAAGCACGCGCCCCGGCTCGTTCCTTGGCTCGCCGTCGGGCTGTTCGCCGGGCTTCGGACCGAGAACGAGCTCTCCGACCTCGACTGGCAACGGATCGCCTTGGATCGGCGGCTGATCCGTGTGGATGCCGCGACGGCGAAGAAACGCCGGGACCGCGACGTGGAGATCCAACCGAACCTTGCCGCATGGCTCGCACCGCACCGCGGAGAAAGCGGCTTGCTGTACTTCTCGCGCCGGGCGCTACGGAAGGTCCGCAAGGAGGCTAAGGTCGACTGGCCGCCCAACGGCATGCGCCACAGCTTCGGGACGTACCACCTAGCCCAGTTCCACCCCGCCGGCAAGACCGCGTTGCAGCTTGGCCACGTCGGAGAGCCCGAGGTCCTGCACCGGCACTACAAGGCCCGCGTGACCGCCAAGGACGCCGCCACGTTCTGGCGGATCGGTCCGGCGACCACCCGTGCGAAAGTCGTCAGGATCGCCCCCGTCGCCGCCGCGGGGTAGTGCCCGCCCCGGATCGGCGTGGGACGTTGATGCGACCTTTTGGTGTTGACCTCGGGTTGGTTGCGAGTAGTTTTACTCACTGTCATGAGTAAATCGTCAAGAGTCTCCGGGCGCACGTTTCATAGGCATCTCTATCCTCTGCTGCACAGCAGGTTGAGCGAGGACCGCCGGTTCATCCAGGTCCTGTCGGGGCCGCGCCAGGCCGGCAAGACAACGCTCGCCCGACAGATCGGTGAGGGGCTGGGGGAGTCCGTCCACTACGTTTCGGCCGACGAGCCCACGCTTCAGGACCGGGCCTGGCTCGCCCAGCAATGGGAGATCGGACGGTCCCTGACGCGGAGCAGGGGGGGCTTCGGTCAGGCACTGCTCATGGTCGACGAGGTCCAGAAGATCGCCGGATGGTCCGAGACCGTGAAGCGCCTGTGGGACGAAGACACCCGCGCCGGGACCGCCCTGAAGGTCATGCTGCTGGGATCCTCGCCGCTGCTTGTGCAGCAAGGCCTCACCGAGAGCCTTGCCGGCCGCTTCGAAATCACGCCGGTGCCGCACTGGTCGTATCAGGAGATGCGGGAGGCCTTCGGCTGGACCCTGGAGCAGTTCCTGTACTTCGGCGGCTACCCGGGATCCGCCGCCCTGATCGGCGACGAGGAACGCTGGCGCCGGTACATCATCGACGCGCTGATCGAGACCACGATCTCGCGCGACATCCTCCTGTTGAGCCGGGTCGACAAGCCGGCGCTCCTGCGCCGCCTGTTCCATCTGGCGTGCGAGTACTCCGGCCAGATCCTGTCCTACCAGAAGATGACCGGCCAGCTTCAGGACGTTGGGAACACGACGACGCTCGCGCATTACCTCGACCTGCTCCATGGCGCGGGGCTCGTCGCCGGCCTCCAGAAGTACGCGGGGGAAAAGGTCCGTCAGCGCGGGTCGAGCCCGAAGCTGCAGGTCTTGAACACCGCCCTGATGACGGCGCTCGGGCCGGTGCACTTCGCCGACCTCGACAGGGATCCCGAGTTCAAGGGCCGGCTCGTCGAATCCGCCGTCGGGGCGCATCTCCTGAACACGAGCCGCGGGACCGGCGTTGACGTCCAGTACTGGCTCGACCGGAACCGCGAGGTCGACTTCGTCCTCGTCTCGGGCCGCGCAATCACGGCCGTCGAGGTCAAGAGCACGGCCCGTCGCGCCAATCCGCCCGGTGTCGACGCCTTCATAGCCGCATTCCCATCCGCCCGCCCCCTGCTGGCCGGCGCCCAGGGGATCCCGATCGCGGAGTTCCTCACCCGCCCAGCGTTGGAGTGGGCCACCGCTCTCGGTACAGACCAGTCTCGACGGCACGTCTAGTCTTATAGACGTGCGTCAAGACTGGACTGTATCGGAAGGCGGATCGCGGCGGGGATGGAGGATCGGAGTCCCGCGCCAGCCTGGACTGTCTTGACTGTCTCGACGCCCAATCTTGCCGCACACAGATCGGTGAGTTTGAAAGCACCAAGACAATAGACCGCTTCAGTGCTTGACGCGGCCGCGCCGATGGAGTCGAATCAAACCAAGGTTGGGACGAGAGAGGAGACTCAGATGGCACCGAGCGTTGAAACTGTGCAGGCAAGACAGCCCGCGTACAAACCATCGACCGATTCGGCCAAGGGGTTGACCGCGGCGCAGGTGCAGAGCAACCGCCGTACCTACGGCGAGAACCGTCTCACGCCTCCCGCCAAGGACCCCCTTTGGAAGCAGTGGTTGGAGAAGTTTGAGGATCCGACGATCATCATCCTGCTCGTGTGCGCTGCAATCGCGATCATCGTCGGATTGCTAGACAGGAATGTCCCTTGGGATGGTGTGGCCATTCTGATTGCCGTAGGTCTCGCCACTGCGGGTGGAACTTGGAGCGAATACAAGGCGGACAAGGCGTTTGAACTCCTCAAACAGGATAGCGACAAGATTCAGGTTAAAGTAACGCGCGATGGGCACTTCCACACCATCGGCACCGCTGACCTAGTGGTCGGCGATATCATTCACCTGGAGGGCGGCGACAAGATACCGGCGGACGCCATCGTGCTGCACGGTGTCGACCTCATGGTCGACGAAGCACTGATGACCGGCGAGTCAGATGCGGTTCACAAGCGGCGACACGAGCGGTTGATCGGTGGCACGCATATCATGACCGGCAATGGACTTGCTGAGATCATGGCTGTGGGCGACAAAACGGAAATGGGGAATCTGGCCAGCGCCTTGGGCAAGGGCTATATCTGTTCGAACACCGAGCACCGAAAGGTGTACCGCGAAGAAGGGAGATGTCAGGTCCCCGGTTGCGGCGAAGAACTACAGGAGCGCGCCGAGGGTGAAACGCCGCTGCAGAAGCGACTGGCCGGTCTGGCCGCCCAGATCAGTGTTTGGGGTACCATCGCAGCAGTACTCATCTTCATTGCTCTGATCGCCAGCAAGGTAATAGCCTTGATACGTGACGCGCACGCTGGGCTTGATGCCGGAGCAGTCTGGACGCAGTTGCACGCGCCTCAAGTATGGCCGTTGTTGGTGTTTGCTGTACTCGGTGCGCTTGGGCTTAAGATCCTCTCCCTGGAGTCTAAGAAGTGGTGGATGACTCTCTGGGCTGTGGCTGTATTCACCATTTCGATCATCGCATGGAATGCTGGGGCGCAAGAGTCGGTCAAGACCGTCCTAAAGTTCTTCATGGTCGCGGTAACGATCATTGTTGTAGCCGTACCCCCC
>VGWF01000048.1 GCA_016873715.1 Lentisphaerota bacterium | reverse complement strand
GGGGTCAACGAATTGCTTCGCGCCCAGTTCCGGCCGGAGTTCCTGAACCGCGTCGACGAGATCGTGCTGTTCCACAGCCTGCGGCGAGAGGAGATCCGCCGGATCGTCGACATCCAGGTCGCGCGCGTCGCCGGCTTCCTGGAGAAGAAGCGGATCACGCTGCGGCTCACCGACGGGGCCAAGGACCTCCTGGCGCGCGACGGATACGATCCGGCCTTCGGCGCGCGCCCGCTGAAGCGCGCGGTGCAGCGCAGGGTGTCCGACGCGCTCGCCTCGCAGATTCTCTCCGGGGCGGTCCCGGAGGGCGCCTCCGTGGTCGGCGATGTCGAGTCCGAGGTGCCGGACAACATCGTCTTCCGGCTTGTCCCTGCATAGGGGGTAGTGTCCAGAACCCTTCGCAGCTTGCTACAGAGCAGCCTCTCTCGAGATAGGGTTCATCCTTCTTCTCCCCGGGGGGCAACGCCACGGAGCATGAGCCCGGCAAACCGGATTGCTGCGTCATGGCTTCGCTTTCTCGGGAGACCTGATCACGCGGACGATGGAAACGGGGACTTTCTCAGGGGAATGGATCTCAAAGTCGTAGGCAAGGCCTTTGGCTTTGAAGAGAACGGTGGTGTGGACGGTGGCGGTTCGAATGACATCGTTGCCGGTGGCGATGATCGGATACTGGACTCGGCCGGAGGCTCCCTCATAAACCAGGTTCATGGTGCCTCTGACGCCGTCGTGGAAGGTGATCTTGAAAGTCACGGATTGAGGAGTCTCGGGAAGGAATCGATCGTCCACCGCAAATCCGATTCTCGTTCCTGCTCGTGCAATGAGGTCCTTGTCATGTCCTGGGGCCATCATCCAATGGTTGGGCGACGTGGGGATCGGAAGGACGGCTTGGGTTTCATATCCCTCCGAATCGCGCTGGTAGAGCCATCGCTCGAAGTTCTTGCACGGAACAGGTCTGGATGTGCTGAAGTCCCCATAATAGCCCATCTCCTTGGCCCGGCCATTGTAGGACCATGGCTGCATTTGATTCTCGCGAAGAAGGCACCAGACGTCAGGGGTGTCCTTCACCGTGCGTCCCATTTCAAGGGAGAGATAGGCGGTGAGGTCAGGGATGGGTGAGAAGTCATTCAAGAGGATGATGTTCTTGCGCAGTTGAATCGCCCTCAGCGTTGAGGAGAAGTATCGGTAGGGGAAGAGAGTTGTGGGGCCAAACCGAAAGCTCATCTTCTCTTCATAGGTCTCGTTCTCGTCTCCGTTCAAGCCCCCCTTTGCAATGATGGGCGCCTTTTCGTCCGTGGTCAGATAGCCGTTCTCATCAATGAACTGACCGTTGGCGGCATCGGGTATCTGGTACATGTAGACCTCCACCATGCCATCGCGGAATCCGAAGCCTTTGGAGAAGCCGTATTCGCTCTTCCCGCACATCATGACTTTGCCGGCGACCCCCTGGCAGGCGTGAGCCCAGGCATCCAGCCGCTCCATAACGTGTTGCTTGGAGCAATCTCCAATTCCCTCGTCCCCGTAGGTCTCGGATGAATAGCCGACAACGATGGATTTGACTGTGGGGTTTGTGGGAATCCCAGACTTCCCAAAGGCTTGTACCAGCTTCATGTATCGGCGGTGGAAGTCGGGATGGGATGGATCATAGTGACTGATTCCGTCCCCCTTCTTCGGAGGATCATTGAGAATAGGGGTGCCCAAAGCGGTGACATACCCGGGAACCGAACCCCGAGTCCTGTCCCCATTCCTCGCGGCTATGGCGGTTATGGGGCGGATCTCGACACCGTATCCGGCGGCGGCGGCCAGGCCAATGAACGACTTGAGTCGTTCAAAGTCGTAGCGGTCTCTCTCCGGCTCCAGTTCCTTCCACTCGACCCATATGGAAAGAACGGGATTCGCCTTGATGCGAACGGGAGGGAGCTTGGGTTCCTTGGAGAGATTGAAGATCCTCGCGAAGACCAGATAGGAGCGAGGGCTGACGGTGACAGACGGGGGGAGGGAGAAATCCCACCCCGTTGCTATCGTGTTGTGAGGAGTCCACGTTGGTTCAGCATAATCCGTCAAGGGGACCTTCTGGTAGCTTGGCCAATAGCGGTAGGGATTCTCTTCCGCAGCGAGTGCTCCGGCGACTGAAAGGAACAGGAACGCCGCGATCCGTTTCGCTCTTTGGATACTTATGGGGTGGTGCATTGTGGATAGCTCAGATGCTTGTGGTGGGTTTCGAGGGCGTTGTGGAGCGGTTCGGATGGCGCATCCTTCTTGCAAGAAATCGCTCATCGGGCGGCGCGGGCGCCCGTCCTTCGGGAACTGCCTGGAGCAGTAGTCTCATGGCGGCGAAGCTGCCAGAGTGCCGAAGGGAAGACAAGAACGTGCGCGCGTTGGCGGGGTCGAAGTCGGGCGCCCGGGAGCCGCCGGTTGACTCGTCCGCGCCGTCGATGCAGTCTGTCCGCCGAAACGAGGACGGCATCGAAAAGGCGGAGGGTGCATGATGATCGGCGCGCGAGCCGTGGTCGGAGCGGGTTGGGGGACCCGTGGAACCAGGTTCTCCTCCGCTGCGAGTGGGTATCGGGGTCGTTGCCCGGCTTCTCCCGCACACGATGTAGTCTCGCGCTGGTCTTCCGCCATGATGCGCGCCCGCCATCTTCTCGTCGCCCTCGTGCTCGCGCCCCTGGCGGCGCTGCGCGCCGATGCGTATCCGCCCCCTCGGGTTGTCGGCACGCCGCCGGCGGACGCGGGGCGCGGACTCGTGCGGGTGAGCGCCACGGAGATCCGCCACTACGATGGCGACCGCGCGCGGCCCGGCTACCTGGTCAGCCGTGACAATGGCGAGACGTGGAGCTACGAGAAGGCCGGTCCGGATTACCCTCCGAATTACGGCGGCATGAGCAAGGAGTCCCCCGCTTTCGCGCGGAATCCCGCCACCGGCGAGTACCTCCGCGTGCAACCCATCAAGGACCATGTGTTCCTCTCGCGCGGCGGGCTGGACGGCCGCTGGGCCGCGGTGACGAAAGACGGCCGCACCCGCGAGACGTGGCGCGAGCAGCGGGATGACTTGCTCACCCTTCCCGGCATCATGCGCACGCCGCTCTTCATTGACGGCGGCCGGCGCATCGTGCTGCCGACGCATGGCAATGGCACGACCATGTGGCTATCCGATGATGGCGGGCTGAACTGGCGGAAGTCGAAGACCGTCATCCTGTCGCCGCCGCACACCGTCGGCGGCATTCATCGCGGCCTGCGTTGGCAGAACATTGCGGTCGAAGCCACGGTGGCGGAGTTGAAGGACGGCACGCTGTGGGCGCTGCTGCGCACCTCGCAGGATTACCACTACGAGTCGTTCTCGAAGGACCGCGGGGAAACGTGGAGCGAGGGGAAGCCCTCGCGTTTCGCCGGCACGCTCACCATGCCCACGCTGGGTCGGCTGCCCGATGGGCGGCTGCTCTTTCTCTGGACGAACCAATCGCCGCTGCCCGAACTTCCGACGGCCACCGGCAAAGGCGAGGACGCCTTCACGAACCGCGACACCCTTCACGCGGCCATCTCCGACGACGAAGGCCTGACCTGGAGCGGCTTTCGAGAGGTGGGCCTCGACGAACATCGCGCCCGCGCTGACTACGCCACCTGGGGCGGCCCGCAGGACCGGGGCAACCATCAGGCCGAGTTCGTGCCGCTCGACGAGCATCGCGTGCTGATTGCCTACGGACAGCATGTCAATCACCGGCGACTCGCCATCATGGACACACGCTGGCTGCTCGAGAAGAAACGCACGGGCGACTTCTCCAACGGCGCGGGCGACTGGACCCACCACACCTTCCTTCCCGTGCCGCGCGGGCACTGCGCCTACAACCGCAAGCCGGCGGCGAAGGTCGTCCCGCATCCGTCGCGGCCGGGCGTGAACGTCCTCGACATCGCCTTCCTCGACGATCCGGAGTTGGTGAACGAGCACTCCGGCGCCGACTACCGCTCCGGCGGCGCCGCGTGGAACTTCCCCGCGGGGCAGGCCGGCCGCATCGCCTTGCGCTTCCGGCTCCCGGCCGGTTCGGCGGGCGTTCATCTCAGCCTGATGGATCGCCTCTTCAGCGCGTGCGACCGCACCGCTTCCGACGTCTCCGTCTACACGCTGCGACTCGCCCCCGGCGACCCCCCCGGCTCGGTTGCACTGAAGCCCGACACCGATTGCATGCTGCTGCTCGAATGGTCCGGCGCCGAATCCGGCGGCGCCTGCCGCGTCTCGGTGGATGGCCGGCCCGCCGGCACGCTCCATCCGAGGCATCCCGCGCCCAATGGCGTGAGCTACCTGCATATCGTGGCCGCAGGAAGCAAGCCGGGCCCGGGCATCCAGCTCGAAACCGTGGACGCCGAGGTGCGCTGACGGCGGGCCTGTCGGGTCTGCCGGTTCGTGTCCTTGACCGGCTTCCGGTCGCAGCGAGCGCTCAGCGCGCAACGATCTCGAACGGAATCGCGGGCAGGGCGCCCAGCGGGATGCGGCGCGCAACGCCGCCGGGGTTGCGGCCGGTCTCGACCGGGGCGGGGACGGACGCGGTGATGATGAGGTTTCCCCGGGTTCCGACGTTGCTTTGGGCGCGATCGGATTGCAGAACGATCTCCGTCCCCTGGCCGTCGCCTGCGTCTGTGGCCTTGATCGTGACCCCCATCGGCGGCTGGCTCAGCTCGAAGTCGATCCGGTTGATGATCGGTCCCGCGGGCATGAAGACGCGGATCGGTACCGTGCCACCCGCGGGGATCCGCAGCGGCGTGGACGACAGGATCTTCGCGCCCACCCCCGGGCGGTATCGGCCGACGATCGACAGCTTCTGTTCCTGCGCGGGCACGAGATGGCGGTAGGCGAAGGCCTGCATCACGTCGTCCGCCGGGAGGGCGGGGCGGACGACCTCGCGACCGTCGACGATGGCGCGGCCCTCAATCCGGATGTTGAACGGATCCAGGCGGGCGGAGGGGACGGCGTTGAGGGTGAAGCGGACGCTGTCCTGGTTGGCCGCGATGCGAGCCCCCGAGAGGGTGATTCCCTCGGGCGCGCCATTGAGTCGAAGTTCGATGGCGCCGGCGAAGCCGTCCTTGCGCAGCGCGTGCACGGTGACGGGAACCGACGCACCGCCGCGGACGTTCAGGGCCGAGGGAGTGGCCCGCAGTTCGAAGTCCGGCCGCGGGGCGCCAAGCCGCACGCGGTAGCCGTGGGCAGGGCCGCCGTCCTGCTGCATGTCGCCGAGGTGGATGAACCAGGGCCCGGCCGAGGGGAGCGTGAAGGCGAGGTAGGAATCGGCGTGGTGGGTGCCAAGGCCCGCGCTTCTGTCCTCGCGGTCATCGTTGAAGGCGACCTGCTTGCCGGTGGCGTCGGTGATGAGCAGGAAGGAATCCAGGGGAGAGTCGAGCCGTCGGGCGATGACGTCCGCGACGATGCGGTCGCCGGCCTTGCCCTCGAAGCGATAGGTGTCGACGTCGCCGGGGCGATCGATCCGGCCGTTGATGACGAGGGGCAGCTTCACGGCCTGCGCGGAGGCGATATCGTTGTTGGGTTCCTTCTCTCCGCCTTCGGGCAAGGGATCGGCTGCCACGGAAACACGATTGACGATCCCGCTGAGTGCAAGCGGGCAGACGCCTGCGGCCCTGTCCTTCAGATCCAGCGTCAACCGCTTGAAGGGCAGGTTCTGGCCCGTGACGTCGAGGAGGAGCGTCGTGCCGGTTCTTCCGCCCAGCGGGAAGACCGCGTCCACCAGCGGCAATTCGCCGATCGTGATGCGGTAGACGAAATCCTCCCGCCCGCGGTAAAGCGCGTCCTTGATGTGCAGCACGTACTCGCCATCGGCGGGAGCTTGGAATGCCAAGGCCGGGTCGGAGAGGAACTGGCGATCGTCGGAGGAGCAGAGCTCCTCGCCGGCCGCATCGGTGATCCAAACCGAGGCCTTGAACCACCCCGGCACGGCGTCGGAGATGAAGGGGATGAGCTCCCGCGCTCGCACCGCCACGACCAGTTGCTGGTCCTTCCTCGCCGCAAAGCGATAGCGATCGTGGCCGCCGGGCGGGATCTGGCCGTTGAGCACGACGGGCAGCGCAATCCGCTTCTCCGGCGGCTTGGGATCGATCCGGGCCTCCATGCTGGCCTTTTCCTTTGGGATGTTCTTCCAATCGGGCTTGCTGACCTCCGGCAGACCGCCCACGTGGAACACCAGCGGATTGGAGTGGCCGCCGACGGTGCCCAGGCGCAGCTCGCGGATTCCCATCGCCGCGTCGGGCGCGATCGAAACTTCGATGGTGATGAACTCGCCGAGGGCGGGGTTGGTGAGGCGCCGGCCAAACTGGTCGAGCTTGTGGCGGACCTCCTCGGCCTGCTGCATCTCCTCGCGCGTGATCGCCTGGCCACCTCGGCGTTTCTCCTGGATGGCCGTGATCATCTGCACCAGCGTCTGCTGTTCCTGGGGCGTAACCTGGCGATCCTGGCGCACGATGGTGGCGCGGACGCCCTTGCCGGAGAAGTGGACGCTGGTCGCGTTCAGATAGCGCCCGCCGATGGTCGCCTGGAACGTCGCGCCCTGTCGTCCGCCGGCAGGGTAGATGTAGCCGACGTGCGGATCGCCCGGCAGGCCCTGCTGGGCGGAGGCCGTCTCGGCCAGCAACAGGCAGCTCACCGGCATGAACCATCGCAAAGCGCTCATCGCATCCCCGAATCAGAGGATCTCGTTCAGCAGCCCGGACGCGGGCGTGCCATCGGCCGGTGCGGGCATGACCCGCGCGTCCAGCCCCTGCGGATTGGGCAGGCTGGCGGCGGGATCGATGCCCAGCAGTTTGTAGATCGTCCCAATCAGATCACTCGGGTAAACGGGCCGGACCTTCACTTCCTCCCCTCGCGCATCGGTCGCGCCGACGACCTGTCCGCCCCTGAAGCCGCCGCCGGCAACCAGGGCGGAAAAGGCGCCGCCCCAGTGGCCGCGCCCGCCGTTCCAAGGGGCGTCCCAGTCGATGCGCGGTGTGCGCCCGAACTCGCCGCCCACCCAGACGATCGTGCGGTCGAGCAGGCCGCGGTCGGCCAGATCCCCGAGCAGCGCCGCCAATCCCTTGTCCAAGTCCGGGAGCATCCGGTTCATCTCGGTGAAGTTGTCCTTGTGGGTGTCCCAGCCGGGGTAGTTGATGGTGACGTAGGGCACGCCGCGCTCGACCAGCCGCCTCGCCACCAGGCACGCCTGGCCGAACCGGGTTCGCGGCGCACGCTGGTTCACCGCCTGCGCGGGCAGCGTGGTGCGGCCATAACGATCGCGCACCGCTTCGTTCTCCTGCGACACATCGAACGCCTTGCCGCCGTCGCCGACGATCAGGTCGAAGGCCTGCTCGCGCGAGCGGGCCAGGGCCTTGATCGCAGCGTGGCTTGGCAGCGCGCGGCCGAGGGAATCCAGCTTGCCCAGCAGGGCCTGCCGGTCGCGCTGTTGCTGGTCCGTGATGCCCTCCGCCACCACGCCTTCGACGGCGAACCGGTCCTGCGACGGATCGCCGCCGGTGATGAAGGGTTTGTACCGCGTCGGCAGAAACCCCGCCTCCTCGAATCGTCCGACCGGTTCGGTGAGGAGAATGTACGGTGGGATCTGCCCCTGGTAGCCGCCGTCGTAGCCCTTGAAGAGCGATACGACCGATCCCACGCAGGGGTAGACCAGCCGCTCGCCCGCTTTGCGGCCGGTCTGCACCATGTAGGTGGCGGTCTCGTGGGCGTTGCTGCCGTGGGTCAGACTGCGAATCAGCGAGAACTTGTCGGCTTGCCTGGCCAGCAGCGGCAGCAGTTGGCCGATCCGCATGCCGCGCACGTTGGTTTCGATCGGCTGGGTCAAGGGGCCGGAGTAATCCCTGCCGGCGTCGGGTTTGGGGTCGAACGTGTCAAGGTGCGGCGGGCCACCCCAGAGCCAGATCTGAATCACCGACCTAGCTTTGCCTGTGATCTGCGACGGCGGCGATGCGGCCCAGGCACGGATGAGCGGGTTGTCGGCGAGAGACAACCCCGCCGCGCCGAGCAGACTGCGGCGCAACAGGTCGCGCCGGGAAACGGGTGAATTCGGTGTGTTCATAGTCACAACTCAATGTCGAAACTGGAACTCCGCGCTGTTGATCAACGCCCAAAGCAACTCCGCTCCGGCCCGCTCCGGCTTGGTGCCCTTCAGCGCATGCGCTTCGACCGCCGCCAGTTCCTCCGCCGCCGGGTAACGCGACAGAATGGTCAAGTAGAGCGAGCTCGCCACATCGCGAGGGCTTTGTGCGGACTGCAGAAGCGCGCGAATCGTGGGGCCTTGCTCCAGCTTGTTGCGGATATGGCTGGAGTTCAGCAGATGCAACTGTTGAGCGGACGTCGGGAGCTGGCTGCGTTGTTCCGATTCGAGGCCCGTGTTGCGCGGACAGCGGCCGAACAGATCGAGAAAGGCGCTGGTGATACTCGCGTCCGCCAGCGCAATCGAGCGCTTCTCCTCGGGAACGTAGGTGAACGGCTCCGGGATGCGGCTGATGTACTTCTCCGTCGTGCCGGTGACCTGGTTGATCGCGTCAATCAACACCTCCGCCTCCAACCGGCGTGGCGGATAGCAGGCGAACTCCGCTTCGGCTTCGGGAGAGGCGGAGCGGGGGATGCAGGACAGCTGGTAGGTCTGCGAGTTCAAGATCAGGCGGAAGAGACGCCGGAGGTCGTACTGCGATGCGACCAGCTCCTGCTCCAGGTAACGGAGCAACTCCGGATTGCGCGGTGGGTTGTCCGCGCGGATGTCGTCCGGCTCGTGCAGGATGCCGCGTCCCAGCAACCAGCACCAGGCGCGGTTGGCGATGGGACGCGTGAACCACGGATTCGTCGGCTGGATAAGCCAGTCGGCAAACACGGCGCGCGGATCCTGCATCGGCGACAGATTCACCGTGGTCCCGTCCGGCAGAACGGCGGAAGGCGTCGCGGTTGTCCTGCCGATATCGAAGAAGACGATCTCCTCCTTCCACTCGGAGGTGATCTTGTAGCCGACGCGCGAGAAGAACACCGCCAGGTTGGCCCGCCGCTCGTTCGGCCACGTCTCCACGCGGGTTCCCATGAACGTCAGCGCAACGGCCTGCGCCAGCGATGGCGGGTCTTTGCCCTGGACGGCGCGGTAGAAGTTGACCTGCGGTTTGCGGAAGTTGCTGCCGCTGGAGGTGAGCATCTCGCGGGCGAAGCGGTCATACGGGACGTTGTCCCTCACGCAGGTGCGGATCCATCGATGGTAGGCTTGCACCGCGTTCGGCCAGAGATTGATCGGGAACTCCGACTTGACGCGCAGCAGATTGCACCACTTCATCGTCCAGTAATCCGCAAACTCCTCCCGCGCCAGCAACCCTTCAATGAGCGCGCTGCGCTTGGCGGGATCCCGGCTCTCGATGAACGCGCGGGCTTCCTGTGCCGTGGGCAGGGTGCCGATCACATCGAGAAACGCCCGGCGAACAAAGACCGCATCCGTGCAGAGAGGGGCCGGCTCGATCCCCAGGGTCTTCAGCCTGCCGAAGACGAGCTTGTCGATGACACCGCCGGCCACGGGCGCCACACCGCCGTCAAACGGGTTGGGCGCGCCCACCCCTGGCAGCCGAACGGAATCTGCGGAGCAGGCCAGGCACGTCATTGCCAGGAGGAGGAGTGTGAACGCAGGGCTTCCGCACATCCGGGATCGCATCGTTGCAAAGGCGGCTTCCTTTTTCATGATGGCCTACGCATATCAAGGTGGACCTTTAGAGAACGTGAAGCCGGGACTTCCGTCATCGATTCCCAGCGGCAGGCGCGCCCGTCGGGAGCGGCCTGAAGCAGCGTAGTCACGGCGGTGAAACTGCCAGAGCGCCGAGGTGAAGGCAATAGGGAGAAGCGAAGGGGCTCCGGGTCGGTCGGGGCAGGCTCCGGCCGCCCCGGAGCGTGCCTTGGCAGGATCGAAGTACGGGGGGAGACAGACCGGCCCGCTGCGAGGGTTCCGCGGCCGCCGGGTGCCTGCCGGAACTTGACCTGCCCGGCCCCTCGGCCCGAAACTCCCGTGTGCGCCGGGGGAGCCGCCGGTTCCCGGGCGCCATGGCGGAGGAAACCAGCATGATGGCGGAGACCGGTCCCCTGCGCGTCGCCTGCATCGGATGCGGATCGCGCGCGCAGACGTACACCACCCTGGCCGCGAAGCGCCCGGACCGGTTCCAGATCGTCGCGGGCGCCGACCCCGTGGCCGCGCGGGTCGAGAAGGTCCGCCGCATATCCGGACGCGCGGACTTCCGATGCTTCGCCGACGGGGCCGAGTTGCTCGCGGCCGGGCTTGCGCCCGATGTCGTCCTCGTCGCCACGCAGGACAACGACCACCACGGCCACTGCGTGGGCGCCCTCCGGGCGTGCAGCCACGTGCTGCTCGAGAAGCCGATCGCCACGCGCGTCGCGGACGTGCTGGAGATCGAGCGGCTGGCCCGCGAAAGCGGCCGCCGCGTCATGGTGTGCTTCGTCCTGCGCTTCGCCGCGTTCTACCGGAAGGTCCGGCAGATCGTCCAGTCGGGCGCCCTCGGCGACCTGGTCTCGATCCAGGCCAACGAGGGCGTCATGCCGTGGCACCAGGCCCATTCGTTCGTCCGGGGCCACTGGGCCGTGACCGGGACGAGTTCGCCGATGATCATCTCGAAGTGCTGTCACGACATGGACATCGTGCACTGGCTCGCCGGCCGCCGCTGCCGCCGCGTCGCCAGCTTCGGCTCGCTCGACGTCTTCCGGCGCGAGCGTGCGCCCGCCGGCGCGCCGGCCCGGTGCACCGACGGCTGTCCGGCCGCGGACGGGTGCGCCTTCAACGCTCTGCGGTACACGACCGACATGCGCGCCGGGTGGCTGCCGATGGTCTACGACCGCGCCGCGGAGGCCGGAACGGACGAGATCGTCGCGTGGCTGCGCACGAGCCCGTGGGGCCGCTGCGTCTACCGCTGCGACAACGATGCGGTCGACCGCCAGGTTCTCGCCCTCGAGTTCGAAGGCGGGCTCACCGGCACGTTCACCATGACGGCCTTCGAGAGCGGGCGCCACCTCGAGATCTACGGCACGCGCGGGGTCCTCAAGGGCGGCGAGACGTACCGGAAGCACTTCGGCGCGCACCTGGTCTTCTTCCCGCACGAGGGCCCGCCGGTCCGCTACAGCGTGCAGTCGGCGGACGGGGGGTACGAACTCCATGGCGGCGGCGACGCCGGCCTGGTGGACGCGCTGTACCACGAGATGACCTGCCCGCCCGGCACCCCCCTGGAGGCCGGCATCGACGCGACGGTGCACAGCCACATGATCGGATTCGCCGCCGAGGAATCGCGCACGTCGGGGCGGATCGTCGACATCGAGGCGATGTACCGGCGCGATGCGGCGGCGTCATGAGCGCGGGGGCCCCGCCGTCGCGGACGGTTCCGAAGGTCGAGACGTCCGTGTCGAAAGCCTTCATGGCCGACGCCTTGGGCGTGGCCTTCGACGAGGCCTACTACTTCGATCCGTCGGTGCGGCGCCTCGTGGATGCCCGTTGCCACGCCCACGCGGCGCGGGTTCTGTCGGATCTCGACGCCGTCTTCACCGAGAGCAATCTCGGGAGGAAGGACCACATCCGCCCGGACCAGGTCCTCGTCGGCGGCATCCAGCCCTGCCTGATCCTCGGCATGATCCTCGGCGCGGAGTTCGTCCCGTCTCCGGGCGGGGATGCGGACATCTCGCCCGGGTGCTGGGCGGACCGGCCTGTCGAGGATCTGCCGCGACCCGACGATCTGCTGGACCACCCGGTCGTCCGCCGGTTCGACGCCCAGATCCGCGCCGTTCAGGGGGAGGGGGGGCTGACGCCGGTGCCCCCGTTCTTCTGGGACGCTTCGGGGCGCGCCGCGATCCATGGCGCCCTGACGTCGGCACAGAAGCTCCTCGGCGAGGGATTCCTGGCCGACCTGCTGACGGAGCCTGATCGCGCGCGGCGGGCGATGGACTGGATCACCGGCGCCTGCATCGTGCTCGTGCGTCACTACGCCGCGTTGTGCGGCATCCGCATCCGGGACGTCCATGTCGGGGAGTGCTCGTCGTGCATGGTCGGCTGCGGGGAGTGGGAGGATTTCGTGGCTCCGACGCTGGCGCGGATCGGCGCCGAACTGGGGCCCGTCCGCCTGCACTCGTGCGGGCCGAGCGATCACATCCTCGACGCAGTCCACCGGATCCCGGGGCTGCACAGCCTGGACCTCGGCGGGGAGACCTCCGTGGCCCGGGTCCGGGAACTGTGGGGCGACGCTTTTCCCCTCAGCGTCGCGCCCCCCGTGAAGCTGCTGGCCGCGGGCGACGCCGACGCGCTGCGGGCGTGGACCGCGGACCTGTTGGCGGCCAACGGCCGGGGCGACCTGGTCATCTTGTATCACATCGAGCCGCAGTATCCGCTCGCCGCGCTGAGGGCCTGGCGCGCCTGGATGAGGGAGATCGCATGACCGGCCGCCGGAGCATCGAGGCCGCGCTGCGCGGCGAATGGCCGGACCGGGTTCCGGTCATGCTGCACAACTTCCCGATGGCGGCGCGCGAGGCGGGGTTCACCCAGCGCCAGTACCGCGGGAGCCCGGACGCCATCGCGGAGACATTCGTCCGAGCGGTGGACACGTATGCCTACGACGGCGTGGTGGTCGACGTGGACACGGCGACGCTGGCCGGCGCGGTGGGCGTCCCGGTCGACTTTCCCGAGGACGAACCGGCCCGCTGCACGGGAGCCTGTCTCGCCGATCTGTCCCGGGCGGCCGACCTGCCGCCTCCGGACATCGCACGCGATCCGCGCGTGCAGATCTGGGTGGAGGCCGTGAGGCGGCTCCGGAGCCGCTTCGGCGACGCCGTCTGGCTGCGCGCCAACGGCGACCAGTGTCCGTTCGCCTTGGCGGGCCTTATGCGGGGACCCGCGGACTGGATGATGGACCTGATGGACGAGGCCAACCATCCGGCGGCGATGCGCCTCCTCGACCATTGCGCCGAAGCCACCCGGCAGTTCCTTGTACTCCTCGCCGGGGCGGGGGCGGACATGCTGTCCAACGGCGACAGCCCGGCCGGACCGGACCTGATTCCGCCGGACATGTACCGCCGCTTCGCCCAGCCATGGGAGCGGAGGATCGTCGCGGCCGCTCATGCCCTCGGCCTGCCGTACCTTCTTCACATCTGCGGCAACACGGACCGGATCCTCGGCGACATGGCGGACCTGGGCGCCGACGCGCTTGAACTGGACTTCAAGACGGACATTCGCCTGATCCGTGCGACCCTGCGGGGAACCACGACGTTTGTGGGCAACATCGACCCCAGCGGGGTCCTGGCGCTGGGAACGCCCTCGACGGTCGAGCGCGCGACCCGCGCTTTGCTCGAGGTCTATCGCGACTGTCCCCGCTTCATCCTCAATGCCGGCTGCGCCATCCCGGCCACCACGCCCCCCGCGAATCTCCACGCGATGATCCGCACGGCCCGGTCATTCCGATAAGAAGCCGAGCCGTTCCAACTTCACCCGGAACCGTCCGGACCTCGCGGACGCTGCCCGCGGGTCCGAAGGGCTCGCCCACGGCATTCCGGCCCGGATCGTCGCCATCGTGGAGGGCGAGATCGCCGAGGGCAACTTCAGGCCACGACGTGGCACGCGGGGAAGGGGGCGTCCCTCCTTCGCCTGCGGCTGCGGCGGGTACGATGAGCCAGGGCTCGATGACCGTAGGCCGCGGGGGGCCGATGGCGGGCGTGACGCGCACGCCTTGCGCCCAGCCTCCTTCGCTCTTCGAGCCACGGCGGCCAGGCAAGTCGCGGCGCAGGAAACCGTGGCGGCACTGGTGGCGCTCCCTGTAGCCGGTGAGGAGAACGTACGGCTGTCATGTGGGACAAGGGCGGAGGCCGAAGTGCGATCCCCAAGCCCCGCCGGCCACGGACCGGATGAAGCCATCATGGCTTCATCTTCGGGAAGGCGCTTCACCCGCCGCGCCGAGCCGACGTCGCTTGCCATCCGGCCCCTCGACCTCGACCCGAAGCACGGCCTCGCCGCCCCCCTGCAGGAAGCCGACCACGAACGGGTGCATCCCGGCCTGAAGCGCGATGCGTCCCGAACGCGTCTGCTCGGCGTGGAGGCCGTCGTTGTCCACGACGAGCCGGTCGCCGATCCAGAGGCGCGAGCCATCGTCGCTGGTCGTATGAAAGGTATACAGCCCATCCGCAACGGCGTGGAACCAGCCGGTGAAGCGAAGGGCAAAATGGCCCTCGCGGCGCCGGGGCGTCGGATCGATCGCGGTGACCGTTCCGGTTGTCGCGGACTGGAGGCGGGCGAAGTCGGGAATCCGCTCCGCCGTCTGCGGCAGCTCGTAGTAGGCGTAGTGGACACTCCCGGAGGCCTTCGCCCCGGGTTCGGCCGGACGCAGCGTCAGCCTGCGGAACGCGGCCGATCGGGTGGCGCTGGCGGGACGGCCCGGGGCGAAAGCCCGCACCTTGAGCGTGAGCGAATCGCGAACCCGCAAAGAAGACGGCAGCCCGGGTGCGTCCGCCGTCGGCTCGCTCCCGTCCGTCGTGTATCGCAGGACCGCACCGGCCGTCGTCGTCGTTCCGGTCACCGACACGGAGTCGAGGAAATCGTCGCCGTCGGGCCGGAGCACAGGCCAGGCCGCGGGCGGCGGTTCGGAGAGCTGATCGGAAGTCCAGCCGCTGTACATCGCCCAGCCGATCCAGCCGCCGCCTTCAACGGGACGGACATCGGGGCCGCGAATCTCGCGCACCTTCACGGGGAAAGTATGGCCGCCGAAAACGATCTCGCGCGCGCCCATCAGGCAGAACGCCGAATTGTCGTTGTGGACGATGGGTCGCGAGTCGTCGGCGCTGACGCCGGGGCCGTAGTTGAACATCCCGAAGACCTCGGTCTGCCCGCCGTTGTCGTTCCAGAAGCGGACCCCCGCACCCTCGTGCTTCACGCCCAGCACCCAGAGTTTGCCGCCATGGTTGCGCACCAGCCCGATGTCGCTGGTTCCTTCGGGATTCAACTGCCGCGCCCACGCCCGCTGCTTCGGGGAGCGCAGTTCGATGCCGGAGGGGCAGTCGGTGACGAAGATGTCGCCCCCGCCCGTGCCCAGAATCAGGCCGTCGCAGCTTTCGACTACCATTGCGCGGCTTCCGGAGCGGTTCTCGTAGGTCAGGCCGCGGCCGCCGAAGGCCTGAAGATGCTGGAACTTCACGACAGGCGCGGAACGGTCGTCCACCACGAACCGGCCCTCCGGTCCGCCGAGAATCCGGCCGAAGCCCAGGCCGATGACGTGGCGGACGCTGCCGTGTATCCGCACCTCGCCGCCGAGGTTGTACCAGTTCGGCTCGGGCCCGCCGACGCCGCGCAGGTAGACGGTCGTCGCGCCGGTTTCCGCGGCCTTGTCCACCGCCTGCTGCAGGGCAGCCGTGTCATCCTTGTTGTCGTTGAAGGTGGCCCCGCAATCGTTCGCGCAAACCCATTCTCGCGGATCGGTCTCCCACGCGAGGCGCGGTTCCGGCTTGATGGGAAGCCGCAGCCCCGCGGCCGGCGACGCCTCGAAGGCTCGCACCGGCGGATGCGAGAGATACTCCGCAAGGCTGCGGCCCTCCGCGTTTCCGCCCGGCGTCGAGCTCTCGACCGCTTTCGCGAATCCCTTGCTGGTGACATCGCGCGCGTAGAGCACGCTGCGGTTCTCGATGGCCGCACGCGGGGAGTCCTCCGTCGTGAAGGCTCCCCCCACCAGTGCGACAACTCCGCCCCACCACGTCCAGTCCTTCGGATAGTCATTGCGGATGGCGACCGGCGTGTTCTCCACCGTCAGGTCTTCGATCGCCACGCTGTTGGCCGAGACATACACCGCGTTGGAGCGGCAATTCAGAATCCTCACCCTCGACAGCGTCTGGCCCCAGATCCAGGCGGAAGAGATGCCCGTTTCGAAGCCCTCGACGACAGCGTCCTGGATGAGGTTGGGGCCGCTCTGGCCGCAGAAGCCGGCGTTGATGCCCACGCGGCCGTTTCCCACCACCCGCACGTCCTGCAGGATGCTGCTGTTGTTTCCGAACCAGCGGATGCCGTCCAGGCTCGGGTTGTCGCCCGCGTCGACGGTCAGGTTGCGGAAGTTCCGCATGAAGTAGTCCGCCGAGGTGGCCTGGCCGTCGTTCGGATGGGTGCGCAGCACGGCGGTCACGTTGCTCGACGCCGCCCCGTCGTCCATGCGGATGACGACGCCGTCGCGCGATTCGCCGTAGACCCACGGCCCGACGCCGTGCCGCGCCACCAGCGTCCGTGTGACGCGATAGGTCCCGTTCGGAAGGTACAGGATCCCCGACCCGCTGGCCCCGCGGCAGCTCGCGTCCAGCCCCGCTTGCAGGGCGGCTGTATCATCCGCTCTTCCGTCGCCCTTGGCGCCGAGATGCCTCTTCGCATCGATCACGCAAGGATCGTCCGGGAAGAGGACATGCGGCGACGGTGCGGCCGTCGCGCCGTTCGCTGCCGTCGCCGCAATCAGGCTCACGAGCAGCAGGGCACCGGGGTGTGAGAATCCGCATTTCATGTGAGGTTTCTTCCTGGACAGGAGGCTGCGTCTGGGTCTTGCCGTTCTTGACCCTGGGGTCTTCCGGTCGCCTTGCTGGGGTAGGGGGTGGTACGGGTGATGGTCACGAGGTTGTTGTGGCAGTTCGTCGGGCCCATGGGTTCACTTCGCCTCGTTGACCAACACCACGGCGGCGTGGGGCGGGACCTGCAGCGTGAACCGCCTCTCCATTCCGGTCTTCTCCACGCGCTCGACCCGCACCGCCTCCTCGTCGATGTTGTGAGCGCCGGGGCCGGGAGCGGCCAGGGTGTGCAGCGTGTAAGCCGGCCGGGGGTCGTAGGGCAGCTCCAGCGTGACGCGCGTGGGGCCGTCCAGCCGGCGGGAGAGCAGAAGGATCGCGTGGCGCGGCCCGTCGCGGAAGGGATAGCAGTCCACCAACGGCAGGTCGGGTACGGGCGGGAAGGAGCGCGTATTGCGGTCCGCGCTGTTGCGCTGCGACACCAGGTCGGCCTGCGTCTCCGGCAGGTCGATCGTGACCATCTCGCGCGCCTCGCAGGCGAGCAGGTCGCCGGCGAGCAGCGCGTTGCGCAGGCCGAGCGCCTTCCAGGCGATATGCTCGCCCCAGGTCCGGTTGTGCGAGGACCAGTAGTGGCCGTTGAGGAAGGTGAAGAACGACTGGTCGCCGTAGCCCTCGCGCAGGTTGGACAGGAAGATGTCGAGCGCGTTGATGGCGTGCGCGAGCGACTTGCCCTCCTCCTGCTCCCGGCGGTTGAACTTGCCGGGGCCGGGGAGCGTGTACCCGGGTCCGGCCTCGTAGACCAGGCTCTCGATCGCGCCGGGCCGGCCCTGCTCCGCCGCGATGGCCTCCGCGGTGCGGCGGAACTCGCGGGCCCGCGGCAGCAGCATGCGGCGCGAGTAGGTCAGCGCGTTCATCCAGCCCTCCGCCTCGCTGCCGGCCTTCATCAGGCCCACCGCGTCCCAGCCGCCCGTGTAGTAGGCGATGTCCACCGCCTGGGCCGACGGCGCGTGCCGCAGCGCGTTCGCTCCGTAGCCCCATTTGTCGTTGCCGGGCTGGGCGACCCAGCCGTTGACCACGAACTGGAACTGCCCGGCGCGGAAGTGCGGGCTCGCCTTCATGCGCTGGAACATCAGCTCGCACAGGGCGCCGTAGACCGCGCCGCGGCCGCTGAAGTGCTGCGGGGCGAACATGCCGTTCCACGTCTCGTTGCCCATCTCGATCTTGATCCGCCGGAAGGCCTCGGTCCACGGCGCCGCCCGCCCCCAGGCCGCGCGCTTCCGGCCATGCGGCGAGCCGGGCGGGCCGGCCAGGTATTCGATGAGGTTTTGCTGCTCCGCCGGCGTGAACATCGTGGAGGTGATGATCCAGGGATCCGCCCCGACCCGCGCGCACAGCTCCAGCTCGCGATGCAGGCCCAGCGGATCCGTGGTGTGCGCGCCGTTCAGCTCGCGGAAGGTGAGGTTCGACTCCTCGGGCGGACCCAGCGCATCGTCCAGCGCCTTGCCGAACCCGCGGTTCTCCTGCAGCGACCACAGGCGAAGCGTGCTGGGCCGGAACCGCTCGAGCGTCTCGATGACGTGCGGGTAGAAGCCGTACGGCGGCGGGCCGTCCCGCTCGACGATGGTCAGGTTGTCGATGAGCAGCGTGCCGGCCCCCGCGATCCCGATCTCGAGCCGCTCCGCGCCCGGCCCGCGCGGCGGCGCGGCGGCGAATTCGAGGCGGTACTCCGCCCATTCGCCCGTCGCGCGGAAGGTCGCGCCCGTCAGACTGGCAACCTTCACGTGGGCCGCGCCGTCGGCCAGGCCGTTTTGCTTGAGCCAGACCCGCAGCGAGTAGGTGCGGCCGGGGCGGAAGCGCGGCCAGTCCGCCTGCTCGGCCGAGAGCAGCCACTGCCCGACCGCAACCCGGCCGTTCGTCCAGCCGGCGGGCAGCGTGAGCGCGAACGATGCGCCGCCGCCGCCCGGCGGGGCGTCGGCCGACAAGCCGACCCGCACGCCCTGCGCATGCAGCTTCTCTGCCGGCCCGCCCAGCTCGAGCCCGCCGAAGCACCACCACGGCCGGCCGGCCCAGGTGCGCGTGGACGCGGCCGGGATGTCCATCCGCGTCGCGTGCAGCAGATACTCGTCGCCCGCCCGCACCTCCGGGCCGGGCTCCGCGAACTCGACGCGGTTCGGTCCGGCCCTTGACGCGAGGTAGCGGGCGATGCGGCCCTCGCGCAGCACGCGCAGGACGCCGCCCTCCAGCCGGTACACCACCGCCGTGCCGCCGTCGAAAAAGCCGTCGCGGAAAACGTCGTAGTAGCCAATCCCGGGCGACTTGTCGTCGTCGAGCGTCGTGGCGCTCCCGCCGGTGGCCGTGCCCTTATGGCGCGCGGTGATGGGATTCGGGTTCGGCCCCAGCCACCACTGGTTGTGCCACGGCTCCGTGTTCCAGTGCGACATGCCCGGCGGGTCGAAGTTCACGCCGAACCGCGGCGGGTTGGTCACGGCGACCTCGTCCCGGATGACGAACACCGCCTGCTCCCCCCGCGGCGCGGGCAGGCCGGCCGGTGGGTCCGATGCGCGCAGGGCGGCCGGCGGCGCGAGCAGGAGCGTGGCGAGCAGCGCGCGGATGTGTTGCCCGGCGGCGGCGTCAGGGTGTCTCATGTTCACGGCTCCGCGATCCGATCGATTGGACCCAGTGCGCGTGTGCTTCCATCAGTTCCTTGACCAGCGCGGGTTCGCGCTCCAGAAGGTTGTCCGCCTCTCCGATGTCGTGCTGGAGGTTGATGAGCGAGAGGGCTTTGTTGCGCTTCCCCGCCAGCTTCCATGAGCCGCGCCGCACCGCCCAGTCTTCGCCGGATTGCCAGTGCAGGTCGCGCGGTGCGGGGGCGGCCCCCCCCTTGAGCAGGGGCAGGAGGTCGATGCCGTCCAGCTGCCGGTCGGCCGGCAGGCGAGCGTCCGCCACGGCCGCGAAGGTGGGGAACAGGTCCATGCTCATCGCCGCCGCGTCGCTGGTCGTCCCCGGAGCGATTGTGCCCGGCCACGAGGCGATGAACGGCACGCGGTGCCCGCCTTCGAAGAGCGTGCCCTTCTTTCCGCGCAGGCCGGCGTTCGCTGCGAAGCCGGGTGGCGCGGCCGGGCCGTTGTCCGAGCAGAAGATCACGAGAGTGTTGGTTTCCAGCCTATGCTTGCAGAGTGCGGCGACGACCATGCCGACGGAGTCGTCCAGCGTGCCGACCATCTCCTTGTACGTGTCCACCGGCGACCGCTTGCGGGCGGACTCGCGTCCTTGCAGCGGCGTGTGGACGGCCCCGTGAGCCAGGTAGAGGAAGAACGGGGCGTCCTTGTTCCGCGCGATGAACTCGGCGGCATACGTCGTGAGCAGATCGGTGGAATAGCCGGCCTCGTTCGCGATCCGCCGATCGTTCCACCAGTCCAGCTCCTTCGTGCCGTAGCCCGCGACATGCGTGTGGTAGTCCACGTTGCCGCCCACGAAGCCGCGGAACTCGTCGAAGCCATAGTTCATCGGGTGGAACTTCGCGTCATACCCGAGATGCCACTTGCCGATGAGGGCGGTGCGGTAGCCCGCCTGTTTCAGCACGGCCGGCATCGTCCGTTCCGTCGCGCAGAGGCCCCACGCCCAACGCTGGACGGGATTCGCCCTGCGCTGCTCGCGGAACACGGGGGAAAGCTCCGCGTCGGGCACCTCCGCGCATCGCTGCGGGTAACGGCCCGTCAGCAGCGCCGCACGGGTCGGCGAGCAGAGCGCTCCGTTGCTGTGAAAGTCGGTCAGACGCACGCCGCCGCGGGCCAGGCGGTCGATGTGCGGCGTTGCGACCTCCGCATTGCCGTAGCAACCGAGAGATCCATAGCCCAGATCGTCGGCCAGGATCAGAACGATGTTGGGCCTCGCGGGCTCCGCATTGGCACCGTGCGGTACGGCCAGCGGAGCGAGCAGCAAGGCGGCGAGAAATGGTGCGCTGCGACTCATGGCGGGGAACCCGCGCCTGGATACGCTGCGTCCCGGGCCGCGCCCGTCTTCCAGCCGTCCACTGACATCTCCCCGTTTACGCCGCACCGGAACTGAAGCGGCTGCTCCGGCCCTTGCGGCCTTCCGGCGACCTTGTTGGGGTAGCGCGCGGTGTCCGTGATGTTCACAAGCCGGTTGTTCTCCACGGTCGCCGCCCCGCTGGCGTCGTTGCGGAAGAGAGGGCGCGGCGTGCCTTCGCATTCGATGATGTTGTCCGCGAAGCGGAACTCCGCGAAGCCGCTCTTCTCGTTGAAGCCGAAGAGCCCCTCGGTGCGCGGCGTCTTGGTCGTGCGGGCGATGATGTGGTTGTTCCGCACGTCCAGCTTTCCGTACGGCTCGTTCATCCACATCACGCCGCGTCCGGGATTGCTCACGAGGTTGTTGTGGAAGCTCGCCGGACCGGGCGCGGCGGCCTTGCCGAAGGCTGAAATCAGGTTGCCATGGTCCGCCTGCGGATCGAAGTCGAAGAGGTTGTGGTCGATCTCCACGCCGTTCCGCACGAACTCGATGCTGTAGCTGTTGCGGAAGCAGTTGTGATGGATGTGGAAGGTGCGTCCGCTCTTCGCCAGGGGCCCGCCGGCATGCTTGGGGATTGAAACAGTGCCGCTGCAGACGTTGTGGTCGATCTCGACATCCTCGTCGTTCTCAAACGGGAACTCGATGGAGAAGTTCGTCAGGATGGTGTTGTGATGGATCCGCACGCGCCTCGCTTCGCGGCCCTTGATGCCGTAGTAGTGCTCGTTCGGCTCGCTGCGCGTTTCCAGGAAGCGGTTGTTCCAGATCTCGGAATCGCTTGTCCAGCAAGCGAAGATCCCTCCGCCAGTGATGCCACCTTTCAGCCCGGGTTGGCCCTTCTCCCATCGCCCGCCCGCGTTGATGAACTCGCAGTCGTGAACCTTCGCCTGTTTCAATCCGAACGTGCGCACGCCGCACCATAGAGTGTCCTTGATCCGCAGGCGCTGCAGGTGCAGGCCGGTGTGGAACCACGCGAAGATCGCCCCGTGCAGCTGCGGTCCTTGCAGGGTCATGTCCGAGAGGGTGACCCCCTGGGTATCCCGCCGGATGCGGATCAGGTAGGCATCGGTGTCCAGCCCCTCCAGCCGCATCTCCGGGTCGGGTAGGGATTCGGGAGAAGGCTTCCAGGATTCCACGTGGGTGAGGACGGTCTTGTCCATGCCCGCGCCCTTGAGCGTGATTCCACCCGGGACATCAAGCGTTCGGGTGAGGCGGAACGTGCCTCCCGCCAGTTCGATCACAGCCCCGGGCCCGGCGCCCGCGATGGCGGCGAGGAGTTCATCCGTGGTGGTGACGGGCGCCGCCGAAACGGCGGCGGCGGGCAGGAGGACAGCGAGCAGGTTCACTTGCAGTCGGGTGCGCATGTCGTGCTTCCTTGCGTGTACTCCAAGCCGGCCATCATAGTGGGCAGGCCGCTCGGTATGTAACTACCGGCTCAGGTGGATCGATGCTGCCGGGATTCAAAGTCCTTTCTTCGCCCAAATCGGGCTGGACCAGGCGTGCGAGGGATTGCCGTGCGCGTCTGCATCACTCTGGACGACGCGGACATAGTAGTAGCTCGATTGTTGGAACGATTCGTCGCGATAGGTGAGCTTGACCTGCGGCGTGTTGGGTGTAAGGCGGCTTAACACGGAACCGTCTCGAATGATCACTAGTTCGGCGATCGGGGCGGTGCCTGTGACGGACACCGTGATCGCCGGCTTGTCCGCTGTGACGAACTCCTCGCCCATCCGATGGCCGTTGATCTGAACGTCGAGTTCGATCCGGGCGTGCGACACCGCGTAGTTGCGGCGATGTCGCAACGCATCGAAGATGGCGTTGCGCGTGAGTTCCTTGGCCAGCACGGCCGTCCGCGCCGCAGGCTGACCCTCGTGCGTGTCGGAGCCCAGCACAAAACCGGTCTTGCCGCCCCGGCTCAGGAACTCACGGACCATCCTCTCGCTATCGAGCGGGTACGTCTTGCCCTCGTGCCGCAACGTGTCGGGGCGGATTTCAGTGTTCGTGATCACGGGGTAGTGGTCTGGCGAGTAATCCCACTGGTCCTGCCCTTCGGGACCAGCGTCGGGATGATTGTTCTGAATCAACCCGCCCTGTTTCCGCACGGCCGCCGCTAGCATGTCCGGAGTGTAGGAGGCGGTGTCCTTGGCGCTGAAGATGTCGTCGAGTCGCGTCGGGAAGTACACGTTCTTGTGGTTGTAGAATTTCGGCGCACCCGGGAACAGCCGCTCGGAAGGCTTATTGGGCCCGACGTCCGTCCAGTACTTGGCTTGCGAGGTCCACTCGTAGCCCGCAATGGCGACGAACTTGCCGTCGACCGTGAACTCGTCCGCCTTGTCTTGCGTCAGCATCCAGGTTTCTTGGGGCATCCGCCACGCGGGCTTACCGTTTCCATAGTCGTGGTCGGTAACAATCACGAAGTCCAATTTGGAGACATCGCGAGCATAGGTGAAGTAATCGTCCAAGCTGCCCTTGCCGTCGGAGTGGCTGGTGTGACCATGAATGTCGCCCCAGAAGATCTTGTATTCGGCGTACGACGACGGAAGAGCCATCGTGGCGGCGAACAGAAATGCCACGAACGAAGTCGGACCGCTCGCTCCCGCCATCCGGCCCCCGAGTCTGCCGCAGGTTGACGACGTGTGCATGATCCTACATCTGATCAATCTGGTTCGGACCTGAGGTCTGGTTGACGGTGACACGCACATGTTGGTTCTTCTTTCACATGCTTCAGAGCGGCTATCATAGTGGGTAGGCGCCTCAGAGGGCAATTACCGGCTCAGGTACACCCAGGCCGGCGATTTCGACTCGCGGGTCTCTTCGCCCTGGGTTTCGCGGAACCACAGGGACACCGGCCGGCGGTTGAAGTTGCGCTCGTTGATGCCCGCCAGGATCGCGGTGCTGTTGTGGATCACGAAGGCGGGCACGGTCTCGTCCCAGCCCTGATTCGAGTAGATGAAGATGCCCGCCGCATCAGTGACGCCACCGTTGGCGGTCTCGATGATGGTGCCGATCTTCTCCGTCTTCATGCCGAGGATCCACAGCTTCCCGCCGTTGTTCCGCAGCATGGTGCCCTTGCGCTCGGTGTTGAGCTGCCGGCACCAGGCGCTCTGGCCGGGTTCGAGGAGGTCGAGGCGGCCGCAGAAGTCGTCCAGGAAGAGGTCGCCGCTCCCCCGTCCTTCCACGTGGGCGCCGATCCACGAACTGACCACCATGGCGCGCGCGGATTCGTGACGGATGACGATGCCGTGGCCGCCGCTGTCCCCGCTGCACCGCTCGATGATCACCGCCGGGGCGTCGCGCAGTCCGCTCGGGTGCTTGCCATCGACCAGCCGCCATACCGCCCGGCCCTCGGTGGTGAAGCGGCCCTCCAGCCCGATGATCCGCTCGACCGGACCCCGGATCTGCACCTCGCCGTCGAACCGGAACCGCGCGCCCGCCGGCAGGTAGACGGTCTTCGCGCCCGAGTCGATGGCCGCCTGGAGCGCCGGACTGGAATCGGCCTTGCCCTCCGGATCGCCGCCGAACTTCGCCAGGCTGGCCCAGTCCTTCGCCACGTCGCCCCAGGGAATCCCGGGCGACTCCTTGACCGGAAGATGTTTGACCTCGCCCGCCGTCGCGAAGGTACTGTCCGGAATCTCGCGGAACAGGCTGGTGACGTTGGCGTGGGAGGTGTCCTCGCGCACCACGCCCGCGGGCTCCACGTCGCCCTTGTCCCGGCCCTTGTCCGCGTGGTCCACGGACTTCGCGTACCCGCTGATCTCGACATTGCGCAGGTACATCTGCCGCTGGTTGAGAATGCCCGGGGTCTTCGGACCGGCGCCTTTGCCGACGATGCGGGAGTCCACCAGCGTGACCGTGCCCCAGGAGTCCTTCTCGTTGAAGATCGCGGGCACGGCGTTTTCGCTGTCGAGGCCGCGCACGAAGATCATCTGGTGGTAATTCCGCCAGCCGTAGCTCCGCTGTCCGATCAGCTTCACCTGCTCGAACGTCGCGGAATTCACCGGCCATTTCGTGACGATCCCGACCTCGAAGCCCGCGACCTCCAGGTTCCTCACGAGCAGCGGCCCGATCTCGTCGGTGAAGCCCATGTCGAGACCGATGGCGCCGGATCCCTCGGTCGCGCGAATGGCGACGTTGCGGATCGTGCCCTGGTTGCTGGCGTTGAACTGCAGGCCGATGGCCCCGGGGTTGTCCTTGCCGACGGCGATGGTCAGGTCGCGTACCGCATTGCGGAAGCGCTGGGCCGGCCGGTTGCCGGTCCAGATCATCGCCCTGGCTTTGGCGGCATCGGTGAAGCCGGGCGTGGCGTCGGGCAGTTGCAGCGTCGTGTACGCCGGCCCCGCACCCTGGAGGATCGTGCGCTTCTGCTCCACGCCGCCCCGCCCGCCCTGCGGCCACTTCAAGGTGTCGCGCACGATCCACGTGCCCGGCGGCAGGTAGATGATCCGGTTGCCGTTGGGATGCTGGTCGAGCGCCTTCTGGATGGCGGCCGTGTCATCCTGGTCGTCGTCGGCCACGGCCCCGAACTCGCGCACATCGAGCACGCCGCCATCCTGGGGGAAGGTGACGGGCGGTTGTGAAGTCGTCCCGGCCGCATGCCGCGCCGCCAGCGGCGCGAGCAGCAGGGCGGTGAGAGCCGACCGAAGGAAGACAGCCTGCCAAGCTGATTTCAAATGGGCGCAGGCAACGGGGATGGTGGAGTTCATTTTGACTTCGGTTCCCAGATGCGGTTCTTCTGCGCTTCGCGGAAGCCCTCGTTGGTGGGCTTGAGCTTCCAGATTTCGATCTTCTTGATGGTCATTCGTTCGCGAACGGTGAAGGCGTTCACATCGGGCTGGCCGCGATAATCAGCAAAGGATGCGACCATGGCTTGCCGGCCGTTGGCGAAAACTTCGACGAGGTATTTGTCGATGAAGATGCGCAACTCCACATCTTCGCCCTTTGGGAGGCCGGCGATGGAGAAAGGCGCTTCGGCGGCGCCGACGCGCAGTGTGCTGTTTTCGGGACGGAACATAATCGGCAGGCCACCACCTTTGCCGTCGGCAAACAGCGTGAATCCGAAGAGCCTCCGCTCAGCTTGCTCGCGGGCGATGGTGATGCGGAGTTCGACTGCGTAGCCGGGGAGAGTGGCGATTTTCGGTCCGGCGGGCGCGGCGTCCAGCAGCACGTTACGGGCGCCTTCGCGGATGTTGATGTCGCTGAGCGTGACGGGTTCGTGGCGCAGCGTTTCGAGTTCACGGAGGGGTTTGATGCGCAGGATGCCGTCGTCCGGCAGGCTGAGTTCTCTTGGCAGAGACTGGATGGTGCGGTAGTCAAACTTTCCATCCGACTGGCCAAGCGTGGCGAGCCAGGCCCACATGACGCGGCGGCCATCGGGTGTGAGCAGGGTTTCGGGCGCAAAGAAATCCACGCGCCACGGATTCCCGCCGTAGATACTTTGGTCCTCCCGCCGCCAATTCATCCGGCCGTGTTTCTGTGGGATGAACTGCTCGGTCTTCGCGTCCCAATCGCCAAGATAGTAGCGGCAGCCGAGGGCATGGCTGATGCAGAGCAGCATCCACTTGCCGCCGAGTTGGAAAAAGTTCGCGCATGAGATGTCCTCGCCGATCGTCACGTCGGGCAGGTCGTGGTGCAGAAAATCGCCGATGAACGTCCAGTTCTTCAAGTCCTGCGATTTCATCAACGGTGGATTGCCTCCGCCGGAAATCGCGTAGTAGGTGTCGCCGATGAGGAAACAATCGGGATCCCAGTGTCGGCGGATTATCGCTTCGCTGCCGTCGGCGTTCTTGACCTCGACGGGATACGGTTTCTCCCAAGCGGACAACTTTCGGTCCTTCGCAATCACGATTTGGTTCCGGCCCGAGGCCTCGCCGTGGTAGATGGCGGCGGGTTGGCCTTCTTTCGTGATAAAACCAGTGCCGCTGAACATGCCGTGGCCGGCGAACGACGGCTGGAGTCTCGTCGGCTGCCAGGTCCAGTGCAGCATGTCAGGGCTGGTGACGTGGACGAAGGAAAAGGACGTCTTCCCCTGCCACGGGTGCTTGAGGATGTAGTGTAAATGGTATGTGCCATCGAGGTGGAAGGCCGCATTGGGATCGCCCGGCGCACTCCCACCACCGGGATGCATCAGGTGATAGTTCAGAACGAGAGCTTCCTCTGGTTCGCGTTTGTCCGGTGTGGCCGTTTCAGCAGCGTGTAGCGCGGCCAGCGGCGCGAGCAGCAGGGCGGTGAGGAACTTGAGTCGCGGTTTCATCTCAGTCTTTCACGGGGCCTTCTTCAAGCCCTCCCACTTCACATTCCAACTCCCGTCATCGGGAAACCCGGGCGCGTGCCTGTCGGGACAGCCATCCCACCCGGCCGCCATCATCGCCACGGCCCAGAGAAGACCGCCATTGCCGGGCAGGTACCAACCGCCGCAGAAACCGCTCTCGGAGTACCCGTTCATGCTCGCCTTGTTGAGCAGCCAGTCCACGGCGTCGCCCGGCTTGCCCAGCCGGGCTGCCGTCATCGCCATCATCGGATAGTCGCAGCCCCAGAGATTGCCCTTCCATTCGCCCGCGCGCAATTCCCGGGCCGCCCGTTCATAGGTCCTCTCCATGATGGCCGGCTCGATCATGGGCCCCCGGATGCATCCGTATACCTCGAACCATGCCGGACGCACCCATCGGGAACCGTTCTGGTTCCAGACCTGGGGATGAGATTCGGCATCGACATACACCCCGTCGACCACCGGTGGCCGCGACAGCTTGGCGAGGATGCGGTCCCAGGACGGTTCGCGCCGCAGGCCGAGCCGTTCACGCCATCTCTGGGCGATGTCCAGGCTCATCGCCCAGTAGTTCAACTCACTGGTGGTATTCCAGCAGTCGAATCCACTGTTGTGTTCCGCACCACTCATCACCGGCGGCCCCATGATGTACCGCTGCGTTGCTTCATCCCAGGCCATGAAGTCGGCCATCATTGCGGCGGTCTCGAAGACGATGTCCTTCCACGTGTCGAGCGTTTCTCGGGTCGGATGCTGGCGATGGGACAGCTCGGCCCAGAAGAACGGATGGGCGTTTTGCGTGACCCGGTTGGGGCCGTGATCCCAGCTCTCCCAGCGGCCGAAGGGATCCGGGGTCTTCAGCCATTTCGCTCCCTTCCACCCTTCGGCGTGCGCCTCGCGTCGTGCTGACGGCAGGCCGACGTCATTGAACCAGCGCACCCAGCCTTGCACGCATTCGGATCGGTCCCAGAGCATGAAGTGCGCGCCGTGCCAGGCCGTCATCTCGAGGTGGAACTTGCTGCGCCAAACGTCGATGCCATAGAGCCCGATTTCGGGTGGTGGCATTGAGCCCGCTGAGTTCACGCGCATGAGGTATTGCGAAAGAACGATCCGCCGCTCCAGTTCCTTCCAGCGCGCATCCTTGCTGGCCGAGAGGTCGATCGCGCCGCCGGCAGTCCAATACGCCGCCCACATGCTCGCCGAGGAAGCTCTCACCTCCTCGAACGTCGGCAAGGCATCCGCGACCGGCTTGGCGGAATAGGCGCAGATCAACGCCAGCGTGTCCCGTCCTTCAACGGAAACGCGGTACGCATGACGCTTCGATTCCGCTTCTTTGCGCCCCGCCGCACCCTCCGACCAGGCCAGTGCCACACGATAGGTCAGCGCATCGGCTTTGCGCACCAGTTCAGCGCGACGGTCAGCGCTGCGCGCCAGGTCTGTTTGATGGGCGTCCGGCTTTTCCCAATCGTTGCCTTTCGGGACCGGATACGGAAAATCCATCAGCACGCCCAATTCGCCAGACGTCAACAGGGGGGAAACGACCTTCACGGCCACGACGTCCCGTGCCGCATGACAGACGGTTTCCACCCGCACCGGCTTGCCGTGCAACTCGAATTCGCTGACCAGCAGCCCGCTCCACAATTCCAGCCGCTGCCGGATGTGCTGCAGATCCGATGGGTTCAGCGGTCGGCTGTCCGGTCCGGTCACGAAGCTCAACCGTCCCAGGCTCGCTCGATGCGGATTGTCATTGAGCCAGCGCGCCAGCTCGGGTTGCTGGTGCGGAGCCAGGTAGTTTCGGCTCCTTCCGTGCGTCACGAATTCAGTCCGCTTCCGGTCCTCCGGTTTCATGCCGGGCGGCAACGATTCTTCGTGCCAGCCCCAGTTCGACAAGGTGTACCCGTAGAACGTCTGCAACCCGGTCACATCGGCGGTAAACGCGAAGTCTCCGTTCCCGATCTGCAACCCCGACTTCGGGGCAATCTGTTCCAACTCAACACTGTGCCGCGTCACCAGCGCCTGTCGGTCAATCCTGCTCTCCGCGGCATGCAGCGCGGCCAGCGGCGCGAGCAGCAGGGCGGTGAGCAGGGGGAGGGGGGCCTTCATGGTTGCTTCATTCATAGTGACCCTTTCCAGCTATCGGAACCCAGTGCCTCCTGGTCTTCCAATCGCTGGAGACTCCAGCTGCGGGGGCTTCCAAGCCATGGAAAACGCACTCCGCGGCTCTTCTAGGGCTGCGACTCATCGATCCAACTCGTCGAAGACGGCCTGCAACTTCGTGCGGGCGGCAGCTTCCTTTTCCGGTTCTCGGTTCGCATCGGGCTGGGCCGGGGCCTCCCACAGTTGGACGACGCGGCGCAGTTGGCCCTTGTTGTTCAGCATGTAGTCGCGGTTGCGGACCTGCCGGTCGTTCGCGTTCTGAATGTGAACCCACTCGCGGGGCTGGCCGGGTTTCCCGAGCAGCTGTGGCGCGAAGGACTGGCCATGGATTCTTGCGTCGGGCAACTTGGCTCCAGTGAGTTCGCAGAGGGTCGGAAGGAAGTCCGAAAGGTCGACGAGATCGTCGCAGGTTCTGCCGGCTTGGATCCGCCCCGGCCAGCGCACGAGCAGCGGAACGCGGGTGCCGCGATCGGTCATCGTGCCTTTTCCACCCGCGATCGCTTTGCCGTCGCCCCACATGTTCTGGAGCCCGCTGTCGGTGCCGTTGTCGGCGAGAAAGAGGACGATCGTATGGCTGGCGATGCCGAGTTCGTCGAGCAACTGGAGCATCGAACCGATTTGCCGGTCGAGATAGGCGACCATCTCCGGGAAGTACTTCGCGTCACCCTTGTGGGCTGCGTTGGGCGCGCGGTAGGACTTCTCCTTGCTGTGAGGTGTGGGTTCCCACGGGTAGTGCGGCAGGTAGGTCGAGTAGAAGGCCAGGAACGGTGTTCTGCCCTTCGCACAGGCCCGGATGAAATCGAGATGGAATTCCAGGTCAACGTCGGGTCCGTAGCGGTCGTTGACCTCGGCGGCGATGATCCGCCCGTCCCGCATTTGATAAGGACTCCAGTAGCGCGTGGTCTTCCGGCCTTGGTCGTCGAAGATGGTCCACGTCTGGTAGTGGTCGAATCCGAAGTCACGTATGGTGTTGTGTTTGTGCTCCAGCGACAGATGCCACTTGCCGACGATCTGCGTGGCGTAGCCATGCTGCTTGAGCTGGCGCGCGAAACTCGGCTGGTCGGGACGAAGGTAGATGTCCTCCTGGCTCTTGTTGGCGAGGACGACCTTCAGCCCGTTCAGAAACGGATAGCGCCCGGTCAGGAGCTGCCCGCGCGAGGGCGAGCACAACGGATTCGCGAAACAATGCGTGAATCGCATCCCTTCCTTCGCAAGACGGTCGAGGCTCGGCGTCGGATGCGAGGTTCCACCGTAGCTCGAAAGACACTCCACGCCAAGATCGTCCGCAAGGATGAGCAGCACGTTGGGCTTGTCGGGCGGCGCATCGGCGGCGTGCAGCGCGGCCAGCGGCGTCAGGACAAGGGCGGTGAGGAGTTGCAGCGAGGTCTTCACTGGTCCTTTTGCTTCCTCTTCTCCTTGGCGGGTGGTTCAGGTGCCACTGGAGCCGGATTGGCGGCGGCATCCTTGTTCGGGTCCTGGGCGATCAGGTCATCGAGGGCAGTCTTCAGGCGGGTGCGGGCGGATCGGGCTTCTGCATCGGTGGTGTTGGCGGCGACGGGGATCTCCTGCCAGGGGGCTTCCTTCATGTCGAAGAAGTCGCCCGTGTGCGTGAGCTTCCAGCGGGCATCGCGAACGTAGCGGTCGCTTCGCAACTGCACATAGACCCACTCGCGCGGCTGGCCGGGCTGGCCCAGGGCTTGCGGGGCGAGGCTGTGGCCGTCGAGCGTGACGCCGGTGGGCAGGGTGCCGCCGGCGAGCGCGGTGAAAGTCGGGAAGAAGTCGGTGAGGCTCACGAGATCCTTCGAGACCCGGCCGACCGGCGTGGTGCCGGGCCAGTTGAAGATGAGCGGCACGCGGCAGCCCCCTTCGTTGAGTTCGCCTTTCTCGCCATGAACCGGGCGGCCATGGACGGTGTGCGCGCCTTTGGTGGAGCCATTGTCGCCGACGAAGACGATGAGCGTCTTTTCCCGCAGCTTCAGGCTGTCGAGTTCGGCCACGAGCTTGCCGACGAGCTTGTCGAGATAGGCGATGTTGTCCGCGTGCAGGTCCGGCTTCCCGCCCGTGCTGTCGGGCGTGCGCTGCAGCTTGTAGTGAATCATCGGCGTGGGGTAATAGACGAAGAACGGCTGGTCCCGGCGCTGGCGGATGAAGTCCACGACGAAGCCGTGCAGCAGGTCGGGGCCGAACTTGGTCGTGTCGCCGCTGAGGATCTTGCCGTTGTGGTTGTAGTCCGGGCCCCAGTAGCGGGCGCGTCCGGTCTGCTTGCCATCTTCCTCCTCCCAGTGCTCGCCCCAGATCATGAACTCGTCGAAGCCCCACTTCGCGGCGTCTTCCCGGGTGACGAGGTATTCCAGGTCCGACCACTTCCCGGCCACAGCGGTGGCGTAACCGGCCTGCTTGAGCACCTTGGCGATGCAAACCTCGCCCTGCGGCGTGGCGGCCGCGCCGAGACCGTTGTCGGTCACCCCTGTGCGGAAGCCATAACGCCCGAACATACCCATCGCCCGCGACGGAGCGCACAGCGGCGCAGCGAAACAAAACTCAAAGCGCGTCCCACCCGCCGCCAGCTTGTCGAGATGCGGCGTCTTGTAAGCCGAGCCATAACACCCGATGTCCGGCAGACCGAAATCATCCGCCAGGATGTAGATGATGTTGGGTTTGGCCGCGGGCCTGGGCGCATCGGCGGCGTGCAGCGCGGCCAGCGGCGCGACCAGAAGGGCGGCGAGGAGGGCGAGGGCGGGCTTCATCGTCCAATCTTCATTACTGGGTGATGTTGGACGTGACACGGATCTCATCGAGTTCGATCCCTTGGTTGCCGCCGTTCTGCATCCAGAGGAGTTTGCGCTTGGCGGCGTTGAAATTGGCTCGTTTGAGCGTCTTGGACCACGTCGTGCCATCCAGCTTGATGATGACCTCGTCGCCGCGGAAGACGAGTTTCACCTCACGCCAGAGGTTGGCGGTCAAATCGACCTTTTCGAGTGGCAGGATTTCGTTCAGCCGGTAAGCGCCGCTTTTCGGATCCGCCGGGCGGCCGGTGTTTTGCCGCATCGGATGATTGGCGTCTTTCGAGTGGGCATCGACCTGCAACTGCACGCCGTCACGCAGCAGCTTCACGCGCAGCATGTGATCCTCGCTGCCGAAGCCGTCATCGCCATCCACGAAGAACCACAGCCAGCCGCCCGCGGCGAGGTGGCGGTAGCGGAACGAGATCGTGAGGTCCCTGCCCTGCACCGGGAGATAAACCATCGGCGGGTATTTGCCGCCGCTCGAGCCGCGCGTCCACAAGACGCCGTCGCGCACCTCGGTGTTCTTGTTCGGAATGGGCGTGAGGAAGCGCGTGGCGTCGAACGGTGCGTCGAAGGTCTCGTGGATGGACGGCGCAGGTTCGGCGGCGTGCAGCGGGGCCGGCGGCGCGAGCAGCAGGGCGGTGAGGAGTTGGAGAGGTGATGGCTTCATGATTCAAATGGTGATGAGCGGTTTCGACGCGGCGGATGGGGTTGCCTTCAACTCACCACCGACCGTCCTCCGGATCGCGTCCAACTCCCGCTTAAGGTGCTTCTGAAACAGGCTGATGTCCGCGCTGTGGATGAGCAGGTTCGCGCCGAGCCGCAGAAAGCGGGCCTGCTGCTCGACCTCGCCCCAGAAGTGAATGCCGGCGCCGATGCCGGCGGCGCGGGCCTTGCGGAAGATGGTCTCGCAGGCGTTGAGGAAGTCCGGGTGATCATAGTTCTCCGGCGCGCCGAGGCTGCAGGAGAGGTCATGCGGCCCGATGAGCACGGCGTCGAGTCCGGGCACGGCGAGGATGGAATCGAGGGCGTCGATGGCGGGCGTGCTTTCGATGTTGATGATGAGCAGGCGATTCTCCGCGCCGGCGGCCATGTAGGGGCCGAGTTCGCCACCGGGCGCTTCACCGTCCAGCAGTCGCTGGAGGCGTCGGCCTTTGATGGGACGCAGTTTCACCGCTCCGCGCATGGCTTGCACCTGGTCGGCGCTTTCGACGTAGGGCGCGACCACGCCCGCCGCGCCGCCGTCGAGCGCCATCGTGGCGGCGAACGGATCGGGCGCGGGAATGCGCACCAGCGGCGGAAGTCCGAGCGCGGCATACGTCTGGCACATCCAGCTCAACTCGGCGCGGTCGAGCGCGATGTGCTCGGTGTCGATGAAGACGAAGTCCAGCCCGCATCCGCGCACCACGTCCGGCCAGCGCGGCGAGGGCGAGACGATCAAGGTGCCGAAGACGGTCTGTCCGGCGCGGAGTTGTTTCGCGAGTTCAGAAGGGTTCATGGTTTGAGCGAGAGTTTACCAAAGTGGATGTGCGTGCGCGCGGTGTCGGCGGTGCCGCTGTCGCAGACGCAGCGGAACTCGCCCGGAGCCACCTCGACGAGCGTGGGGTAGGAGTTCTTGATGCCGGCGTCGTAGAACGTGCGTTCCGCGCTCCACGCGCCGCCGGGCGGCTTGACCTTGTAACGC
>VGWF01000047.1 GCA_016873715.1 Lentisphaerota bacterium | reverse complement strand
TTTTGACTACTATGCAGGGCCGCTGCCGGTCCTGCTCAGCGTGACGGCCAGGGGGAGGCGGGCGCAAAGTAGTCCTCACGCTCCGCGTGAGGACATCTCCGTAATCCGGATGGTCATCACGCGGAGCGTGATGACTACCCTGCGGAGCCACCGCCGATCCTGCGCGGGGTGACGGCCGGAGGGGCGCATCTCCGGTCCTGTGCAGCGATGACGAAGGCGCCCGCACGATCGGGTCCACGAATCGGAGATGCGCCCGACGCGCCGGCTTGGGCGTCCGGCCGGGGCGGTCCTCCCGGCCCGGGGATCCGCCCTACGGTTCCGATCGGATCTTCACGTTCCGGAACGTGATCAGCGCGCCGCCGTGCTTGCCCTGGAGGCCGATGCGCCCCTTCGTGGCGAGCTCGGCGAACGGACGGCTGAGCCACGGCGGGATCTCGGAGCCGTCGGGGTTGGTCTTGGCCGAGGTCCACTTGCGCATGTCCATCACGGAGACGGTCTCGCCGTTGAGGACGGTGGTGATCATCGGCCCCCGGGCGGTGATGGTCATGCGGTTCCACTCGCCGGGCTTCTTCACGGCGGATTTCGACGGGGCGAGGTGGCCGAAGATGCCGCCGCAGCGCCACGTCGGGGCGGCGTCCTTCCACTTCGGCGAGAAGTCGTCGAGGATCTGCACCTCGACCGAGTTGGGGATCCAGTTCTTCACATCGGTGCAGTAGATGACGACGCCGCTGTTCGCCGCCTCGCCGGTCTTGAACTCGAGGTCGAGCGTGAAGTTCTCGAAGGAGGCCTTCGTCCAGATGCACTGGTCCTCGGTCGCGGTCATCTCGCCGTCCTTGACCGACCAGACGCCCGCGGGGAACTCGGCGTCGGAGAGGTCCGCCGCGAAGAGCGGCTTCCACGCCGACGAGTCCGGATGCCCCGCCGCCCACGCCGCCATGCCGACCGCCGTCGCCCCGAGCACCGCCATCCACGTCTTCATCGTCGTCTCCTCCGGCGCGCGTCGATCGCGCCGGGCCGGGATCGTAGGCCGCCCCCGCCCCCGGCGCAAGGGCCTCCCGGCGCGCCCCGCACTCCCCCCCGGCATTCCTTGTAGCGATCGTCGAACGGAACGCAGGATCGCGAAGCGGCGGGATGGACGGGGTCCGGGCGGGGCGCTAGAGTCCGCGGTCATGAAGCGCGGGCTGGCGTTGATGGTTCTGGCGGCGTGGGCGGCGCGAGGCGCGGAGGGTCCCGCGCTTCAGCATGCGCCCCCGCAGGGCTTCGTCTTCGCGGCCGAGGGGTGCGGGAAGATCCTGCGGTTCGGCGCGGACGGGCGCGTCGCGTGGGAATGTCCGGCGCCGATGGCCCGCGACGTCTGGATGCTGCCGAACGGGAACGTCCTGTTCCCGTACAACGAGGACTACAACGCCCGGAGCAACGGCAACCCGTCCGGTGTGCGCGAGGTGGCCCCGGACGGCCGCACGGTCTTCCAGTTCGCGACCACGGGCCAGGTCTTCAGCTGCCAGCGGATGGCGGACGGCTCGACGCTCGTCGGCGCCGCGAGCCAGGGGAAGCTGCTGGTCGTCTCGCCAGCCGGGGCGGTCGTGCGGGAGATCCGCGTGGGGGACGCCCCGGGCCATTCGTGCATGCGCAACGCGCGGGCGCTGGAGGGCGGCGGGTTCCTGGTCGCCGAGGAGAGCGCGAAGGCGGCGCGCGAGTACGCGGCCGACGGCGCCCTCGTGCGCGAGTTCCCCGCCCCGTTTCCGGTCTACTCGGCGGTCCGGCTGGCCGACGGCGGGACCCTGGTCTGCGGGAAGCAGGGCATGATCGGCTTCGATCGCGGCGCGCGCCCGGCGTGGTCGCTCGACGCGGCCGAGTTTCCAACCCTTGGAATCCGGTGGTTCGCGGGCGTCCAAGCCCTGGACGACGGGACGGTCTTCGTCTGCAATGCGGGCGGCGCGGTGCCGTTCTTTGTCCTGGACCCGCGGACGAAGCGGATCGTCTGGCAGAGCCACGACGGCAAGGCGGAAATGCCGATCGGCCACGGCATCCACCTGCCGGGCGCGGCGGATCCCGGGCGGAAATAGGCCCCGGGCGCCGGTCGGCCGGGCCCGGAAAGCACGGAGAGGATGGAACGATGAGACAGCGTTGGATGGCGGGATGCATGGCGGCGATCGCGGCCGCCTCGACCGCGGCGGCGGCGCCGGGGTTGACGGCGATGGACACCGGCTTCGGGATCCCGAACCTGGTCACGACACAGCGGCTCGACGTCGTCCGCGAGCTCGGCTACTCCGGGATCGCCTGGACGCTCGGCGACCCCGTCGTCACGAAGGACACCGCCAACGATTGCGAGATCCGCGGGCTCCGGATGACGTCCATCTACTGCGGCGCCGTGCTCTCCGCGACCAGCCTCGTCACCGACGCCCGCTTCGATGCCACCCTGGCCTCGCTCAAGGGCCACGACACGATCGTGTGGCTCCACATCACCAGCAAGGACTATCCGAAATCGTCCGAGGAGGGCGACCCGGTCGCGGTGATGTTCCTCCGCCAGATCGCCGAGCGCGCCGCGGCCTCCGGCCTGACGGTGTCGATCTACCCGCACCACGGCGACTGGACCGAGCGGTTCGAGGATGCCATCCGCGTCGCCAAGAAGGTGGCGAAACCCAACTTCGGCGTGACGTTCAACCTCTGCCACTGGCTTCGCGCCGGGGGGGGCAACCTCGACGCCAGGCTGGACGAGTCCATCGCCCTCGTGAACTGCGTGACCGTCAACGGTGCGACGCCCGGGACGGACATGAGCTGGGGGGCGCTGATCCAGACGCTGGACAAGGGCACCTACGACTGGGCCGCCCTCGTGCGCAACTTCCAGCGGCGGGGCTTCCCCGGGCCGTTCTGCCTGCAGCTCTACGGCGTCGGCGGCGACAAGCGCGACAACCTCAAGCGCTCAATCGAGGCCTGGAAGACGGCTCTCGGGCCGTGAAACCCGGCCGGCGGCGGCGCGGAGACGGAGCCGGGCCGTCTTCGGTCATCGTTTCCGCTTGATCCGGCCGCGCGCCGCCTCTCCGCGGTTCGGCGCGAAGGACTTGCGCGACCGGGCGGTCCCCCGTCCTGCGGGGGTTTCCCCCGAATCATGCGGCCGCGACGCCGGGGCCGGTGTGCTATGCTCCGAGCGTCGCCCGCGGGATGCGGGCGCGGGATTTCGGAGAGGCCATGTCGGACTTCGTCCATCTGCACGTGCATTCGCATTTCTCGCTGCTCGACGGCGGGAACCGCATCCAGGGTCTCGTGAAGCAGGCCGCCGCGCACGGCATGAAGGCGCTCGCGCTGACCGACCACGGGAATCTCTACGGCGCGATCGAGTTCTACCGGACCGCGAAAGAGGCGGGCATCAAGCCGATCCTCGGCATGGAGGCCTACATCGCGCCCGGGCACCGGACGGAGAAGACGAGCCGGAGCATCGGCGACGCCGCGAGCCACCTGCTGCTGCTGGCGATGAACGAGACCGGCTGGCGCAACCTGATCAAGCTCAGCTCCCGCGCGTTCCTCGAGGGCTTCTACTACCGCCCGCGCCTCGACCGCGAGCTGCTCTCGCAGTTCCACGAGGGCCTCGTCTGCACGTCCGCCTGCCTCGGCGGCGAGATCCCCGAGGCGTTCATCCGCGAGCGCGCCGACGAGGCCCGCCGCATCGCCGGCGAGTACCGCGACATCTTCGGGCCCGACCGCTTCTTCATCGAGATCCAGAACCAGGGCGAGGCCGACCAGGACCGCGTCAACCCGCTGCTGATCGAGCTGGCCAGGGAATTCGGCCTCGGACTGGTCGCGACGAACGACGTCCATTTCCTCCGCCGCGCCGACAAGCCCGCGCACAACGTGCTGACCTGCATCTCGACGGGGAAGCGGCTGGACGATCCGAACGCGCTGCACTACTCCGAGGAGCTCTACCTCAAGAGCCCGGCCGAGATGGGCAAGACCCTCGGCATGTGGCCCGAGGCCCTCGCCAACACCACGCGCATCGCCGAGATGTGCAACCTCAACCTCGACTTCTCGAAGAAGCACCTGCCCGGCTTCCGCACCCCCGCCGACACCACGCCCGAGTCGCACCTGCGCCGCCTCGCGTGGGAGGGCCTCGCCCGCCGCTTCGGCGAGGTCGAGCCGCCGCCCGAGTACCGCAAGCGCCTCGAGTGGGAGCTCAAGGTCATCGAGGACAAGGGCTACAGCTCGTATTTCCTGATCGTGAACGATTTCGTCCAGTTCGCGCGCCAGAACGAGATCCCGGCCTCGCCCCGCGGCAGCGGCGTCGCGACGCTGCTGGGCTACTCGCTCGGCATCGCGAACGTCGACCCCGTGCGCTACGGGCTGCTCTTCGAGCGGTTCACCGACCCGCAGCGCAAGGAGGATCCCGACGTCGACATCGACATCTGCCAGGTCGGCCGGGAGAAGGTCATCCAGTACGTCCGCGAGAGGTACGGCCACGTCGCCCAGATCATCACCTACGGAACCCTCAAGCCGCGCGCCGCGATCCGCGACGTCGGCCGCGTGCTGAACTGGCCGCTCGACCAGGTCGACCGCGTCGCGAAGATGATCCCGGAAGGGCCGAAGGCGACGCTCGAGCGGGCGCTGGGGATCAAGGACGACGACTCGAGCCTCGTCTCCGCCGAGCTGAAGGCCGAGTACGAGACGAACCCCGAGACGCGCCGGCTCGTCGACCTCGCCCGCAGCCTCGAGGGCCTCGCGCGCCACGCGGGCGTCCACGCCGCCGGCGTCGTCGTCTGCGACGAGCCCCTCGAGGGCCTCATCCCCCTCTGCCGCCAGGCCGACAAGCCCGACGTCATCACGCAGTGGGACGGCCCGACCTGCGAGAAGGTCGGCCTGATGAAGATGGACCTCCTCGGCCTCAAGACGCTGAGCGTGATCCAGCGCGCGCGCGAACTCGTGCGCCGCAAGACCGGGAAGGACATCGACCCCGACGCGCTCGATCTGAAGGACGAC
Organism: Lentisphaerota bacterium; assembly: GCA_016873715.1. GTDB lineage: Bacteria > Verrucomicrobiota > Kiritimatiellia > PWTM01 > PWTM01 > VGWF01. The sequence continues at coordinate 29,249 of VGWF01000047.1, read as the reverse complement.
ACCGTCTACGCGATCTTCCGCGCCGGCGAGACCGACGCCGTGTTCCAGTTCGAATCCGAGGGCATGAAGGGCATTCTGCGCGACATGCAGCCCAACCGGATCGAGGACCTCATCGCCGCGAACGCGATGTACCGGCCCGGCCCGATGGAACTCATCCCGAGCTACTGCAAGCGCAAGGCGGGGAAGGAGACGATCGAGAAGGTCCACCCGCTCGTCGACGGCATCCTCGCCGAGACCATGGGCATCATGGTCTACCAGGAGCAGGTCATGCAGGTGCTCAACCTGCTCGGCGGCCTGCCGCTCAGCCGCGCGCTGACGCTGATCAAGGCGATCTCGAAGAAGAAGAAGGACGTCATCAACGCCGAGAAGCCCGCGTTCATCGAGGGCGCCGGGAAGAACGGAATCGATGCCGCCGAGGCCGAGCGGCTCTTCGAGCTGATCCTCAAGTTCGCCGGCTACGGCTTCAACAAGGCGCACTCGACGGGCTACGCGATCGTCGCGTACCAGACCGCGTGGTTCAAGCGCCACCACCCGGCCGAGTTCTGGGCCGCGACGCTGACGTTCGAAAGCAGCGACCTCGAGAAGATGGGCCAGTACATGGGCGCCGCCAAGCGCGACAGCGTCCGCGTGCTGCCGCCGGACATCAATGTCAGCGAGACCCAGTTCAGCGTCGACGGCGAGTTCGTCCGCTTCGGCCTGAGCGCCGTCAAGGGCGTCGGCGAGGGCGCGGTCCAGTCCATCCTCGCCGCGCGCACGGCGGGGGGCGCGTTCCAGGACCTCCACGGATTCTGCCGCACCGTCGACCGCAAGGCCGTCAACCGCTCGACCCTCGAGGCCCTGATCCGCAGCGGCGCCTTCGACCGCTGCGGCGGCGGCCACCGCGCGCAGCTTCTCGCCGCGCTCGACGAGGCGATGGCGGCCGCCGCGGCCGACGCGCGCGACCGCGCCGCCGGGCAGATGTCGCTCTTCGGGGCGGAGACCGGGGCGGTCGCGCCCCCGCCGCGCCTGCCGGACGTTTCGCCGTGGAACCAGGAGATGGTGCTGGCCGCCGAGCGCGAGACGCTCGGGTTCTGCCTCACGGGGCATCCGGTCGACGACTACGCCGTCGAGGCGCGCAGCCTGCGCTGGCCGCGGACGCTGAACCTCGGCGCGCTCGACGCCCTGCCCGACCGCACGCCGGTTCAGCTGTGCGGCGCCGTCGCGCAGATCCGCGAACGCATCGTCAAGAAGGGCCGCACCGCCGGCCGCAAGATGGCGATCCTGGCGATGGAGGACGGCGACACCGGCAAGGCCGAGGTCGTGCTCTATCCCGACACGCTCGACAAGTACGCCGGCGTGCTGAAGGAGGGCCGCGTGCTCGTCGTCCGCGGATCCGCCCAGAGCGGTCGCGGACAGGGCGCCTCGATCGCCGCGAACGAGGTGCAGGAGGTCGACGCGGTCCTGCCCGGCGGCGTCCGGCGTCTCGTCATCGCGCTGCGCCAGGCCGACATGGAGAACGCGAGCCTCATGGAAGCCCTGCAGGGGGTCTTCCGCGCCCACCGGGGCCGCTGCCCGATCCTCTTCCAGATCGAGGCGTCGGCGTGGTCGCTGCGGCACTTCACCGTCGAGGCCGACCCGGAATGGTCCGTCGCGCCGTCGCACGCGCTCGTCGCGGCGCTGCGCGGGGTCGTCGACGCCCGCCACCTGTCCTTCGTTCCCCGCCCCGTCGAGATCCAGGACGACCGCCGCCGCTTCCCGCGGAACGGGGGCTGACCGGCGCGCACGCCCGCCGGCGCGGCCCGGGCTTCCCTGCCGTGCCTCCACGGGCACGACCGCTGCAACGAACGCACGATCGCGACCCCGAGTTCGCGGCCGCGGGGCGCGGCGGGAGCGGCGGGATCATCCCGGTGCGGGGACGAGCGTGGCGTGCCAGAGGCGCGGCGTGGCGCCGGGGGCGGGGGGGAGCGTGAGACGGAGGGTGCCGTCTCCGGGACTCGCAGGAACAGGCTCGCGGCCGTCGAAGATGACGGCGGCGGGAACGAAGCCGGCGGGCAGGTCGGCGGCGGCGTCCGCGCCGGGAGATCCGAAGAACCACGCATCGGCGCGGCCGGACGACACCTCCACCACGAAGGCCGCGGGGTTCGTCGCCGCCGCGCCCGGCGGCGGCTGCAGGACGCCGGCCGTCATCCCCGGCGCCGCCGCGCGGAAGCCGAAGCCGGGCAGGGTGCGGCCGTCGACCTCGCGCGGATCCGGGCCGAGGTTCGCGACGATCTTCACGGACCCGTACTGCGCCCGGATCAGGCCATCGTCGGGAAGGGGCGGGGGACGAGGGGCGAGGGTCGACGAGGATTGGGTGTTGGTTGGTGGTTGTTGGCTGTTGGCTGTTGAGTCCGCACTTCGGTGTTCGATGTTCAGCGTTCGATGTTCGGCGTTCGCCCCCGCCCGGGTGTGGGTGAAGGCGGCGACGGGCTCGCCGGTGTAGCGGGCGCAGACGGACTTCTGGATCCGGTCGAGCCACGCGAGCCAGCCCATGACCTGCGCGTCGGAGGCGGCGCCCGCGGCCATCGAGTAGCTCATGTTGAAGCCGAGGCCGAGCGTCCACGCCATGTCGGAGGGCGTCACGACGAACTTGCCGAGGTCGTGGTGGTAGAACGCGCACTTGTCGTGGGCGAGGCGCTGCGCCAGCGGCCAGAGCTCCCACGTGTCGGGCGGGTAGGTGATGCGGAACGGCTGCGCCCACGCCGGGCGGCGGCCGGGAACGAGCGTGAAGGTGAAGCCGCAGAGCATCGACTCGACCTGCGCGGCGCGGTCCCAGCCGTCCTCGGTGCCCAGCGGCGCGAGCGCGGCGTCCTCGTCGGCCTGCGACAGCAGCCCCTCCGCGTACGCGTGCGGCCGCGGGGCGGCGGGGTTGAAGTCCCAGCGCCACGGCCGCGCGCCGACCTGGTCCTGGAAGAGGATGTCCACCGGCACGTCCTCCAGGAACTGCCGCCGCAGTTCGCGGTTGGCCGAGCGCACCGCCGGGTGCCAGAAGCAGGTGGTCCAGCCGTCGTTGTCCGAGTAACGCTCGCGGTACGGCTTCCCGTCGGGCCCGACGGAGAGCGGCGCCTCCCCGGCCGCGAGGAAGGTCGGCCCGCGCGGATGGTCGCACCACCAGGTCGGGTTCGTGTAGGGCATCACGAGGTGGCCGGCGGCCCGCGCCTTCGCGTGCAGTTCGCGCATCTCCTCCTGCGTTCCGAACCCGGCGTTGGGCGGCAGGTGGTCGGGGTACTCCTTGTCGAACCCGCCCTTCAGGTAGCCCGAGCTGTGCAGGATCGCCGGCGACGGCAGGCGGGGGAGAGCCGCGGCGATGTCGCGGGCGCCGCCGTGGATCTTGAGCAGCACCGCGCGGCGGAGGCGGTCGAGGACGTCCGGCTTCATCTTCGCGCGCAGCGGGCGGTCGATGCCGTTGGCGGCGGCGTACGCGGCCAGGCCCGCCTCGGCGGAGCCGCCGACCGCGATGCGGACGACCGGGCTGGTCCAGGCAACGCCGGGCGGAACGAAGGCCGCGAACGAGCGGTCGAGCCGGCCGCCGCCCCCGTCGCCTCCGAAACCCAGCCGGCCGGGGATCAGGATCGCGGCGGGATTCCCCGCGCCGGCCCACGGCGCCCAGGTCCGCGGCTGCACCCGGTGAACGGCGGCGCGGCCCGCGGCGGATTCCAGGTGGACGAAGTCCGCGAACACCGGCGGGTACGTGCTCTCGCACCGGAGGAACTCGGAGGGCCGGAGCGCGGCGTGAAAGGGATAGCCGCCCGTTTCGAACCAGCGGCCGCCCGCGCGGACGTGCCGGGCGACGGCCGCGACGGCGTTCGTCAGCGTGTCGTCCGCGGCGACCGGGAGCCACTCGCCGTACGGATTGACGATCGCGAGGTCGCCCTGGCCGCGCACCGCATCGGTGATGGCCTGGGCGGTCGGCAGCTCGGCGAACCCGCAGTTCATCTCCCGCGCGGCGCGCTCGAGCGTTTCGCGCCACTGCGCGACGGAAAGGCTCGTGAAGGCGCCGGCCTCCGGGCCGTTACGGACCGAGACCAGCGCGATGCGGCGGCGGCCGGGCGTTGACGCGGAGGCATCGCGGAGGATCCGCGTGACGGCGTCGCGGACGAGCCCCGCGTCGCGCTCCTCCAGCCGGCCGGTCAGCCGCCACAGGAACCCGTCGCCGACCGGGTGGGCGCAGAGGAGGGGCCCGGCGTCGGAGTCCACCAGCACGGCCGGGGCCTGGCCCGGGGGCGGCGGGCGGTGGACCTCGGCCCGCGCGCGTCCGAAGCGCGCGGCGAGGTTCGTGCCGAGGATGCGGACGCCCTCCGGTGTCGCGCGCAACGCGACCGGCGGCGCGTCGAGGGGCAGCATCCGCGGGCCCGAAGGCAGGATCATCGTGATGCCGCGGCCCGGCGACGGCTCGGGTGCCCAAGCGGCGGGGCGGTCCGCCGGCTGGCGGGCGAAGAATCCGCCGTTGAAGGCGACGCCGACGCCCTTGTGCGGATCCAACGGCGCGACGAAGCGCTTCACGTCCGCCGGCGCGAACCGCAGGCGTCCGGGCAGCGCGAGTTCCAGGACCGTGCCGGTACCCGGCGCGACGGCGGCGGTGAGGTCGAATCCGGAATCGGAGGGCCGCACGAAGACGGTCACGCGGGCTTCAGCGGACTCGAAGGCGAGGTCGGCCGAGCGGCCGTCCGCGCCCGGCCGCACCGCGACACGCCGGGAGGCGTTCGTCGCGTGGAAGGACGAGGCCGCCAGCGTGGATCCGTCGCGGAACGCAAGCGACCACGCCCCGTCCTCGCCGCCCCGGAGGATCGCGCCGTCCCTGTCCGCCTCCGCGACGGAGACGATCGCCCCGGTGTCGGGGTCCAGCGTCATGCGGGCCGGGCCGGATTCCAGCGTCAGCGCCCGGGATCCGCCCGCTACGGCCAGGATCCCCGCCACGGCCAGGGTCAGCTTCATGGCCACAACACTTCGCACGCCCCGCGCCCGTCCGTCAACCGGCGCCGGAATGCCCCGGCGCGCATCTCCGATTCACGGGCCCGATCCTGCGGGCGCCTTCGTCATCGCTGCACGGGACCGGAGATGCGCCCCTCCGGCCATCACCCCGCGCAGGATCCGCGGTGGCCCCGCAGGGTAGTCATCACGCTCCGCGCGATGACCATCCGGATTGCGGAGATGTCCTCACGCGGAGCGTGAGGACTACTTTGCGCCCGCCCCCGGCCGTCATCTCGCGCAGGATCGGCAGCGGCCCCCATAGTAGTCATCACGCTCCGCGTGATGACCATCCGGATTGCGGAGATGTCCTCACGCGGAGCGTGAGGACTACTTTGCGCCCGCCTCCCCCTGGCCGTCACGCTGCGCAGGATCGGCGGTGGCCCCGCAGGGTAGTCATCACGGTCCGCGTGATGACCATCCGGATTGCGGAGATGTCCTCACGCGGAGCGTGAGGACTACTTTGCGCCCGCCCCCGGCCGTCACCCTTCGCAGGACCGGAGATGCGCCGGAATGCCCGACGCGGCGCGTCTTGACCGGACCCCCGCGGCGCGGGAGACTGCCGCCCCGGGAGAGCCGTCATGAAGCGAATCGCGTTCGTGCTGTGTGCCGCCGTCCTTCTTTGTGCCGCCGTCCGCGCACCTGGGGCCGCCGGCCTTCCGGACACGAGCCGGATGAACATCCTCCTGATCGACATCGAGGACTGCAACGCGTCGGCGCTCGGCTGCTACGGAAACACGATCTGCAGGACGCCGAACCTCGACCGGTTCTGCGCGGGCGCGGTCCGGTTCGACGCGGCCTACGTCCAGGGGATCGCGTGCAATCCCTCCCGCAGTTCGTTCCTGTCGGGCCTGCGCCCGCGGACCACCGGGATCACGTCGAACCAGCACGTGATGGACGACCACCTGCCGGCCGGCGTGCTGACGCTGCCGGAGATCCTGAAGGGCGGCGGCTTCCACCTCTCCGACATCGGGAAGCTGTTCCACAAGATCGAATACGCCGAGAAGCAATACGCGGCCTTCGACCGGCTGGAGCACTACCAGCGGCCGCAGGGATGGACGGGGCCGGACCCGATCCTCACGTTCCCGCCGGCCCGGAACCCGAAGCCCGATCCCGCCCCGAAGGATGAGAGGAGCCGCGAGTACCGCGAGTGGAAGCGGCGCCACTCCGATCGCTACGGCGACACGGGCATGGCGCACGAGGACCATGGCGACTACCGGATGGCCTGCACGGCCGTCGCGCTGATCAAGGACTACGCGAAGAACGGCCGGCGGTTCTTCCTCTCCGTCGCGCAGTCGAAGCCGCACACCCCGCTGACCGCGCCGAAGAAGTTCCTCGACCTGTACGACCCGGCGAAGATCCCCGATCCGGCCGCCCCGGTATCGTCGCTGAAGAACTTCCCCTACATGAAGCGGGCGACCGGGGGCAACCCGGACATCTTCACGCAGAAGCAGCCGACGCCGCAGCAGGCTCGCGAGGCGATCGCCGCCTACTACGCGTGCTGCACGATGGTCGACACGCACGTCGGCATGATGCTCGACGCGCTCGAGGAGACCGGGCTGGCGAAGTCCACGATCGTCGTCTTCCTCGGCGACCACGGCTTCCACCTCGGCGACCACGGGTTCTGGTCGAAGTACTCCATGCTCGCCCCCACGCACCGCGCGCCGCTGGTGATCCGCGTCCCCGGCGCCCCGGGCAACGGGAAGGCGGCGGGGGGCATCGTCGAGTTCGTCGACTTCATCCCGACGCTGTGCGAGCTGGCCGGCGTGAAGGCGCCGGGCGGGCAGGAAGGGGTCAGCTTCGCACCGCTGTTCGCCGATCCGTCGCGGCCGTGGAAGAAGGCGGCGTTCATCAGCGAGGGCGATTCGGAGGACGGCGACGGCGTGCGCACGCCGAAGTTCAGCTACATGGAGTTCAAGAAGGGCGAGATGCCCGCCGCGCTGTTCGACCTCGGGAAGGACCCGTGGGAGACGGTGAACGTCGTCGACGACCCCGCGTATGCCGGGGCGAAGGCCGAGATGGCCGCGCTGCTCAAGGCCGGCTGGAAGGCGGCGCTGCCGGACCGGTGAGGCCGCGGGCGGCGACGGCGGCGGCAGCGGACACCCCAGGGGGACTCCGGGAGGCGAGGGCCAGGGCCACCGCATCCCCCCGGATTCGGGCTTCCCCCGGGACGCGGTTCCGCCGAGAATGCGCGACATGAGAGCCATGGAACTCGTCCGCCTCGTACTCCCCGCGTGCCTGGCCGTTTCCGCGCCGGCCGCCGACCTGGTGCTCCGCTACGACCGTCCCGCCCGGAAGTGGCCGGGCGAGGCGCTGCCCGTCGGCAACGGCCGCCTGGGCGCGATGGTGTTCGGCGGCGTGGAGCGCGAGCGGGTCCAGTTCAACGAGGACAGCCTGTGGACCGGCGACCTGAACCCGTCGGGCGACTACAAGACGATGGGCGCCTACCAGAACTTCGGCGACCTATTCCTGGATCTCGACGCCGGAACCGCGGCGCCGGCGGGGGTCTCGTGCCCCAGCGGCCACGAGCCCTTCCACCCCAGCGAGGCGGTCGGGTTCTCGTCCGACGGCGACCCGAAGACCAAGTGGTGCGTGGAGCCGCGCGGCCGGCCGGTCGTCTGGCTGCTCAAGCTCCCCGCCCCCGAGGCCGTGTCGCGCTACGCCTTCACCAGCGCGAACGACACGCCGCTCCGGGATCCGCACACCTGGGAGCTGGCGGGATCGGCCGACGGCGTGGAATGGACGGTCCTCGACCGGCGCGCCGGCGAGGCCCCGCGGGCCCGGCGCCACGAGACCCGCTCGTATGCGTTCACGAACGCGACGGCCTTCTCCGCCTACCGGTTCACGTTCCAGCCCACGCCCGGCGTTTCGCATTTCCAGGTCGGCGAGATCCGGCTCGGGGACGCGGGGTCCGCGGGCGCCGCCGCGGCGGAGCCGGCCCCGGACGGCTACGGGCGGTCGCTGGCGCTGACGGACGGCGTCCACCGCGTCACGTTCCGCTCCGGCGGGGCTGTGCACCTGCGCGAGAGCTTTGCGAGCCATCCCGACCAGGTCGTCGTGCTGCGCTGGTCGGCGGACCGGCCCGGCGCGGTGACCGGCACGCTGCGTCTCCAGGGCGCCCACGACGAGACGGCGGCCGCGGACGGGTCCGGCCTTTCGTTTGCCGGGGCGCTGCCGAACGGGCTGAGGTACGAGGCGCGGGTGCGCGTGCTGGCCCGGGGCGGGAAGGTCGAGGTCCGGGACGGCGCGGTGCGGCTGTCGGGCTGCGACGGGGCGGTGCTGCTGCTTGCGGCGGCCACGGACTACGCGATGGACGCCGCCGCCGGCTGGCGGGGCGCCGCGCCCGGCCCCCGCGTGACGGCGCAGCTCGATGCGGCCGCGGCGCGCGGGTTCGACGCGCTCCTTGCGCGGCACGTTGCGGACCACCGGGCGCTCATGGATCGCGTGGCGGTGGAGTGGGGCGCGAGCCCGGATGAGGTCCGTGCGCTGCCGACCGACCGAAGGCTCGAACGCTGCAAGGCGGGCGAAGTCGATCCGGGGCTCGAGGCGCTTCTCTTCCAGTACGGACGCTACCTGCTGATGGCCTCGTCGCGACGTCCGGGACTTCCGGCCAACCTGCAGGGCCTCTGGAACGACAGCAACAAGCCGGCGTGGTCGTCGGACTACCACTCGAACATCAACGTCCAGATGAACTACTGGCCCGCCGAACCGGCGAATCTCGCCGAGTGCGCGCTTCCGTTCTTCGACCTCGTGATGGCGATGCGGGAGCCCAGCCGCGTGGCGACGCGGGCGGAGTTCGGGACGGTGCGCGGATGGACGGCCCGCACGTCGCACAACATCTTCGGCGGCCACGGCTGGAAGTGGAACCTTCCGTCGAGCGCCTGGTACGCGCTGCACTTCTGGGAGCAGTTCGCGTTCGGCGGCGACAAGGCCTTCCTGCGCGACACGGCCTACCCGATGGCGAGGGAGGTCTGCGAGTTCTGGATCGACCACCTCAAGACCCTGCCCGACGGCACGGTGGTGGTGCCGAACGGCTGGTCGCCGGAGCACGGGCCGACGGAGGACGGCGTCGCGCACGACCAGCAGATCGTCTGGGAACTGTTCACGTTCACGGCGCGCATGGCCGACGACCTGGGCGTGGACCGGGAGTTCCGCGGGAAGATCGTGGCGCTGCGCGACCGGCTCGCCGGCCCGAAGGTCGGCCGCTGGGGGCAGTTGCAGGAGTGGATGGAGGACCGCGACGATCCGAAGGACCAGCACCGGCACACGTCGCATCTCTTCGCGGTCTTCCCGGGAAGCTGGATCTCCTTCGAGCGCACGCCGGAGTGGGCGAAGGCCGCGCGCGTCTCCCTCGAGGCGCGCGGAACCTCCGGCGACAGCCGGCGCGAATGGGCCTGGGCGTGGCGCTCGGCGCTCTGGGCGCGCCTGCGCGAGGGCGACCGCGCGCACGAGATGATCCGGAACCTGCTTGCGCACAACACGCTTCCGAACCTCTTCGGCAACCACCCGCCCATGCAGCTCGACGGCAACTACGGCATCTGCGCGGGCGTCTGCGAGATGCTGCTCCAGTCGCTCGTGCCCGCCGCCGGGACGGGCGTGGCGGCGGAAATCGACCTGCTGCCGGCGCTGCCGTCGGCGTGGAGCCAGGGCAGCGTCCGCGGCCTGCGGGCCCGCGGCGGGGTGACCGTCGACGCCGCCTGGCGCGGCGGCAAGCCCGCGGGGGCGACGCTGGCCACGACGCAGAAGGGCGCGGTCATCGTCCGCGCGCCCTCGCCTCTGGGGTCCGTGCGGGACGCGCAGGGCGGGGACGTGCCCGTCCGCGACGCCGGCGCCGGCCGCCGCGCGTTCGAGACCGTCCCCGGCGGGCGGTACTCGCTCGCGTTCTGAGCGCGCATTTGACGGCCGGGCCGGATCGCGTATATTTAGACATAACATAGACAACGGAGACCCCGAGCCATGAGCGAGCCCAAGACCCTGATCGTGAGCTATCTTCCCCGCGGCGGGCGTTCGCACACACGCGCGCTGCTCGAGACGTTCCGCTCGGCGGCGGGCGTGGCGGCGGAGGAACTCGACCTGTTGGTGGACCGTCCGCCGGTGTTCCTGCCGGACAGCCTGGACGCCTACGTCGCCCGCAATTACCTCGGGCAGGCCCTGACGCCCGCCCAGGCGAAGGCGATGGCGGGCATGGACCGGCTGACGGCGCAGCTCAAGCGGGCGGAGATCGTCGTGCTGGCGACGCCCATGCACAACTTCTCGCTTCCGGCCCCGGTGAAGGCGTGGTTCGACTCGGTGATTCTGAAGGGCGAGACGTGGGACATGGGTCCGGACGGCTTCAAGGGCCTGATGCCCGGGCGGAAGGCCCTGGTCCTGATGGCGTCCGGCGGCCGCTACGAGGGGCCGATGGCCGGCTGGGATCACGCCATGAGCCTGGCGAAGCAGCTCTTCGGCTTCATGGGCTTCTCGGACGTCCGGGGGGCGTGGGCCTCCGGCGTCAACAACCCCGCGCTGGGATCGCCGGAGTCGATCGTCGGCGCGGCGCAGGACGAGGTCCGCAAGGCCGTCCGCGACTGGTACGGCCGCTAAGGCGAACGGGCGTGGCGCCGCATCCCCGGCGGCGCCACGCCCGTTTCGCGACGTCGGCGGATCCGCGGGGTCGCATCTCCGGTCCTGCGCGGGGTGACGGCCGGGGGCGGGAGCCAACGTAGTTCTCGCGCTCCGCGTGAGGACCGTGAGGACATCTCCGCAATCCGGATGGTCATCACGCGGAGCGTGATGACTACTATGGGCGGCCACCGCCGATCATGCATAGGGTGATGGCCGGAGGGGCGCATCTCCGGTCCTATGAATCGGAGATCCGCCCATCCGCGGGCCTTTTCAACGTCCTTTCTTGCGCCGTGTTGTTGACTGGGCTAACCTGAACCGGAAGGCTGCCTATACGAATGACCGTGAACCAGATGATGGGGGCGCGAGTACGCGGAGCGGTGCTGCTCTCGCTGGCGGCGCTTGGCTGGGAACTCCCGGCGCCGGCCGCCGGCGTGGTGTTCAGCGAGATCATGTACCACCCGGTCGACGCGACGAACGCGCCGTCGGATGGCGACGAGTACGAGTTTCTCGAGATCCGCAACGCCGGCCCGACGTCCGTGGACCTGAGCGGCGCGTCCTTCAGCGCCGGGCTCACGTTCACGTTCCCCGGCGGTTCCGTGCTGGCGCCCGGCAGCGCCCGCGTGATCGTCAGGAACCGCGCCGCCTTCACCAACCGGTACCCTGCGGCCGCGGGCTCCGTGGCCGGCAGTTACTCCGGGTCCCTGTCCAACGGCGGGGAGAAACTGACGCTGAAGAGCGCCGGCGGGGCGACGCTGTGTTCCGTCACGTACGGCACCGGCGGACCGTGGCCGGATTGGCCGGATGGCGAGGGGTGTTCGCTGGTCCTGCGCACCCCGGACGGTGAGATCGACGCCGCGACGAACTGGTGCGCGAGCGCGGAGTTCAACGGGACGCCCGGCGCCACCGGCGCCTGCCATGCGGCCGACATCGTCATCAACGAGGTCCTGACCCACACCGATCCGCCCTACGAGGACGCGATCGAGCTGCGCAACGTCACGGGCCACCCGATCGACGTCACCGGGTGGTACCTCAGCGACCATCCCGCGGTGCGGACGAAGCACCGCCTGACGCACGGCGTGATCGCGGCCGGCGGGCGCGCCGTGGTGTACGAGTACCAGTTCAACGCGGCGTCGCCCGCGCCCGGCGACACGCCGTTCGCGCTCAGCTCCTCGCTCGGGGAATGCGTGTACCTGACGGCGGCGACGGCGGGCGGGACGCTGACGCGGCAGGTCGACCGGGTTTCGTTCGAGGCGGCGGAGAACGGCGTGTCGTTCGGCCGGTACCCCGACGGCGCGCCGGGCGACCTGACCGCCATGGCCCTTCCGACGTTCGGCGTCGTCGATCCGCCCAACGTCGCGACCTTCCGGACCGGCGCCGGCGCGCCCAACAGCCTGCCGCGCGTCGGGCCGCTGGTGATCGGCGAGATCATGTACCACCCGGTGGACGACGATCCGGGGCACGAGTACATCGAGCTGCTGAACGTCACCACCAACACGGTGCCGCTCTTCGATCCTCTCGCGGCCGGCAACACGTGGCGGTTGTCGAAGGCGGTCGACTTCCACTTCCCGACCAACGTGTCCCTCGCGGCCGGCGCGCGCCTGCTGGTGACCGGCGCGACGAACCTCGAGACCTTCCGGGCCCTCGCCCGCGTTCCGCCGGCCGTGGCGGTGTTCGGCCCCTGGACGGGACGCCTGGACAACGCGGGGGAGAGCGTGCGGCTGTACAAGCCCGATCCGCCGGACCCGGGGACGGGGCACGTGCCCTACGTGCTGGTCGACCGGGTCGACTACGACGATTCGGATCTCTGGCCGGGGGCGCCGGACGGGCGGGGCCCCTCGCTGGAGCGGTTGACGGAGGCCGGATTCGGGAACTCCCCCACCAACTGGTTCACGGGCGCCCCGGGCGGGTCCGCCGGGATCGCCGCGCTCGGCGGTTTCTTGAACCCGGCCGTCGCGCCGGCCTCGCCGGCGGCGGGGCAATCGGCCACGGTCACGGTGGCCGTCGTGGCGCGCGGGGCGTTGCCCACGAACGTGACGCTGCGCGTTGAGACCGGCGGCGCGGTGGAATCCCTTTCGATGCGGGACGACGGCGCGGGGGGGGACCGGACCGCGGGCGACCAGGTGTACACCGCCATCGTCGCGGGGCAGCCGTCGGGCCGGTGGGTTCACTACCGGTTCGAGGCGCGGTTCGCCGACGGGGGGTTCCTCGAGCTGCCGGGGTCCGATCGGGACTACATCCCATGCCCCTCGCTGACCGTGCGCATGTCCGGGGGCGGGGTGACCACCACGGTGCAGCCCGCGCCGGAGTGGCAGACGGTCTCCTATTCGGGCATCGCCTCGCACACGAAGACGTTCTTCTTCTACCTGAACGGGGCGGGCGAAGCGTTGGTCGACGACCTGTCGGTCACGGTCGACGGCACGGAGCGCGTGGAGGATGTCGACTTCGACACGCCGCTGGGTGGCGTCTGGTGGACCAATGGGAATCACTCGGCGAGTTACCGCGAGTGGCTCGACGACGACAGCACCTATGCGTGCCACGTCGTCGCCGCCGCCGCCGGCAGCGGGTTCACCAACAACGTGAGCGCCCGTCTGACGCCCTCCGTGGCGGTCGGCGACGTGTGCCAGGTGTCGTTCCGCACGCGGCAGGTCGCCCGGGCCCTCCATGACTGGCTGGCCTACCTTGTCGGACCGGCGCCCGAGGAGGTGGTGATCAGCGAGGTCATGTACCATCCCGGCGCGGCGGACGAGGCCCCGCTGGAATACGTCGAACTCCACAACCCCGCGGCGGTCTCCGTGGATCTCGGCGGATGGCGGCTGGACGGCACGGGCTTCGTCCTCCCGGCGGGCGTCACCCTCGCTCCCGGCGGGTACCTTGTGTGCTGCGGTTCCACCTCGGGCGTCCAGGCGGCCTACGGCATTTCGAACACGGTCGGCAACTGGCCCGGCGTTCTGAAGAACGGCGGCGAGACGCTGCGGTTGCGCAACGCCTACGGCCGCATCGTCGACGAGGCCGTCTACAACGACCGCGAACCCTGGCCCGCGGCGGCGGACGGCTTCGGTCCGTCCCTCGAGCGACTGCTGCCGGCCGGGAACGGCAGCGACAGCTCCTCCTGGGTGTCGTCCGCCTCGGACACCGGGTGGCGTGTCCTGACCTGGACCCAGGCCGTGGACGGCGCGTCCCTTCCCCTGTCGCTCTGGCTCGACTACGACGGGAAGTGCGTCGTGGACGACGTGGCGATCCGCCCGCTGGGCGTCCCGACCAACCTGGTCGCGAACGGGGGGTTCGACGGCGGCACGAACGGGTGGACGCTCAGGGGAAACCACGACCTCTCGCGCGTGAAGAGCGGGCTGGGGTCCGCCGGTACGCCGGCCTTGGTGATCGCCTGCAGCGAGATGCGAGTCGTCGACAGCCAGGCCGACGCGGAGTTCTACCTTTACGGCGATGCGGTCAGCAACGTCGTGCAGGGGGCGTCCCTCGCGGTGACGCCCGGCGGCACCTACGAAGTCTCGCTGCGGGCCCGCCGCGCCGGCCTGGCCGGCCGCCTGTTCGCCGCCGCGGGGGCGGTCACCAACAGGCTGGACTTCCGGGCCCACGGAACCCCCGGCCGGGCCAGCGGCGCGGCCACGGTCACGAATCCCGTCAGCGTCGCATGGGTGCAGCCCGAGTACCGGATCGCCCCGGTCGGCACGGGGAATACGATCCGGGCGCACGTCACCCCGGCGGCCGGCGCCGGCGCGGTCCGGCTGCTCTGGCGGTCGTTCGGACACAACGCCTATGACTTCTGCGACGGGCTGTATACGACCAACGCGATGCGGGACGACGGCGCCGCACCGGACACCACGGCCGGCGACGGAATCTTCGCCGCAACCCTGCCGGGAATCCCCGGGAGCCGGACCTTCGTCCGGTACCGCGTCGAGGTCGAAACGACGGAGGGTTTCCGGACCTCGAGTCCCCGTCCCGACGATCCCGATACCGACCACGCGTACTGGGTCGAGGGCGTCTCGCCGCAAACGCATCTGCCGAACTGGCACCTGCTGGCGGACGGTCCCCCGATGGTCTATCCCATTTCGCGCCACGTCTGCGCCGTCAGCCCCGATGGCCAGACGTTCACGGACGTCCGGATGCGGCACCGGGGATACGCCAACCCGAACACGAATGCCGCGTTCACCCTCCGCCTGAACCGGGGGAACCCGCTGGACGCCTGGTTCGGCGGCAAGCGGGACAACCCGATCTTCCGGAATCGGGGCATCACCTCGCGCTACTACTACCGGCGCATCCTCAACGAACCCCTCGCGTACTCCCTCCAGCGCGACCTGGGATTCCCGGCTCCGCGGTGGCGCCATGTGTGCTTGTGGATCAACGGCGAGCCGACCATCACCACCGAGTTGGAGAACCCCGACGAGGCCTTCCTGGAAGGAAACGACATCGATCCCGGGGACTACGTCTCGATGGATTCCCGGCCCGACCGCGTGATGGTGGGCGGGAACCCGGCGCTCGACAACTTCGACGAGGTGTACTCCATCCTGAAGAACGTCTCCGGCGAGAACACGGAGACCGCGGTCCGCCTGCACGTCTGGTACGAAGCGGTCCAGCAGGTGCTGTCCTTCCTGTCCGCCCTGAGCGGCCCGGACCAGTCCCTTTCCTCCAACATGTTCCAGCACCGCCGGGCCTACGACGGCCGGTGGTTGCACTATCCGTGGGACTGGGACATCGGATTCATGCAGGCGTACACGAACCTGCACCCGTACTACGCGACGGATGAATTCCCCCCGTACTTCTCGGCGGACACCAACGGCAATCTTCTGGCGCAGACCCTGTTCCATCCCCGCTCGGCGATCCACACCCTGCCGTTCCGCCACCGCCAGCAGACCGCACTGTGGCGTCACGCCTCCACGCTGCTGGCCCCCGACTACCTCATTCCCCGCCTCAACGCCATGGAGGACGGCCTGAAGCCTGCCTTCCTGCAGCTCGGATCGGGGCTCCATCACCTGACCAACCAGGCGGAATCGGTCCGCGCGTTCATCCACGCCCGCCGCGACTTCCTGTACAACGGCACCTGGGCCGACAAGAATCCGGCGCTGTGGGCGCCGGGGCACGTCTACAACCCGTCGAACATCGTGATCAGCGAGATCATGCCCGAGCCGCTGCCGGGCGGGGAGTACATCGAGCTCTTCAACGCGGGCACCCAGGCGGTCGACCTCAGCCACTGGCGCTTGTCGACCTCCAACGAATCCTACCGGCTGCCCCACGGAACGATGATGGCGCCCGGATCCCGGCTGGTGGTCTCCGACCGGCAGACGGCGCTGACCAATGCCTTCGCGCCGCTGGCCGCCGCCGGCCTGGTGCGGCGCTGCTCCGGATCGCCGTTGTGGGACGAGCCGATCGCGTGGCTGTCGGCGTCGGAGTATGCGACCCGGGTGGTGGAGATCCCGAACCTGTCGCTGCCCACCAACGGCACCATCGTCGAGTTGCGCGACTGGCGCGAGCACCTCATCGACCGGGTGGCCTACGGCCGCTCGCCGCCGTGGCCGGCCCATGGCGGCGCTTCCCTGGAGCTGATCGATCCGCGGTGCGACAACGACCGCGGCGACGTGTGGAGCGCCTCGGCCGCAGGCGGCACCCCCGGGTTCGCGAACGCCTCCGCCTTCGATGCCGATCTCGACGGGATGTCCGACGACGTCGAGCGCGCGATCCTCGCCGCCTCCGCCGGCCTGACGAACATCGCCCAGGTCCTGCCGGGGGACGACTTCGACCTCGACGGGGTCTCGAACCTGCGCGAGTTCATCGGCGGCACGGATCCGACGGTGCCGGACGCCCACCTGTGGGCCCTCGACCTCCGGCACCTGGCCGGCGACAGCCTGGAACTCGGGCTCCAGACGTTCGCGCCGGCGGGAGACGCCTACCGCATCTACCGCGCCCGCCGCTACCGGCTGGAGACGTCCCCGAGCCTCGCGGCCAACGACTGGACGCTCGCGGCCGGCGTGCCCGAGTGGGACGGCGTCACGGCCCGCTCCGTCCACACCAACGCGCCGGCCCCGGGCGCGTACTACCGCTTCCGCCTGCAGCTGGTCCCGAAGTAGAGCCCGCGCCGGGCCCGCCCGCGGCCCGCGTGCGGCACGGGGATGGGACAAGCGAACGGGGCGCGCCCGGGACGAATCCCGGGAGCGCCCCGTTCCGGGGTCCCGTGTCGATCAGCCGGCCCTGACGAGCTTCTCCTTCAGCGTGTGCAGGAGGACCTTCGGGTCGACGGGCTTCTGGAAGATGCCGTCGAGGCCGAGATCGGCGTAGCTGGTGACCATGTTCAACTGGTCGCCGGCCGAGCTCATGATGAAGACCGGCGCCTTGTTGTTGAGCAGGCGGAGTTCCTTGATCATGCCGGTGCCGGAGTCGACCTCCTCCATCATCAGGTCGAGGAGAAGCAGGTCGGGCTTCACGGCCTTGTAGGTCTTGAGGCCTTCCTCGGCGGAGTGGGCCTCGACCATGACGAAGCCGCCGGACTCCAGGATCACCCGGACGGTGTCGAGGTAGTCCTGGTCGTCGTCGACATAAAGGATCACGTGCTTTCCGTCCTTCATCGCATCTCCTCGCTTTCCGATTCCGCGGCGGCCGGGCCGCCGTCTGTCTCCACCCCGTCGAACGTTCCGCTTCTCAGGCGAGCTTCGAGGAACTCGAGCGCCGCGTCAAGATTCCGCCGCGCCCGCTCCGACAGCCTCTCGCCAAACTCGTTGAACTCGTATCCCCGGATTCCGAGGGCGAACCCCCGCGTCTCCGCCCCGAACGCGTCCCGCGCCAGGCCCATCAGCGCCTCGGGCTCGATCGTGTGCGATCCGAGTCCCTGCACGGGCTTCGTCCCGACCCGACGCACCAGGAACGGCTCCCGTCCCTCGACCGCGGCGTCGGCGAACACCACCACGTCGTGCTCGGCGATCTGCGCGGCGTCCTCGACGACGAGCTGGTAGTCCGACTCGACCGTCACGCCCGGGATCGCCCGCGCTTCCAGGGCCTCGGCCAGCGCGGGCCCGAGCCCGTCGTCCAGCCGGCCCGGGTTGCCGTAGCCGATCACGAGGAACCGGGTCGGCGCGCCCATCGCCCCGCCCGCCTCAGCCGATCCGCGTTCCGCGCTCGCCGCGACCGACGACCTTGCCCGCCGCGTCCACGACCTCGACCACGAGCGGCATCTGCCCCATCGCGTGCGTCGCGCAGGACAGGCACGGATCGTACGCGCGGATCGCGATCTCGACCCGGTTCAGCAGCCCCTCGGTCACCTCGACGCCGCTGAGGTAGTCCTTCGCGACCTTCTCGACCGCGCGGTTCATCGGCGTGTTGTTGTTCGTGGTCGACACGATCAGGTTGCAGCGGACGATCTGGTCGTTGTCGTCGACGATGTAGTGGTGGAACAGCGTCCCGCGCGGCGCCTCGATCAGGCCGACGGCCTCGCGGCGGCGCTCGCCCTTCACGACGAGGTCCGTGCCCTGGAGATCCTTGTCGTGGAGCAGGTCGCGGATCACCTCGGCCGAGTGCAGCAGTTCGATCATCCGGGTCCAGTGGTACGCCATCGTGATGTTGTTCGGGGCGCCCTTCGTCAGCGCCATGAACTGCTTGCGCTCCGCCTCGGCCATCGGCGTCGGGATGAAGTCGCACAGGTTGACACGCGACAGCGGGCCGACGCGGTACCAGCCGTTCTCCGGGCCGACGGACTTGATGAAGGGGAACTTCATGTAGGACCAGGGCTTCACCTCCTCGACGATGTAGTCGAGGTAGTTCTGGTAGTCGACCTGGTCGAAGATCTTCTTCCCCTTCGCGTCGATCGCGCGCAGGTTGCCGTGGTAGAGGTCCATGGCGCCGTCCGCGCGGACGAGCGAGAGGTGGTTCGAGTCGAACGTGCCGAAGTCGGCCAGTTCCTTCAGGTTCGCGGCCGTGTAGTCCTTCGCGACCTTCAGCGCGCCGACGGACCACGCCACGATCTGCTCGATGTCCTTCAGGAAGACGTCGCGCTCGGCGATCGAGAGGTTCTTGTTCACGCCGCCCGGGATCGCGCCCGTGCCGTGGATCTTCTTGCCGGCGGTGGCCTTGATGATCTCCTGGCCGTACTTGCGGAGCATGACGCCCTGCACGGCGAGGTCCGGGAACTTCTTCGCGACGCCGATCACGTTGCGGATGGCGGGGTCGGCGTCGAAGCCGAAGAGGAAGTCCGGCGAGCACAGGTGGAAGAAGTGCAGCGCGTGCGACTGCAGCATCTGGCCGTAGTGCATCAGGCGGCGCATCTTCTCGGCCGTCGGGGTGAGGTTCTCGCCGCCGACGATGCGGTCCATCGCCTTCGCCGCCGCGAGGTGGTGGCTGACGGGGCAGATGCCGCAGAGGCGCTGCACGAGGACCGGGATCTCCCAGAAGGGCCGGCCGTGGATGAAGCGCTCGAAGCCGCGGAACTCGACGATGTGCAGCCGGGCCTGCTTGACCTTGCGCTCGTCGTCGAGCTGGATGGTCACCTTGCCGTGGCCCTCGACGCGGGTCACCGGCTCGATCACGATCATGTTGGGGGAGGAAGCGTGGCTCATGTTCGTCTCCGGCTCAGTCGTACTTGATCAGCTCGTAGGGGAGGTCCATCGGCTTGTTCGTCAGCAGGGCGACCAGCGCCTGCCAGATCGTGTCCGCCGGGGGCGGGCAGCCCTGCAGGTGGTAATCGATCTTCACCACCTCGTGGCACGGGTAGACCTTGTTGAGGACCAGCGGCAGCGCCGGGTCGTTCGGGTAGACGCCCGTCGGGTTGTAGACGCTCGGCCCGTTCCGGTAGGCCTCGTCCATGCACTCCTTCAGCGGGATCGTGTTGCGCATCGCGGGGATGCCGCCGCAGATCGCGCATTCGCCGACGGAGATCAGGATGTCGCAGTGCTTCCGGAAATCCTTCAGCACGCGGACGTTTTCCTCGTTGCAGCAGCCGCCCTCGATGAGGCCGACGGCGCAGCGGCCGGTGAACTCCTTGATGTCGTCGACGGGGGACTTGTCGAAGTCGACGAGCTCGATCAACTGAAGGATGCGCTCGTCGATGTCCAGGATCGACATGTGGCAGCCGAAGCAGCCCGCGAGCGATGCCGTTGCAACCTTGGGTTTTGCCATGGCCGGTGTCTCCTCAAGCCTGGGCGGCGGCCGCCCGTTTCGCCTCGATGTCCGATCCGATCGGCTGGTGGTCGTAGAGCCGCTGTCCGACGGGGACGGCGTACCCCTGCCGCTTCTTCAGAATCGCGCCGACGGGGCAGATCTCGACGGCCTTGTCGGTGACGTCGAGGTTCGTGTCCTTCAGCTTCGCCTCGGCGTTGATCCAGATGCGCTTCTTCGACCCGCGGCCGACGAACTGGAAGACGTTCTTGCCGTCGAGGTCGTGCGAGGCCCGCACGCAGCGCGCGCAGAGGATGCAGCGGTTGCGGTCGATCAGCACGTCCGGGTGCGACGCGTCGACGTTCCGGTCCGGGAACTGGAACGGGTAGCGCGGGGCCATGATGCCGAGCCGGTAGGCCAGGGCCTGCAGCTCGCAGTTGCCGCTCTTCTCGCAGAACATGCAGTAGTGGTTGCCCTCGACGAAGAGCATCTCGACGAGACCGCGCCGGTGCTCGAGCAGCTCCGGCGTGTTGTTCTCGACGACCATGCCCTTGGCGCAGGGCATCGTGCAGGCGCTCTGCGGGCGGCCGTTGACCTTGACCGTGCACACGCGGCAGGAGCCGAACGGATGCAGCTCCTTGTGCGCGCACAGGCGCGGGATGTAGATGCCGGCGTCGTCCGCCGCCTGGAGGATCGTCTGGCCGGGCCGGCCCTCGACCGCCACGCCGTCGATCGTGAAGGGGATTGTGTCGCTCATCGCTCGGTCCTTTCCTGCGTCACGGGGTGAACACCACCGACTTGCGTCCGATCAGGTCTTCCGTCGAGCCCAGCGCCGCCCGGATGTCGAACGTCGGCAGGAACTCGTCCGCCTGCGGCTTCACGAGCGCCTCCAGCACCGGGCGGAAGCTCTTGAGGAGGGAGAGCACCGGGTTCGGCGAGGTCTGGCCGAGCCCGCAGCGGCTCGTGACCTTGACGGTCTTCGCGAGCTGCTCGAGGTAGGCGAGGTCCGCGGGGGTGCCGCGGCCGTGGAGGATGTCCTCGATCTTCTGCAGCAGAAGCACGTTGCCCACGCGGCACGGCGTGCAGTAGCCGCAGCTTTCCTCGACGAAGAACTCGAGGTACTTGCGGACCACGTGCACGACGTTGCGGTCCTTGTTGAAGATCACGATCGAGCCGCCGGTGGCGAGGTCGTCGTACTCCAGCGACCGGTTGTAGTCCGCCGGTCCGACGAGGTGGCCGGAGGGGCCGCCCACCTGCACCGCGGCGGCGTCCTCGGCGCCGACGTCGCGCAGCAGCTCGATCAGCTTCACGCCGAACGGGTACTCGTAGACGCCGGGGCTGGCGCAGTCGCCGCTGACGCTGAAGAGCTTCGTGCCCGGGCTGCCCTTGCTGCCGATCTCGGCGAACCACCCGGGGCCGCGGTCGAGGATGCGCGCGACGCAGCAGTAGGTCTCGACGTTGTTCACGCTCGTCGGGCAGCCGAGGTAGCCCTTCTGGGCCGGGAACGGCGGACGGTTCTTCGGGTCGCCGCGCAGGCCCTCGCACGACGAGATCAGCGAGGTCTCCTCGCCGCAGACGTAGGCGCCGGCGCCGAGCTGGATGCGGATGTCGAAGTCGAAGCCGCGCTTGCCGCACACCTCGCGGCCCAGCAGGCCCGCGTCGCGCCGGACCTGCAGGATGTGGTCCAGCAGCGGGCGCATGTAGGCGTACTCGCCGCGCAGGTAGAGGATGCCCTCCTTCGCGCCGATCGCGTAGCCGGCGATCGCCATGCCCTCGAAGAGCAGGTCGGCGTACTCGGTCAGGATCACGCGGTCCTTGAATGTCCCGGGCTCGCCCTCGTCCGCATTGCAGATGACGATCTTGCGCTCGCCCTCGGATTGCCGCGTGAACTCCCACTTCATGCCCGCCGGGAAGCCGGCGCCGCCGCGGCCGCGCAGGCGCGAGGTCTTCACGTCGCGGATCACCTCGACCGGGCTCATCGCCAGCGCCTTGCGCAGGGCCGAGCCGGGGGGCAGGTCGGCGAAAACCACCGGTCCCTTGCGCCGGATGCTGTTGTGGACCATCGAGCGGACCAGCGGGTGCGCGTTGTGCCCGTCGCCGAGGCGGTGGACCAGCTTCCGCGGATCGCCGCTCTTGCGCAGCTCGGCCACGATCTCCCGAGCCTTGTCGGTCGAGAGGTACGTGACGACCGTGTCGTTGATGATCGCCGCCGGGGCCTGGTCGCACATGCCGATGCAGGCCGTCCACTCCAGCGTGATCGCGCCGTCGGGCGTTGTCTGGCCGACCTTGATGCCGAGCGCGTCCTCGAAGGCCCTGGCCACCGGACCCATGCCGAACATCTCGTCGATCACGTCGCTGCACAGACGGATCACGATCTTCCCCTTCGGCTGGTCCGTCAGGAAGGTGTAGAAGGAAACCGTGCTCTCGACCTCCACCCGCGCCGTCCCGACCGCCTTCGCGATCAGGTCCAGCGCCACGCTCGACACGCAGCCGAACCGCGCCTGGACCGCCTGCACGATGTCCATCATGCGGGACTTGTCGTTGTGGAACGTGGCACAGATCTGCCGGATGCCCTGCTCAAGCTCGCTCATGGTCCTGCCCTCGTGTGCGCTGCCCCGTACGCGGGTTTCCCGGTTCTTCGGTCCCCGCGGCGGACGGACCACAAGCCGCCCGGCGGGGCCATCCTAGAGGATACCCCGTCGCGAAGTCAACCTTCTCGTGACAAAAGGACGCGGAATCGCGTTTCCAAGTCCAGCCCCATGACCTCCAAGGCGCCCCCGGTCACGTCAAAGGGCCGGGCGGCGCATAATATGTTACGGCGATGATGTTTGATGCTACGCCAGACGCAATATTCCCCTAGCCTCGGCAGGGGCGTGACGGGATGGGGACAGAGATGCCTTGGTGAGTGGTGAGTGGTGAGTGGGGACAGAGACGGCCGGAAGGATGGGGACAGAGATGCCCTGGTGATGCGCGGCGGGGAGGGACAGGGCGGATCGTGCGAGCCGGCATGGCTCTTGGAACCACGGTCGCGGGGCGGTAGGATCGCGGCATGACAGGCACCCCGACGGGTTGGAGGGATCGCGCGGCGGTCGTGTTCGCCACGGGCTTCGGCCTTGGCTACGCGCCGGTCGCCTCGGGTACCTTCGGCACGCTGCCGGGCGTGGCGGTCGTCGTGTTGGCCTGGCCCGCGTTGGCGGGCAACCTCGCGGCCCAGGCCGCGGTCGGCCTCCTGCTGACGCTGCTGGCGGTGCCGGTCTGCGGCGCGGCGGAGCGGGTGTTCGGGACGAAGGACGACGGCCGCATCGTCGCCGACGAGTACGCGACCTTCCCGCTCGTGATGATCGGCCTGCCGGTCGACCGCGCCGAGTGGTGGATCCTGCCGCTGGCCTTCGTCGTCGCCCGCTTCTTCGACATCGTCAAGATCTGGCCCGCGCGCGGCCTGCAGAAGATCCGCGGCGGACTCGGGATCGTGATCGACGATGTCTTCGCCAGCCTCTACGCTCTGGCCTTCACCCACGTGGCGGTCCGGGCGGTCCGGCACCTGCTGATGTGAGGCTCAGCCCGCGGCGAGGGCGCGGTTCATGCGCCCGATCGCCTCGTCGATCTCGGCCTCGCTCTTGAATCCGATGGTGACGGCGTCGACCTCGGGCTGCGCCATCGCGAAGCGGATGGACTTCTCGCGGTCGTCGGCCGCGGTGAAGTCGCCGTTGCCGATGATCTTCATGCCGAGGATCCCGTGGCCGTTGCGGTCCATGATGCGGACCTGCTCCATCACGGGGTCGATCGTCGCGCCGGAGGCGTCCCACTTGGGCGTCTCGCCGTCGACGTGCTTCGCCTGCGGATTGATGCGGACGAGGTTGACGTCGACCCAGTCGGACGCGGCGGCGACGCGCAGCGCGGGGAGCGCGTGGCAGGAGACGCCCTTCGAGAGGACCTTCTTCTTCGACTTCGCCTCGTCGATCGCGTCCATCAGCCGCTTCTGGTCGGACGTCCACGAGTCCTTGACCATGCAGTGGACGAGCAGGCAGTCGATGTAGTCGGTCTTGTAGGCCTTGAGCAGTTCGTCGATGACCTCGCCGGGCTTCTCGGGGTTGCCGCCGATCTTGGAAAGCAGGAAAACCTTCTCGCGGGGCAGGGGGGCGATGGCGTCGCCGATCCAGGGCGTGGTCTTGTAGCCCTTCGCGCAGTCGAAGTAGGTGATGCCGCGGTCGAAGGCGAAGCGGACCAGCTTGTTGAAGGTCTCCTGGCCGAGGCCGAGTTGGACGTTCCCGCTGTTGCTGCCGGTCCCCATGCCGAGGCGGCTGAGCTTCAGGCCGCAGCGGCCGAGGGTGACGATGTCGGTCGCCGTGCGCTTGGCGGCGGCGGCGGAGACCAGCGCAGGCGCCATGCAGGCGGCGGTGACGGCGGCGGCGGTGCGGGTGAGGAACTCGCGTCGGGCCAGTCGGTGCACGTTCATGGTTTCCGGCTCTCCGTGTTCTGCGTTTCTCCGGCGTCGGCCGCATCCCGAAGGGCCACGGCCATCCCCATCAGCAGGGCGAACAGCATCAGGATCGCCCCGGCCCCGAAGTTAACCTCGACCAGGCCGTTCAGCAACAGGCCGGCGGTCGCGGCGAGAAGGCCCCGGGCCAGGGCGCGCCCGTGGCCGGGGGCGCCGCGGAACCGGCGGACGGACCGCGCCGTGCCGACGAGCAGCATCGCCATCCAGCCCGTCCACGCCGCGAGGCCCGCCCAGCCCATCTCCACGAGCACCTGGAGCGAGTTGTTGTGCAGGTGGCAGATCTTCGCCTCGAGCGGGGTGACCAGGTGGCGGAGGTCCTCGTTCTTCATCGCGCCGAACCCGAGGCCGTACGGGGCGAGCTTCATCAGCTTGGGCGTCGCCTGCGTCCACAGCTCCCACCGTCCGCCGCCCCGGATGAAATCGCGCGGGGCGTCGATCAGCCTCTGCCGCACCTGCGGCACGCAGGCCAGCGCCGCGACCGCGACCAGCACCGCCGCCGTCGTGCGCCCCCGCACGCGCAGCCCCGTCAGGCCCAGCAGGCCCGCCGCCCCCGCGAAGGCGCCCCAGATGCCGCGCTTGAAGTGGAGGACCAGCCCGGCCGCGTTCAGCGCAAGCGCCGCCGCGACGACCCGCGGCCGCAGCCCCAGCCAGCCTTCGCCGGCCGACGCCAGGAGCAGGAGCAGCGCCGTCATATGGAACTGCGGCGACCGCATGCTGCCCTGGTGATACAGCCAGAACGACGCGCCGACGTCCGGCGGAACGTTCATCAGGGCCTGGCCGAGCTTGATGAAGTGCAGCACCGCCGCAACGACGCCGCCCGCAACGACGGCCAGCACGATCCGGCGGACGAAGCCGACGCGTCCGGCCTCCGAACGGACCGCCAGGTCGGGGATCGCGAACGCCAGCAGGAACCACAGCAGCCGGTGCAATTTCGGAACCGAGACCTCCGGCCGGAAGCCCTGGAACGCCGACCATGCGGCGATCGCGGAGAACGCCAGGACCGGGACCAGGAACGGGTTTCGCCGCAGCGAGGTCTCGCGGCGCCGGATGGAATCGGCGGCCCACAGCGCCATCGCCGCGCCCGCCGCCGCCTGCGCCAGCGCGATGGAGAACGGGAGCGACGCCGCGACCAGCACAAGCACCCAGCCCGCGGCGCCCGCAAGCCCGCCGCGTCCGCCGGGCTCCGCCCTGCCGTCCGGTGTCATGGGCCGGCATCGTAGCCGGGGCGGACGGGGAAGCAAAGCCCGTCGCGAACGCCGAACACCGAACAACGAACATCCAACACCGAACACCGAACACCAACATCCAACACCCAACATCCAACGCCCAACACCCAACGCCGAACATCGAACACCCGACACCGAACATCGAACATCCAACGCCGGACGCCGGACATCTGACGCCGGACGCCGAACATCCAACCGCGCGCCTTTGCGCCGCCGGCCGGCCGGCGTACAGTGAGCGCGGGGGACGGGCGCATGCATCTGATTGTCACGGGCGGCAGGGTTCTCGATCCGGCGGCGGGCACCGACGGGCCGGGCGAGGTCTGGATCGCGGACGGACGAATCGTTCCGGCCGGCTCGTTCCCGCGGGACGGCGCGGAGACGATCGACGCATCCGGCCGGCTCGTCGCCCCCGCGCTGGTCGACCTCCACGTTCACCTGCGCGAGCCCGGCAACGATGCCGCCGAGACCATCGCCTCCGGTACGCGCGCCGCCGCCGCCGGCGGGTTCCAGGCCGTCGTCGCCATGCCCAACACCACGCCGCCGCTGGACGATCCCGCCCTCGTCCGCTTCCAGATCGAAACCGCCCGCGCCGCCGGCTTCGCCGACGTCGTGCCCTCCGCGTGCCTGACGCGGGGCCGGAAGGGCGACGAAGTCGCCGATCTCGACGCCCTCGCGGCCGCCGGCGCCGGAGTCTTCACCGACGACGGATCGACCGTCATGGACGACGCCGTCATGCGCGAGGCCATGCGCCGCGCCGCCGCGATCGGGCTCGCCGTCATGGACCACGCCCAGGACCACGATGCCGAGCGCCGCGGCGTCATGCACGAGGGCGGCCGCTCGCGCGCGCTCGGGCTGCCCGGCATCCCGGCCGGCGCCGAGACGCGCATCGTCGAACGCGACATCCGCCTCGCCCGCGAAACCGGCTGCCGGCTTCACATCCAGCACATCTCCGGCCGCGACGCCCTCGAGGCCGTCCGCCGCGCCGCCGCGGAGGGCGTGCCCGTGACGGCCGAGGTCACGCCCCACCACCTCGTCCTCTGCGACGACGACATCCGCGAGCCCGACCCCAGCTACAAGATGAACCCGCCCCTGCGCTCCGCCGCCGACCGCCGGGCGCTCGAGGATGCGATCGTCGACGGCAGCATCACGTGCCTCGCCACCGACCACGCCCCGCATACCGCCGAGGCCAAGGCCCGCGGCTTCCTCCACGCCCCGTTCGGGATCCTCGGCCTCGAGACCGCGGTCGGCGTGACCTGGGACCGGCTCGTCCGCTCCGGCCGCATGACGCCGCTCGAATGGCTGCGCCGCTGGACCACCGGCCCCGCCGCCGTCCTCCGCCGCCCCCCGCCCTCGCTCGCGCCCGGCGTCCCGGCGAACGTCGCGATCCTCGACGTCGACACCGAATGGACCGTCGACCCGAGCGCCTTCTTCTCGCGCAGCCGCAACACGCCGTTCGCGGGATGGACGCTCCACGCGCGGCCCGCGGTCACGATTCACAACGGCCGCGTCGTCGGACCCTGAAGCCTCTCGCGCCCCCTTGATTCGAGCGCGGCGGAAGGCCACACTGCGCCGCCATGAGCCTGAAGAACCTCGCCCGGTCCGTGCGCGCGGCGCTGCCGGACGGCCCGCTGCGGAACCGGCTGGCCGCGGCGGCCTACCGCGTCATGTACGGCCGCGCGCTCGCCGACTGCGCGTGGCGCGGCGGCGCGTTCGTCGTGCGCACGCCCGACGGCACCGAGGTCCGCAGCGTCCGCGAGTTCGATCCCGCCCCGCTCGCGTCCGACTTCGCGTCCGGCGCGCCCGGCCCGGGCGCCGTGGCGATGGACGTCGGCGGCAACATCGGCGCGGTCGCCTCGTGGCTCGCGCGCCGCGTCGGCCCGGCCGGCCGCGTCGTCGTCTTCGAGCCCGACGCCGGCAACCTCGACGTCCTCCGCCGCAACCTCGCCCTCAACGGCGCGGCCAACGTCGACGTGATCGAGAAGGGCGCGTGGGAGTCCGAGGGGGCGCTGGAGTTCCACGCGGGCGGGAACTACACGTCGTCGTTCCGCGAGACCGACTACGTGCAGCAGCATCCCGACCTCTACCGGGTGGTCCGGCTCCCGGTGACGACGATCGACGCCGAGGTCGCCCGGCTCGGCCTGCAGCGGCTCGATCTCATCAAGATGGACATCGAGGGCAGCGAGGGGCCGGCGCTGCGCGGGGCCCTTGCGACGCTGCGCCGCCTGCGCCCCGCCGTCGTCGTCGAGACGCACGTCGTCCGCGGCGCGCCGACCCTCGACGAGGTCCGGGCGGTCCTCCGCGACGCCGGCTACACCGACGTCCGCGTCCAGCCCGACCCCGAGACCCCCGCCGTCGTCGCGCGGCCCTGAGCCGGAACGATCTTCCAAGGCCTGGACAACCCCGGTGCGCGGCCTTCCAAGCCTTGGACACTCCGCGTAGGATGGCGGCGGAGGACGGCATGCAAAATCGCGAACTCGGAACGACGGGCCTGAAGGTGTCGGCGGTCTGCCAGGGGACCTGGTCGGTCGCGACGCGCGACACGTTCTGGGACCACCAGGACCGCGCCGACTCCATCGCCTCGATCCACGCCTCGCTCGACGCCGGCGTGAACTTCTTCGACACCGCGCCGGCTTACGGCAACGGCGAGTCGGAGGAGATCCTCGGCGAGGCGCTCGCCGGCCGGCGCGACGGCGTGGTCGTCGCGTCCAAGGCCCCGCCCGCCGACATGGAGCCGGACCGCCTCCGCGCGAGCTGCGAGCGAAGCCTGCGCGCGCTGCGGACCGACACGATCGATCTCTACCAGATCCACTGGCCCAGCAAGACCCTGCCGCTCGAGCCGACGTGGCGCGCGCTCGAGGCCCTGCGCGCGGAGGGGAAGATCCGCCACATCGGCGTCTCCAACTTCGGCGCCGGCTTCCTGCGGCGGCAGCTCGCCCTCGGCCGCGCCGAGAGCAACCAGCTCCCCTACAGCCTGCTCTGGCGCGGCGCCGAGTTCGACATCCAGCCGCTCTGCGTCGAGCACCGGATGGGCATCCTCTGCTACAGCCCCATCGCGCAGGGCCTGCTCGCCGGCACGTTCGCCTCCGCCGCCGAGGTGCCCGACAAGCGGGCGCGCACGCGCCTCTTCTCGTCGGCGCGCACGATGACGCGCCACGGCGAGCCCGGCTGCGAGGCGGAGGCCTTCGCCGCCGTCGCCGCGATCCGCGACCTCGCCCGCGACGCCGGCATCCCGATGGGGCGGCTCTCGCTCGCGTGGCTTCTGCGGCAGCCCGCCGTGACCTCCGTCGTCGCCGGCGCCCGGAACGCGGCGCAGGCGGCCGACAACGCCGCCGCCGCGGATCTCGATCTCGACGACGCCCTCGTCGCGGAGCTGTCGCGAATCACCGCCCCCGTGAAGCGCCTCATGGGCCGCAACGTCGATCCGTGGGAGCACGTCTCCCGCATGGAGCCGGAGGGGGAGGGGAACCGCGAATCGGCTCCCGTCGGAACGGGTGCGGACGAGGGCGGAGCTCGGAGACGAAATGCGTGAAGGGCGGGGCATGAGAATCGCGGCCGTTGCGGGGCTGGTTCTGTGTGCGACGGGGCGGGTCGGGGCGGGGGCGCCCGCGGCGCCGCGGAGCTTCGCGTACGTGCTGCAGGCGGAGGGCCTGGGCAAGACGCGGGGCGAGGTCGTGCGGCGGCTGGCGGACTGCGGACGGGACTGGATCATCCTGGATCCGTTCTTCGAGGGCGACGACGACGGCCGGTGGGCGGAAAAGGACCTCGCGGCCATCCGGTCCGGGCGGGCCGGCCGGAAGGTGGTGGCCTACCTTTCGATCGGCGAGGCGGAGAACTACCGGGGG
>VGWF01000046.1 GCA_016873715.1 Lentisphaerota bacterium | reverse complement strand
TCGGAGGGCGGGAGTCGGGAGTCGGAAGTCGGAGGGCGGAGAGCCAAGGGCGAAGAGCGGAGAGCAGGGAGCGGAGAGCAGGGAGCGGAGAGCGGAGGGCGGGAGCCGGGATCCGGGGGGTGGAGTTCGATGTTCGGCGTTCGATGTTCGGAGTTCGTTGTTCGCCGCGTCTCCCGGGCCAGCCGTTCCATCCGCCGCGCCGCGTCGTGGAGGCTCGGCCAGATCCAGGCCGTGGCCTCGTTGAGCCAGGTCTCGTGGCCGCCGCCGGCACCCCAGCTCGATTCCGCGGGCGTCGCGCGCTGGAGGCGCGGATGGCGGTCGAGGTAGTCGGAGGGCGAGAGCATCTCGACGACGCCCGACCCGGCGGCGAGTCGCGCGACCGCGTCGATCCAGGCGGGGCCCTCGTGCCACCAGTGGCCGAAAAGCTCGGCGTCGAAGGGTGCGGTGACGTGGGCGGGACGGTCCATCGCGCCGGCGGCCGCCATGCACCGCTCCGCGGCGCGGCGGAGGAAGTCCGCCGCGTGCTCCCCGACCTTCGCCGCGGCGCGCGACGGGTCGTAGGGCCGCTTGTCGCCCTCGCCCCCGGTGACGCGGTGGTACTTGATGCCGGTCGGACCGCGCGCGCCGGGCGGGGCCGCGAGCGCGCCGAGGGCGTCGGGCGGAAGCTCGTAGCCGATGTCGCGGTGGTACTCGCGGTACCACGGGTCGCCGGGATAGCCGAGGCGGGCGTCCCACACGCGGCGCGCGAGGTCGGGGTCGCGCGCGAAGGCGGCGACGCCGTTCGGGCAGGCCACCGGGGCGAACGTCCCGTGCTGCGGGCGGGTCGACGCGCGCAGGAGCCCATGGGTCTCGACGCAGAACCATCGCGCGCCGGCGGCCGCGAAGTCGCGCTCCATGCCGGGGCGGTAGGCCAGTTCGGGCGGCCAGAAGCCGCCCGCGGCGGCGCCGAAGCGCCGGCGGTGGGACGAGGCGCCGAGGCGGACCTGCGCCCGCGCGGCGGACGGGACGGCGCCGAGCAGCGGGAGATGGCCGTGCGTCGCGGCCGTCGTGAGGAGGTCGAGCAGGCCCGCGTCGCGCAGCGCGGCGAAGGCGGGCAGGAGACGGCGGCCGCGCGCGTCGAAATCCGCCGCCAGGGCGGCAAACGCATCGCGGTGGGCGAGGGCCAGGCGGTGGAAGCGCGCATCGGCCCGCGTCCGGACGGTCTCCCGCGCGGCAAGGTCGGCGAGCGCGCCGAGGTGGTGCGCGCACCGGTCCATGAGGAGCGGGTCGTCGAGCATTTCGGCCAGCGTGGGGGAGAGGGAGAGGGCGATGCGGACGCGGATGCCATCGCGCACGAGGCCCTCGAAGACGCGAAGCAGGGGCAGGTAGCACTGGGCGACGGCTTCGAAGAGCCAGCGCTCCTCGAACGACGCCGCATCGCCGGCGTGCCGGATGTAGGGCAGGTGCGCGTGGAGGATCAGGCTCAGGCAGGCCGCGGGCATCAGGCGGCATCCTCGGCGCCGGTCCGGCGGCGTCGGCAGGCGAGCGGCCATCCGGACTCCGCGTCGGTTTCGTGACCGCCGGACGGGGCCTGCGGAACGACCGGGCCGGGCTCGGGGTACTGACCCACGGCCGGGACGGAGCCGGCCGGCCGTGCGGGGCCGCGCCGGACAGACGGCTGCGGATGGCGCCCGAGGGCGAAGAGACGGAGGAATCGGGCGGCGGGAAGGGGAGTGGGCGGCCCCTCCTGCGGCGGGTGGCGGACATCGACGATGGCGAGGCTGATGTCGGGGGATTCTTCCGCCGCAGGCACGGTGGCGGGGTCCGAAGCCGCAAGCCGGTCCATGCGCCCGTCGGGACGAAGCACGCCGACCTCGGCGACGAATACGCCCTCGCGCACATCGAGGGTGCGCAGGGCCCCGGGGCCGTCGATGAAGAAGACCGTGCCCGGCGGGTTCCGGTCGGAAGCATCGACGCGATAGAGACGCAGGGCCGCGCGGCCGCGGGGTGCCCGCGCCAGCGCCCGCCGCCATGCCGCGGCCGGGACGGACCAGAGCGCGCACAGGCGGCCCGGGGCGATGCCGGTCAGGAGGAGGCGGGGGAGGAGATCGGTCGCGCCGCCGTCGCAGCCCATGGCCGTTCCGTCCGGAACGGGGCCGGTGCGATCGGCGGTCGGGCGTGGACGCTCGGTCATGACTGCGGCGGATGATAGCCGGGTCGCATTCCCCGTTTCAACGGCAAGATGGATGGGGCGCATCCGCGGTTCACGGACCTGATCCTGCGCGCGCCTCTCGGAGTCCGCATGGCGACCGGGATCTGTCGAGCGGAAAGCCCGTGCGAGCGCCTTCGCTTCGCTGCAGCGGACCGGAGATGCGTCCGACGGATGGCCGGCGCGCGTTTCTGACTTTTCCGCGGGCGGTGAATATGCCATTCTCCCTCTTCCAACTGATCGTGAAGGGCGGTCGATGGTGGGGAACCCGATGGGAGAGAGCGACAAGACGATACGGATCTACCTTCGCGAGATCGGCGAGGTGGACCTTCTGACGCCTCAGCAGGAGGTGGAACTGGCGGCGCGCATCAAGCGCGGGGACCGCGAGGCGCGCCAGCACATGATCTCGGCCAACCTCCGGCTCGTGGTCAAGATCGCCCAGGACTACGCCCGCTACGGCCTGCCGCTGCTGGACCTGATCTCCGAGGGCAACATCGGGCTCGTGAAGGCCGTGGAGCGTTTCGATCCGAAGAAGGGCGGCAAGCTGAGCACCTACGCCGCCTGGTGGATCAAGCAGGCGATCAAGCGCGCGCTGGCGAACCAGAGCAAGACCATCCGCCTGCCGGCCCACCTGGTGGACAAGATCGGCCGCATGCGCCGGGCGGAGCGCAAGCTCGTCGAGCAACTCGGTCGCGATCCGACCGACGCCGAGATCGCGAAGGAACTGGGCATCGAGGAGGCGACCGTCACGCACTGGCAGACGGTGGCCATCAAGCCCGCGTCGCTCGACGCGCCGATCGGCGACGACGACGGCGGCACGTTCAGCGAGATCGTCGGCGACGAGAAGGCGAAGTCGCCCTACGACACGATCAACGACGCCCAGCTCCAGGAGGAGGTCGGGTACCTGATCAAGTACCTCCCGTTCCGCGAGCGCGAGATCCTCAAGTACCGCTACGGCCTCGAGGGCGTCACGGTGGAGACGCTGGAGGACGTCGGCAAGCGGTTCAACATCACCCGGGAGCGCGTCCGCCAGTTGCAGAACAGCGCGTTGCTGCGCCTGCGCGACCTCCTGGACGAGAAGGTGCCGCGGCCCAGCTTCCCCCCGCCCGTGTCGCCGTTCGAGGAGAACCTCGCGGCAGCGGACGGGAAGGCTGCGACGGTGACGGCGCCGCCGGCCGCCCCCGCGCCGGCGCCGAAGCCCCCCGCGGCCCCCAAGGCCCGCGCGGCTCGAAAGGCGACGGCGAGGAAGCCCGCCAAGCCGGTTCGGAAGGCCGCCAAGGCCCCCGTGGCCAAGAAGGCGAAGGCGCCGGCGCGAAAGGGAAAGGACCCTGCCGATGAACGCCGTCGAAAGAATCCGCGCGGCCATTCGCGACGTGCCGGACTTCCCCAAGCCCGGAATCGTGTTCAAGGATCTGGCGCCCGTCGTCGGAAACGCTGACCTGTTCCGCGAGGCCGTCGGCCTCTTTGCGGATCGCCACCGTGGAGCGGCCATCGACCGCGTCGCCGCCATCGAGGCGCGCGGGTTCCTCTTCGGCGGCGCGCTCGCGGTCGAACTGGGCGTGGGGCTCGTCCCGGTGCGCAAGAAGGGGAAGCTGCCGTGGCGCGTGCGCGCGGCGACCTACGACCTCGAGTACGGCACCGCCACGATCGAGATCCACGAGGATGCCCTGGCGAAGGGCGAGCGCATCCTCCTGATCGACGACCTGCTGGCGACCGGAGGCACGGCGGCCGCCGCGGCGGGGCTGATCGAGTCGCTGGGCGGCGTGATTGTCGAGATCGACTTCCTGGTCGAGCTCGCCTTCCTCCAGGGCCGCGGGCGGCTGGGCGGGCGCCCGGCATTCGCCCCGATCGTCTTCTGATCCGCCGCGCCGGACGGCGTCAGGCGCCGAGCCGCGAGCGAAGGGCGTCCAGGTCCGCGGGCGTCGTCATGAACACGAGCACGTCGCCCTCGCGCACGCTGCCATCCGCGGGGGGCTTGAACCGCCACTGGTCGCCGCAGCGGACGGCCAGCAGGAGCGAGGCGCCGCAGGCGTCGAGGCCGAGATCGGCGATCCGGCGGCCCACGGCGGACGGGCCGGCGGGAACCTCCTCCACGCGCAGGGTCGGCCCGGTGCTTCGCAGCATCGTGTCCAGGAACGTGACCACCGTCGGGCGGACCATCTCCGAGGCCATCCGGAGCCCTCCGATGCCCACGACCGAGACCGTGGCGTTGGCTCCGGCCCGCCGCATCTTGACGGCGTTCTCCTCCTCGCGGACGGCCGATACGATCCGCGCGCTGGCGTTCAGCCGCCGGGCCGAGAGGCACACGATGATGTTCGTGTGGTCGTCGTCGGTCGCGGCGAACACGCCGCCCGCATGCTCGATGCCGGCCTCCTGGAGGAGTTCGTCGGCCGTGACGTCGCCCTCGATGACCGCAAGTCCGTCCGGATCGTCGGCCGCCTCGCGGACCGCCGCGGCGTCGGGGGCGATGACCACGGCAGGACGGCCGGTCGCCAGCAGTTCGCGGAGGATCGAGCGCGCCACGCCGCTCCAGCCCGCGAGGATGTGATGCCCGCGCAGTTCCCGGATCGTCTTCTGCATTCGCCGTCTCCTCAGGATCGCCCGGAGCTCGCCGTCGACCGCGAACGACGTCAGGCTGCCGATCGCGTACGTGATGATGCCGATGCCCGACACGGCCACGAGCATGCTGAAGGCCCGCACGGCGCCGGGATGACGGGTGAGGTCGACGACCTCCCCGTAGCCGATCGTCGTGACCGTGATCACGGTCATGTAGAGGCAGTCGAGCCACGACGTGACGCCCTCGGAGAGGACGCGGTAGCCCGCGGTCCCCGCGACGATCACGAACAGGGCCGCGGCCGCCAGCGTCCGGATCCTCCGGTACGCCTGCCGGACCGCCCCGTGGGTGGCCTCACCGCTCATGAGGCCGCATCATGCCAGAGAACGGGGAGAGGAGGAATAGCGAACACTGAACATCGAACGCCGAACACCGAACATCGAACACCGAACATCGAACGACGGACTCAACACCCAACAGCCAACAACCAACAGCCAACAACCAACAGCCAACAGCCAACATCCGGCACTAGACACCCGACACCCGCCACTCGACACCCGACACCCCACACTCAACACCCAACATCCAACAGCCAACAGCCAACATCCGACACTCAGCCCCCGTCACTCGACACTCGACCCTCGCCACCCGACACTCGCCACCCCACACTCAACACCCAACATCCAACAGCCAACACCCAACATCCAATATCCGACACTAGACACCCGACACTCGCCCCTCGCCCCTCGCCACCCCACACTCGCCACTGCCCCTCGCCCCTCGCCCCTCGACATCCGCCTTCAGCCGTGACCAACGGGGAGCATTCGACGCCGGACGCGGGCGTCACATCAGGTGCATTTCGGTATCGAGGAGGACCCAGCGGGGGGTGCAGACGAGGAAGTCGCGGATCTCGGCGATGCGGCGCTCGACGACCTCCTTCGTCGCCGCGACGGTGACGAAGGCCAGCTCCGCCGACTGCCACAGGTCCTGCTCGCCGATCTCGGCGACGCTGACGTTCATCTGGCCGACGATGCGGTCCTTGAGGCTGCGCAGGACGGACCGCTTGTCCTTGAGCGAGTGCGACTCCGGAATGCTGACCCGGGCCGTGAGCAGGCCGATGACCATGGTCGATATCCTTCCGCGCGTGGCGGTCAGTCGAGAGTCTTGATCCGGACGTTCCGGTAGGCGACCGTCGCGCCGTGGTCCTGGAGCCCGATGTGGCCCTCGCGCTTGAAGTCCTTGAGCGCGGTCTTGAACTTGTTCTTCGAGCCGTCGGGGTTCTTCCCCGCCTCGGTCCACCGGTCGAGATCCATGGTCGCGATCGTCTCGCCGTTCAGTTCGACGGTCAGCGAGGCGCCCTTGGCGGTGATGACGGCCTTGTTCCAGCCGTCCTTGCCGGCATTCTTCGACGGCGCGACGAGGTCGTAGATGGAGCCGACGCTGTGCTTGTCCGGCCCGCCGGGCACGTTGACCTGGATCTCGATGCCCGTCTGGACGTTGTTCTTCGGGTCGGCGGTCCGGAGGAAGATCCCGCTGTTGCCGTCGGTCTTGAACTCGGCCTCGAGGACGAAATCGCCGAAGCGGTCGCGCGTCCAGAGGTCGCCGGTCTTCGGCTTGGCGATGGCCAGCGTGCCGTTCTCGACGACCCAGCCGGCGCCCGGCGCCTTGCCGTCGCGGTTGGTCCATCCGTCGAGGTCCTTCCCGTTGAACAGGGGCTTCCACTCGCCCGCGGAGGCCGCGGTCGCCAGCATCGCCGTCGCGAGGGTCAGGATCGTTCGCATGGGTGTCTCCCGCCGGCCGCGCGGGGCGGCCGGATGGTTCAGTGGCTGTGCTTGTGGACGTTCGAGGTGCGGAAGCCGTAGATCGCGATCACGACGAAGCAGATCAGCGGCAGCACGAACGAGGCGCGCACGCTGGACAGCGTCATGAATCCGAGGTTGAAGGCGCTCTGGTCCATGATCCATCCCTGCATCGGAGGCATGAGGCAGCCGCCGCCGATGGCCATGATCAGGCCTGCGGCGCCCAGCTTCGCGTCGTCGCCGAGGCCCCGGAGCGCGATGCCGTAGATCGTCGGGAACATCAGCGACATGCACGCCGAAACGCCGACGAGGCAGTAGAGGCCGGTCATGCCTTGGATGAAGATCGTGCCCGCGGTCAGGCCGAACCCGCCGAGCGCCAGCGACAGGAGGAGACCGCCGGGGCTGAAGTACTTGAGGAGGTAGGTGCAGATGAAGCGGCTGGTCACGAAGATCGTCATCGCGATCATGTTGTACTTCTGGCCCGTCGCCTTGGTCATGCCCAGTTCGAGTTCGGCGTACTGGATGATGAAGGTCCAGCACATGATCTGCGCGCCCACGTAGAAAGCCTGGGCGACAACGCCCTCGATGTACTTCGCGTTCCGTCCGAGCCGCTTCAGGGTTCCGCCGATGTCGAGCTCCTTGTGATCCTCGTGGTGGCTGCGGGGCAGCTTGGCGATGGCGAACACGACCATGACGGCCAGCACGAAGAGGCCGAGGATCGCGTACGGCCCGATGATGATCCCGAGGTCGTGGTCTGCGAGCCGGGTGAACGCGGCGGCGTCGGTGGACTTGAGAGCCCGGCGCGCCTCCTCGGTCATCGGGTCGAGCTTCTGCAGGATGAAGTTCTTCGCGACCAGCATGCCCGTCAGCGAGCCGATCGGGTTGAAGGCCTGGGCGAAGTTGAGCCGGCGCGTGGCGTTCTCCTCCGCGCCCATGGAAAGGACGTAGGGGTTGGCGCTCGTCTCGAGGAACGAGAGACCGCAGGTCATGATGAAGTAGGCGAGGAGGAAGGCCCAGAACTCCATCATCCAGCCCGACGGGATGAACAGCAGGCACCCGGCGGCGTAGAGGATCAGCCCCGTCAGGATGCCGGCCTTGTAGGTGAAGCGCTTGATGAAGATCGCCGCGGGGATCGCCATCACGCAGTAGCCGCCGTAGAAGGCGAACTGCACGAGCGAGCTCTCGAAGTTGCTGATCAGGAGAATGTTCTTGAACGCCGCCACCATCGGGTTGGTGATGTCGTTCGCGAAGCCCCAGAGGGCGAACAGCGAGGTGACGAGGATGAAGGGAAGGACGATCTCCCGTGCGATGACGGGGGCGGGACGTGCGGCGTCGCTCATGCGAGGATTCCTCCGAAGTACACCCGGCTCATGGGGCGGAATGTTTGCCGGGACGCGGCCCCGGGGTCAAGCCGGATGCGGCCGTCGCCTCCGCGCCGGGGCGCATCTCCGGACCGGTGCTACGAGGATGACGACGCTCGAACGGGCTTTCCGTTCGGCCGGGCCAGCGGCCCAGCCCCACCCGTCGTTCCCGGGAAATCCGTGGTGGGGCCGGGCCGCTGGCCCGGCCGATCGCTGGATCCCGGGTGCGATGCGGATTCCGAGGCGTCCGCATGATCGGGTCAAGGAATCGGAGATGCGCCCGCTACGCCGCGGGCGTCACGTGCACGCGCCGCGTCGTCGCCAGCACGCCGGCGATGACGACGGCCGCGAGGACAAAGAGGACGACGCTCAGTCCGCCGATGAACGCGCTGCCGCCGTGCGCGAGGTTCTTCCACGCGAGCTGGGCGAGGGCGGTCATGGTCGTGACGCACATGAAGGCCATCGGGAGGAGGACGAAGGTCGTCCGGCGGCCCTCGCGCTTGAGCCAGCCGTAGACGACCAGCAGGGCGAGCGCGGCGAGGAGCTGGTTGGAGGCGCCGAAGGCCGGCCAGATCGCCTGCCAGACGGGCATCAGCTTGCCGTCGGGGCCCGGGATCTGCTTGAAGACGACGAGGGCGGGGGCGACCAGCACCGCGAGCGTCGCGAGCAGGCGCGGGGCGAAGCGGTTGCCCGTGCCGGCGATCTCCTCGACGATGAACCGCGCGAGCCGCGTGCAGGAGTCGAGCGTCGTGAGCAGGAACGTGCTCACCGCCATCATGGCGAACGTCGAGGCGAAGGAGGAGGGCATGCCGAGCGTCTCGACAAAACTGCCGAGGCCGCGGCCGAACGTGACGACCGGCGTCTCGCCCGCGGGGGCCTTGGCGAGGATCATCACCGTGGCCACGGCCAGCAGGGCGAGAACCCCCTCGACCAGCATGCTGCCGTAGCCGACCTTGCGGGCCGAGGTCTCTCGGTCCAGCTGTTTCGCCGAGGTGCCGGACGAGACGATCGAGTGGAACCCGCTGACCGCGCCGCAGGCGATCGTGATGAAGAGGGCGGGGAAGAGGAAGCCCATCTTGGCGTGCGTGAACCCGAGGAAGGCGGGGTAGGCGACGGTCGCCCGGCCCGCGAGCCCCGAGGCGACGAGGCCGACCGCCCCGCCGAGGAGGCAGGCGTAGAGGAGGTAGGACGAGAGATAGTCGCGCGGCTGGAGCAGCACCCAGACGGGAAGCAGCGCGGCGAAGAGGCAGTAGATCATCAGCACGAGGCACCAGGTGTTCTTCGCCGAGCCGAGGAACGGCGGCACGAGGTCGGCCGTCAGGGGCAGGAGGCCCCCGATCCAAAGGCCGGCGAAGACCAGGGGCACGAAGATCACGGTCCCCAGCCACGTGGGCATCTTCAGCCGGTAGATGCACTGGCCGAAGAGCACGGCGAGCAGGATGTAGAACGCCGACGCGCTGGCCACGATGCCGCCCTGGCGCGCCTCGAACTGGACCTGCTCCGAGCCCTCGACGTGCGCCGCCGTGCCGGCCGGCACGAAGGTCCCCGCCGTGATGTCGAGGAAGACGATGATCACGTAGATCAGCGTGAAGAGAATGAAGAACAGGAACATGTAGTAGGCGGGGCGGCTCAGGTACGCCTTGCAGATCTGGCCGATGGAGCGGCCCTCGTTGCGGATGCTCGCCGCCATGACCGTGAAGTCGTGGACGCCGCCGATCAGGATCGCCCCGACGATGATCCACAGCACGGCGGGCAGCCAGCCGAAGGCGAGCGCGGCGATGACGGGGCCCACGATCGGCCCGGCGCCGGCGATGGTGCTGAAGTGGTGGCCGAAGAGGATCAGGCTGCTGGTGGGAACGTAGTCGACCCCGTCGGTCCGGGTGTGCGACGGCGTCGGGCGGGTGTCATCCAGCCCGAGCCACGTCGCGATCCGCGCCCCGTAGAACCGGTACGCGAGCAGAAACAGGACGACACCCACGACGAACGGAACGAGCATCATGACGGTACCCTCGCGGCCAGCATAGCCGCGCCGCCGGCCAAATCAACCCCGCCGCCGGAGCGCATCCGGGGCCGGCCGGGGCATTGCGCGGGGGGGCGGGGCTGCTATACTCGCCCGCGGAGACCACCAGCATGCGTACGCTCATCGCGTTTCTTGCCCTTGCCTCAGCCGTCGCGGCCCACGGCCGGACGTGGACCAGCGCCAGCGGGAAGACCGTCGAGGCCGACCTCGTCGCCGTCCAAGGCCCCATGGTTGTCCTGAAGACGCCGGACGGCCAGCGGCTCACGATCGAGATCCAGTCGCTCAGCGCCGAGGACCAGGAGTTCGTGAAGTCGCAGCAGCCGGGCCACGCGAAGCCCGCGGCCGCGCCGGGGCTGCCGGACGATCTCCGGGGCCCCGAGGCCCGCGCGGCGGACCTGAAGCCGGGCGCGGCCGCCTCCGCGCCGCCGGTGGAGGCCCCGGCGGACGCCAAGCCCGCCGCGGCGACGCCCGCCGCCGCTCCGGCCGTTCCCGCCGCGGCGCCCGGACCGGCGAAGCCCGCGCTGCCGACGCTGTCGCGACCGGGCTCGAAGAAGTCGGGCGGCGACT
Organism: Lentisphaerota bacterium; assembly: GCA_016873715.1. Lineage (GTDB taxonomy): Bacteria > Verrucomicrobiota > Kiritimatiellia > PWTM01 > PWTM01 > VGWF01. The sequence goes on along the minus strand of VGWF01000046.1, from coordinate 23,974 downwards.
CCGACGTGCTGACCGAGGAGCAGATCGCCGCGCTGCAGCGCTCGGTGGTCGTCGATGAGAAGGAAGGCGAAAAGATCGAGTTCAACGGCGGCATGACGCCGAAGAAGTACCTCGACAAGAACGAGAAGGAGTTCGGGCCCGAGCAGCCCATCCCCTTCAGGCTCACCTGCGAACTGGTCCGCGTCCGCCCGTCGAAGAAGGGCGGGGAGGAGCGCAAGAATCTCTCCGGGACCGTCCACTTCTACATCCTCGACAGCTCCGGCGCGGTGATCCTCAGCAAGTCGCAGCCGGTCGACCGCATGCTGCCCAAGGGGGACTCGGGCTACAGGGACGAGTTGCCCAAGCAGGGCAAGTACACGCTGGTCATGCACCTCGACAACAAGGGCACGAAGTTCGGGCTCAAGGAGGCCCTCAACGTCGGCTTGCCGAGGCCGAACCCGCACTGACGGCGCCGCGGGGGGGCGGCGTCCGGGCCGTGGCGGACGGCGCGGTCCCGCCGCGCTCGGCCCACCGGAAGGCGTAGTGGACCAGTTCGTGCCCGTTGCGGACGCCCAGTTTCCGGCGGATGTGCGAGCGGTGCGTCTCGACGGTCTTCACGCTGATGTGGAGGTGGCGGGCCATCTCCGCGGTGGTCTGCCCCCGGCCGATCCGGTCGAAGATCTCCAGTTCGCGGTCGCTCAGCAGGTCCACGCCCGTGCCGGAGGGCGCGCGCGGATGGTTGACCATCCGGCCGATCATGCGGGCCGAGACCGCCTCGCTGACGTGCACCTCGCCGCCGAGGACCCGCCGCAGGGCGGCGAGGAGGCGATCCGCCTTCTCCTCCTTCATCAGGTAGCCCTGCGCGCCGGCCTTGAGGGCGCGCTCGGCGTAGATGGCCTCGTCGTTGACGGACAGGACGAGGATGGGGAGGACGTGGCCCCGCGAGCGGATGTCCTTGATCAGATCCAGGCCGCTCGCGCCCTGGAGGTAGAGGTCGACGATCGCCGCGTCGGGCCGGCAGGCGTCGAGGGCGCGCATCGCGCCGGCCTTGTCGGCGCACTCCGCGCACACCTCGAATTCGCCCCCCAGTTGCAGGATGCGCTTGAGGCCCTCGCGGACGATGGGATGGTCCTCGACCAGGAGGATCCGATGCGGCGCCGGCGCCTTGGATTTCATCCGTTCATTCCTCCGCGGACCCCATCTCCGGGCGCAAGGGAACCACGCAGAGCACCCGGGTCCCGTGGGGGCTCTGCGGTTCGATCATCAGGCGCCCGCCCGCCAGCGCGGTTCGGTGCCTCATCACGCGCAGGCCGATGCCCTGCTTGGCGCGCCCCGCGGTGCGCCAGTGCCCGTCGTCGGCGATCTCCAGCGCAACCCGGCGCGACGTCGTGGTCAGGACGATCCGGATGCGCCGGGGCCGGGCATGGCGCGCGGCGTTGTTCACGGCCTCCGAGGCGACCAGGTAGAGTTCCCGGGCCGTCTCGGGCGAGCAGGCGACGACGCCCCGCGATTCGAAGTCGCACCGTACGCCGAGGAGCGACCGGGTTTCCACCGCAAGCCGGTCAAGGGCGTCCGCCAGGCCGCGTTCCGCCAGCTCCACGGCGGCCAGGTTGTGGGCGATGAAACGGGTCTGGCGGACGGTCCGCTGCAGGAGTTCGCTGATGCGATCGAGCTCGCGGGCCTCGGCGGCCCCGCGGCTGCGCAGCGAGGCGCCGACCGCCTGGGACAGGTAGGAAAGCCCGGTCAACTGCTGGCCGAGCAGGTCGTGCAGATCCCGGCCGATGCGCTCCTGCTCGCGGGTCGCGGCCTGGAGCATCGCGCGCTCGACCCGGTGCCGCTCGCTGACGTCGCGCACGAACGCCAGGGCGTCGCCCCCGGGCAGGGGCGTCACGCGGACCTCGGCCATCAGGCGGCGGCCGTCGGCGCGGCGGAAGGGGCAGGTGACCAGCGATGCACCCTCCGCGGCGAGGCGCCGGCCGGCCTGGTCGATCGAGCGGCGGTCGAACGAGGGGAGGAACGCGCGGACGTGACGGCCCAGGAGGACCGCCGGCGGCGCGCCCGCCTGCGCGCAGGCGGCCGGATTGGCATCGCGGACCCGGCCGTCGTTTCCGACGATGTAGATGGCGTCCGGTGCGTCGGCGGTGAACCGGCGGTATCGCGCCTCGCTGGAGCGCAGGGCCTCCTCCGACCATTGCCGCCCGAGCGCGCTGGCAAGAAGCCCCGCGACGAGGCGTCCGGCGCGGAGGTCCTCCTCGGTCCAGGACCGGGGGCCCCGCGTGGCAGCCCAGCCGATGCATCCGTGGACGCGCCCGGCGATGGTGATCGGCAGGAAGACGAGGGAGTGGTTGCCGGCGATGTCGCACATCGCCCGCTCCGGCGCGGCCTCCGGGGGATAATCGTCGGGCGTGCGGATCACGATCTCCCGGCCGGCCAGCGTCCGGGCCGCCGACCACGCGAAATCGGACACCGGGCGGCGGACGAACTCCCGCCGGAACGAACGGACGCCGGCCGCGTGCCATTCGTGGGTCTCCGTCACGTGCAGGCGGTCCTCCGCGTACCGGAGCAGGAAGACCCGGCCGACGTCCAGTCCGCGACCGAGGCGCGCGAGGCCCCGGGAGATCGCCGTGTCGATGCCATCCGCCGAGGCGCGGACGAGGCGCTGCGAGATCGCGAGGACCATGGATTCGAACGCCAGGCGCTGGCGCGTTTCCGCCTCGGCCTCGCTGTGCTGGACAGCCTTGATGATCAGGTTCCCGATCGTCCGGACCAGCCGCACGTCGTCCGGATTCCACGGGCGCGTGCGGTCACACGTGCTGCAGTACAGGAAGGCCCGCACGTGATGCCATGCGAGGGCCGGGAGGATCATGAGGGAGCGAACCCCCAGCGATGCGCACAACCGCCGTTCGGCGCCGGCGGCCGCGGGAAGATCGTCCAGCGAGGCGCAGACGATCGGACGGTCGCGGGAGACCTGCTGCCAGATGTACGGGATCATGTCGGCGGGCGCGTTGTGATAGGTTGGCAGGTCGCGTCCCAGGCCAGGGGGCATCCAGCGCCCGATTTCGTCGAAGACGCTGGCCCCCCGGTTCCGGCGGACCATCAGGATCCGGTCCACGTCCAGGAAGCGTCCCACCAAAGCCAGCGCCCGGTCGATGGCGCGCGCCAGCGGGGCGCCCCGGCGCCGTGCCAGCAGCGTGGAGATCCGGGCGATGAGCGACTCGGTCCGCTCGCGGCGGCGGGCCTCGGCCGCCGCCTCCGCGTGCCGCACGCTCTTGAGAAGCAGCCGGCCCAGCGCCCGTCCGAGCCGGAGGGCGGTCGGGGGCCACGGGGTCGTCCCGCGGAGCGAGGCGAAGCTCACGACGGCCTGCAGGCGCTTCCGCCCGAGGACCGGAATGAAGAGGACCGACGCGATGCCGAGCCGCCGGAGTCCCGCCCGGGCGGAGGGCGGCAGCCGGCCGCCCCGGCCGGCGGAGATCTCGACCGGGCGACTCGCGGCGAGCCGCGTCCATCCGGCCGGGAAGAGGCTCCGGGGGATGGCTTCCGCCGCCGGACCGGCAGCGCGGCGGCCGGGGCGGATCCAGGCGGCGCGCACGGCCAGGGCGCGCCTTCCCTGCGCGGGCAGGCGCAACACGCACCGGTCGGCGCCGATGAAGGTCCCGACGATGCCCAGCGCGCGGCGCATCCGCTGTTCCAGCTGGCTTGCACGCGACGGGAGCAGCACGGTCGACACGCGGGCGATCAGCGCCTCGGTCTGTTCCCTCCTCCGGCTTTCGAACTCGGCCCGCTTCCGGTCGCCGATGGCCTGGTGCAGGCCCGTGATGCGGACCACGCGGCCCCGGTCGTCTCGCACGGCCGCCACCCGCATCTGGGTCCAGCGGGCGGAGCCGTTGCGGTGCACGAGCCGGAACTCGAGCGTGGCCGAACCCCGCCGCGCGCAGCGCCGGAGGGTGCGGACGACGGCGGCCAGGTCGTCGGGATGCGCGGTCCTCCGCCACAGGCCGGGCTCCCGGGCCAGTCGCGCCGCCGTGTAGCCGGTCACGGTCAGCGCGCCGGGGCTGATGTAGAGGGGCCGGAGCGAGGGGTACTCCATCACGAAGAAGACGTCGCGGATGGTGTCGGCGATCTCCCGGAAACTGCGCGCGGCGAGATGGGAGGACGCCTCCGCGGCCAGTTGGTCCGTGATGTCCAGCACGATGCCGTGGTACAACTCGACCGGCCGGCGGCGGTGCGTTTCCTGAACCACGTGCGACTCGACCCACCTCCACTCCCCGCGCGCGTTCCGCAGCCGGTAGCGGGCCGAGTACCGGATTCCTCCCGCGGCCTTGACGCTCGCCACGTGACGGCGCATGCCGGGGACGTCGTCGGGATGGATGAGCGACGCGTAGTTCAGCCGGCCGGAGAGGAAATCCCGCGGCGTGTAGCCGAACTGCGAGATGCTTCGTGAAATGAAGCGGACGGCGAACGAGGGGTCCGCTCCCCACGTCACGATGATCGCCGGGCTGCCGTCGATCGCCGTCCGGGTCACCGCGAGGGCGTTCTCGAGCGAGCGGATCCGGGAGAGGGTGCCCTGGATCTCCGCCGCCATGCGCAGCAGCGAGGGCAGGCGCCGGGCCAGTTCCGCGCAGACGCCGCGAAGGGGCGGGGGAAGGGGGGTGGGCAGCGCCGGCTCGACGACGAGCCAGCCGACCGTCCGGCCGCGATGGCGCGCCGGATACCGGAGCAACCGCGGGGCGTCGATCTGCGTCACGCGCCGCACACGCTGGGGGAGCGGGGCGCCATCCATGCCATGGGTCGCGACGCGATCGATCGTGCGCCCCGCGGCATGGTAGATCGCGGCCAGACGCACACCGGCGAAATGGACGAGCGCACGGCAGACCGCCTGCGGCCAGTCGGCGGCGGATTGCGTCATCGCCGCGGCCCGCACGACCGCGTCCAGCACCTGCGCGTCGGGTGGGGGATGCCTGCGCCGCCCCGCCCCGCGGCCTCCCGTCGCGTCGCTCATCCTCCCGCAGTCCTCCGGACGCGATCCTACCGGTCGGCCCCCTCCGCCGCAAGCGGCGAGCCCTCCGCGGCTTGCCTTCGGCCGCGTTCTGCGCCACGCTTCCGTGCAAGGGCCGGCGACGGCCGGGAGGATGGCAACCATGAAGAACCTGGGGGCGGTGCTCGCGGGATGCGCGATGCTGGGCGTGATGGCGACGGCGCAGGACGCCGCCGCGCCGGAGGTCCTCGTGCCGGGCGACTCGGAGTGGAAGTGGCTGCATCCGACGGACGGCGTCGATCCCGCGGGGGCGGAGCCGGGCTTCCACGAGAAGTTCTCCACGCTCGCGTTCGACGACTCGAAGTGGGCGTCGGGCAAGGACAGCCCCGAGGCGGGCGGCGGTTTCGGCTACGGCGACCCGGTCGGCGTCACGTGGGACACGCCGGAGAAGGAGAACCGGAAGACCGGGTATCTCCGCCGCAAGTTCACGACGAAGCAGGCGATGAAGGACCTCGTCCTCTCGCTCCAGCGCGACGACGGCGTGATCGTCTACCTCGACGGACGGGAGGCCGGCCGCGACAACATGGCCGACGGCCCCGAGGCCTACGCCCTGGTCGCGTCCGCGATCGTCAGCGGCGAGGACGAGCGCACGCCGGTGGAGGTCAGGCTGTCCGGCGAACTCCCGGCGGGCGAGCACGTGCTGGCGATCTCCTTGCACAACCGCGACGGCGGCAGCACCGACCTGCGCGCGGCCGGCATCACGCTCAAGGGCGTTCCGTCGAAGTAGCCGCGGGAGGCGTCCGATGCTTGGAACCGTGGACGGCGCGATGTCCGATCCTTGGAAACGGAGGTCCGGCGCGTGAGCGATGCGAGATTCGGGGCGGCCCGCGACACGGTCCGCCGGATCGAGGGCAACATCCGCCGCGCGATGCGCGGGCAGGAGGCCGGCATCCGCCGCCTGCTGGCCGCGCTCGCGGGCGGGGGGCACGTCCTGCTGGAGGACTTCCCGGGCACGGGCAAGACCACGCTGGCCAAGGCGCTCGCGCTGTCGGTCCGCGCGCGGTTCCGCCGGCTGCAGTTCACGCCCGACCTGCTTCCGTCGGATATCGTCGGCGTCTCCGTCTACGATCCGCGCGACCACGCCTTCCACTTCCACGAGGGGCCCGTCTTCACCGACATCCTCCTGGCCGACGAGATCAACCGCGCCTCGCCCCGCACGCAGTCCGCCCTGCTCGAGGCGATGGCCGAGGGACAGGTCAGCGTCGACGGCGAGCGGCGGGGGCTCTCGGATTCCTTCTTCGTGATCGCCACGCAGAACCCGATCGAGTTCCGCGGAACCTACCCGCTGCCCGAGGCGCAGATGGACCGTTTCGCGATGCAGTTCCGGCTCGGCTACCCGACGCCGGAGGACGAGGCGGCCATCCTCGGCGACCACGCCCTCGCGGAGCCGATCGACGCCGTCGGCCCGTGCGCGTCGCTGGAGGAGATCGCCGCGCTGCGCGACGCGGTGCGGGCCGTGCGGGTCGGCGACGCGGTCCGCGCCTACGCGATCGCCCTCGTCGCCGCGACGCGCGGGGCCGAGGGCGTCCAGCTCGGCGCCAGCGTCCGGGCCTCGCTGACGCTCGTCCGCATGAGCCAGGCGCTGGCCCTGTTCGACGGGCTCGACTACGTGCCGCCGGAGCCCGTGCAGGAACTCGCCGAGACGGTGATCGCCCACCGCCTGGTGCTCGATCCCCAGGCCCGGTTCGCCGGGCTGACGGCCGCGGCGGTCGTCGGGGAGATCGTCCGGCGCACGCCGGTCCCGGCGTGACGGCGCATCCCGGGGCCCGGCCGTGAGCGCACGGTTCCTGAGGCGGCAGCACCGGAACTACCGGCTGTTCTTCGCGGCCGACGCCTGGATCCGCGCACACGTCGCGCCCCCGGGCGCGATGGTTCTCGCGGGGCTCCTCGTGACGGCCGTGCTGGGCGTCGACACCAACATCACGCTCTCGCACCAGGTCTTCGCGCTGCTGCTCCTGCTGGCGGCGGCCTCGGCCCTGGCGGCGTGGGGCGCGCGGCCCCGCGTCGAGGTCACCCGCCTCCTGCCGCGCCACGCGACCGTCGGCGTGCCGGTGCGGTACCGCATCGAGGTGCGCAACCCGTCGCACCGGCCGTGGGCGGATCTCACGCTGGCCGAGCGCTGGCCTGACCCGCGCCCGTCGCTGCAGGAGTTCCTCCGCCGCCGCGAGCCGGGCGAGGAGAAGCGGAACTGGGTTGACCGCTTCTACGCCTTCCATCGGTGGATGTGGCTCGTGGAGCGGCGCCGCCGCGCCGAGGGCGGCGGCGCGCGCATCGAGCGGCTGCCGCCGCGCGGGCGCGTGGAGGCCGATGCGACGATGACCCCGCTGCGGCGCGGCGTCGTGATGCTCGCCTCCGTCGCGGTCGGCGCACCGGACCTCTTCGGCCTGTTCCGGGGCGTCCGCACGGCCGCCGCCCCGGGGCGCATCCTCGTGCTCCCGCGGCGCTACCCCGTGCCGCGGATCGACCTGCCCGGGCGCAGCGCGCGCTACCAGCCGGGCGGCGTCGCGCTCGCCTCGTCCGTCGGCGAGTCGGGCGAATTCGTCGCGCTGCGCGACTACCGGCCGGGCGACCCGCCGCGCCACATCCACTGGCGGAGCTGGGCGCGGGCGGGACGGCCCATCGTCAAGGAGTTCCAGAACGAGTTCTTCGTCCGCCACGCGCTGGTGCTCGACACCTTCGCGCCCGACGACCGCGAGGACGTCTTCGAGGAGGCGGTCTCGGTCGCCGCGTCGTTCGCCTTCTCGCTGCCGGAACAGGATTCGCTGCTGGATCTCCTCTTCGTGGGGCCGCAGGCCTACTGCTTCACCGCGGGTCGCGGACTCGCCCACGCGGAGCAGATGCTTGCGGTCCTCGCCGCCGTGGCGCCGTGCGAGGACACGCCCTTCGAGACGCTCGCGCGGCTGGTGGCGACCCACGCGGCGAAGGTGTCGGGCGCCATCTGCGTGCTGACCGCCTGGGACGAACCGCGGCGCCGGATGGTCGAGTCGCTCACCGCCCTGGGCGTGCCGTCGCGCGTCTACGTCATCGGCCGCGCCGGCGAGCGGCCGCCGGCCGCCGCCGGGGACGCGTCCATCCGCCACCTGGAGTGCGGCCGCATCGCCGAGGGGCTCGCCGCGCCATGAGGCCCTGCACCGGACTGCTGGGCGCCGCGTGGCTCTTCTGGGGCTGGCAGACGGGCCGTCCCGTCCTCGGCGCGCTGCTCGCCGCCGCCGTCGAACTCGCCCGGTGGCGCCCGATGCGGTGGAGCCTCGACGCGGACGACTACGAGCGGATCTGGGACCTCTCCGGCATCGCCGTCCTCGCCACCGCCATCCTGATGTTCTCGCGGCACAACCTCGACACCCGCTTCGCGTTCGTGCAGTGGATCCCCGTCGTCTACCTCCCGATGCTCGCCGCGCAGTGGTTCGGTCCGCGGCCCCGGCTTGAATTCGCCACGTTCACGTGGTTCGTCCGGCGGCGCGTGCGCGAGCGGGCTCGGCCGGACGGCGGGCTCGACATCACGTGGGCTTCCTGGGGCCTTTGCCTGCTCGGCGCCTCCGCGGGAGGCCGTCCCGGGTTCTACACCGGCGCCGCCGCCCTCGTCGCGTGCGCGCTGGCCCAGGTCCGTCCGCGGCGGGGCGCCGCCTTCGCGGCCCTCGCGGTCGCCGTCTACGCCGCCGTCGTCGCCGCGGGCCAGGCGACCCATACCGGCCTGCGCGAGCTCCAGCGCCGGATCGAGGGCGTGATGACCCAGTGGACCGCCGGCCTGCTGGAGTCCGGCTCGCTCGGCTGCCGGACCTCGATCGGACGCGTCGGCGACCTGCGCCTCTCCGACCGCGTCGTGATGCGCGTCCGGACGGAAACCGGCCCGGTCCCGGACCGTCTCCGCGAGGGCGTCTACCGCGCCTACCGGCTCGGCACGTGGACGGGCGCCGACCTCCGCACCCGCAGCGCGCAGGACGACGGCGCCGGGCGGTGGACGATCGACCCCACCGGAACGGTCCGCTCCGCGATGTCGATCGAGGCCCGGCTCGGGGGCGTGGAGGGCCTGCTGCCCGCCCCGCGCGGCGTGATGGCGGTCGACGGGCTGCCCGCGACCCTGGTCACCGCCTGCCGCTTCGGCACCGTCCGCGCGGAGGGCGCGCCGGCCTTCGCCACCTACCGCGTCGAGGCGGGCGGCGGCGACGGCGTGCGCGCCGGCCCCGAGGCGGGGGACCTCGGCCCGATTCCCCCGGAGGAACGCGGGGCCGTGGGCGAGGTCATCGACCGCCTCGGCGTCCGGGGGCGTCCGGCGGACGAGGTGATCCAGTCCATCGCGGCCTTCCTCGCCCGCGGTTTCCGCTACTCGACCCGCCTGAAGTCGCCCGCCGACGGGACGGGGCGCGACCTGACGCCGATCGCGCACTTCCTGCGGACATCGCGCGCCGGCCACTGCGAGTACTTCGCCACGGCGACCGTCCTCCTGCTGCGCGAGGCGGGCATCCCGGCCCGCTACGCGACGGGCTACGTCCTGAACGAATCCCACCGGCGCGGCGAGTTCATCGTCCGCGAGCGGCATGCCCATGCGTGGTGCATGGTCCATCGCGACGGCCAGTGGGTCGACTTCGACACGACGCCGCCGGACTGGATCGGGGCCGACGCGGGCGGGGCGGCCGGATGGGAGGCTCTCGGCGAGTTCTGGTCGCGCATCGGGTTCGAACTGGCCGCGCGGTGGAACGCGCTCCGCCAGGACCTGCGGTGGATGGCCGGGATCCTCGTCGCCCTCATGCTCTGGCTCGGCCGGCGCCTCCTGTTCCGCCGCCGCACCGCCGTGCCGGCGAGCCCGGATGCCGGGGTCGGCGCACCCGAGGCCCCCGGCCCCGCGTCACCGTGGGCCGCCGTCGAGGAGCGGATGGCGCGGGCCGGACTCGGCCGCGCGCCCGCCGAGACGCCCGCACGCTGGCTGGATCGCGTCGGGCCGCATTCCCCCGCGCCGGTCGATCCGCTCCGGGACGTCGCACCGCTGGCCTACCGCGCCGTCTACGATCCGGAAGGCCTTCCACCGCCGGATCGCGCGCGCCTCGGTGCGGCCCTCGACGCCTGGCTGCGCGCATCGAAGGGATGAAGCATCAAACCTGAAAGCGGCCCCCTCGTCCCCCGTCCCTCGCCCCTCGACCCCCGCCCCCCGTCCCTCGTCCCTCGCCCCTCGTTCTCCGCCTCATTCCGCCGGGAACCTTGCCACGTAGTCCGCCATGTCGAACTTGCGGTCGAGCCCGGCCGCGTTCATGTAGCGCACCGTTCCGAAGACGGCCCGCCGCGTCCACGGACGGTCATGCTTGCCGAAGCACCATGCGACGCCCGCGCAGGAGTTGGGGCCGCGTCCGTCGAGTTCGTAGCGGTTGTTGAGCCGGAGCGCCGTGTCGAAGGCCTCCCCGGGCGTGCGGCTCCACTCGAGGATCTTCTTGCCCCAGTACATCCGCATGTAGTTGTGCATCTTCCCGGTGCGGACCATCTCGCGCTGCGCCGCGTTCCAGTACTCGTCGTGCGTGGCGGCGGCCTCCCACCGGTCGAACCCGTAGAGGTACGCGCGCGGATCGGCCTCATGGTCGGCCAGCGTCTGCCGCGCCCAGGCGGGCAGGGCGGCGTAGGTCTCGCACGCCGGGTTGAAGGCGGCGAAGTTGATGCTCAGTTCGCGGCGGACGACCAGTTCCTCGAGGAAGGCGTCGACCGCGACGCGCGGCGCGCCGGAGGCGTCCGCGGCGAGCGCCACCTCGACCGGGGAGATCTGCCCGAAGTGGAGATGGGGGCTCAGGCCGGACTGGTAGTCCATCGTGGGATCGTTCCGCAGGTCCGCGTAGCGGGCCAGCTTGTGATCGACGAAGCGCTTCAGGCGCCGACGCGCCTCGGGCGTGCCGCCGCGGAAGCCGTCGGCCGGCGCCGCCGAGCGGTCGACCGCCAGTCGCGCGAGAAGATCGTCCGCGTCGCGCCAGACCTCACCGCCGCGGCGTCCGCCGGGTCGCGCGCGCCGGCGCAGGTCAACGGTTCGCAGGGGCGCGAGGAACCTCCGCCAGTGGCGGTGGATCCGCGGCCGGATCGTCCGGGCGGCGAACTCCTCCTTGTCCGACACGACGGCGACGGGCACCACCACGTCGCCCTCGACCTCCTCGACCCCCACGCGCGCCTCCCGGGCGAGGTGCGAGCGCCAGCGGACCTGGACCGGCATGTAGCCCCGGTCGGCGACGACGAGCGCGGCGCCCTGGGCCGCCTCCGCCGCGACCCGGGCGGGATCGCCGCGGTGGAGCTCGAAGCCGATGCCGCGGGCGTCGAGGGCCTCCCGCACCGCGTCGAGGCCCTGGAGCATGAAGGCGTAGTGCCGCGCGTTGGCCTCCGGATACGCGTCGGTGAGGCCGAAGACGACGTCGACCGGCCGGTCCAGCTCGTTGGCGCGCGCGACGGCGTGCTCCAGGGCGGGATTGCCTTCGGCGCGCTGCGACTGCTGCATCCAGTAGACGACGCGCCGGCCGGCCGGGTTGGCCGGGAGATCGTTGAGCGGGCGGATGCGTTCGGGCTCGATCATGGGCGCCCCTCCGTCCGGGGGGCGACGGCCCGCGCCGCGAGAAGCCCCTCCCCGGTGGCCACGGCCTCGATGGCGAACGCGTAGCGGTCGACGTCGAGCGCGATGTCGAGGTCCCCGGCATGGAACCACGGTCGGGCCGGGTCGCCGAACTTGGCGGACTCGGGGTCGGCCCGCACGCGGGCGAGCGCGGCGTCGGTGTCGGCCGGGGTGCCGGCGAGGAGCGCGGCGAGAAGGTCGGCGCAGGTCTCGTCCTCCGCCGTCCCCCGCGCGCCGCTCCAGCCCATGGCGGCAAGGGTGACCTCGTCGGCGCCGCTCCCCCGGAGCGCCCCGACGGTGGCCGTGAGGATGACGAAGGCGCCGCAGAAGCGGCGGGAGGCGCCGGCGGCGGCCTCCAGCCCGGCGGTTCCGGCGCGCGTGGAAAGGACGATCCGCCGGCCCCGGAGATCGGCCGCCGCCAGTTCGCGAGGCGAGTTGCCGAAGTCGAATCCGTCCGGCCGTTTCCCGTCGATCTCCCCGGCGCAGAGGTCGGCGCGTCCGCGGGCGCGGAGGGCGAGGGCGGCGGCGACGTCCGTGACGAAGAGGAGTTCCCGTGCGCCGCCGGCGAGGATGACGGCGGCCGAGGTCATCGCGCGGTAGACGTCGATGACGACCGTCGCCCCGCGCGCCGAGCGCGCGCCGTCGAGCAGGCTGACCTTGCGGACCCGCATGATCCTCGTCCCCGGGGGCCGTCCGGCCCGCGCCCGGCGGGGCGGGGGCATTCTACGCGGGCCGGCGGCGAACGCCAGCCCCGCGCGGCCGGTTCTTCCGGGGACGGGGGCCGCCGGCGGCGCGTCGTCCGAACCGTGGAAGCCCCGGGTGGCGCGGGCGCATCTCCGGTCCGGTACAGGGTGACGGCCGGGGGCGGGCGCCAACGTAGTCCTCACGCTCCGCGTGAGGACGACTGCGCAATCAGGATGGTCATCACGCGGAGCGTGATGACTACGATGCGGGGCCACCGCCGACCTTGCTCAGAGTGACGGCCGGGGGCGGGCGCCAACGTAGTCCTCACCCTCCGCGTGAGGACATCTGCGCAATCCGGGGTCATCACGCGGAGCGTGATGACTACGATGCGGGGCCACCGCCGACCTTGCTCAGAGTGACGGCCGGGGGCGGGCGCCAACCTAGTCCTCACGCTCCGCGTGAGGGCATCTGCGCAATCCGGATGGTCATCACGCGGAGCGTGATGACTACTATGGGCGGCCACCGCCGATCATGCATAGGGTGACGGCCGGGGGCGGGCGCCACCGTGGTCCTCACGCTCCGCGTGAAGACATCTCCGCAATCCGGATGGTCATCACGCGGAGCGTGATGACTACGATGCGGGGCCACCGCCGACCTTGCGCGGGGGGATGGCCGGCGGGTGGCGCGCCCGTTTCGGTATGGACAGGGAGCGGGGAGCGGGTATCCTTGCCGGAGTTGCAGCCGAGGGGCTGGTTTGCATGAAGATCCTGGTGTTGAACGGACCGAACCTGCAGTTGCTCGGCCGGCGCGAGCCGGACGTGTACGGGCGCGTGACGCTGGCGGAGATCCGCCGGCAGCTCGATCGCCGGGCGCGGGCGCTCAAGGTCTCGCTGGACTTCCTCCAGAGCAACGTCGAGGGGGAGCTGGTGACGGCGGTGGGCGAGAGCGCGGGCCGGTACGACGGGGTGGTCTTCAACCCGGCGGCCTACACGCACACGAGCGTGGCGCTGCACGACGCGATCAAGGCGTCGGGGGTGCCGTGCGTCGAGGTGCACCTGAGCAACGTGGCGGCCCGGGAGGACTTCCGCCGCCGGAGCTACACGGCGCCGGTCTGCATCGGGCAGGTGGCGGGGTTCGGGGCGGACAGTTATCTGCTTGCGCTGGATGGGCTGGTCGGGTATCTCCGGCGCGCCCGCGCGATCGGGGCCGGCGGGCGGACGTCGTGATGGACAGGGACGAGCAACCACGGAGACCTCGCATGGATATCCGGGAGATCAAGAAGATCCTCGAGATGATGAAGGAGAACGACCTGGCCGAGTTCGAGATGGAGGACCAGGGGTTCCGTCTCGCGGTCAAGCGGCGCAGTGGAGCCGAGGCGCCGATCGTGGTGCAGGCCGCGCCGGTGGCGATGGCCGCCCCGGTTGCGCCCCCGCCGGCGCCCGCGCCCGCGGCGGCGCCCGCGGCGAAGGACGAGGACGCCGACCTGCTGACCATCACCGCGCCGATCGTCGGGACCCTCTACCGCTCGCCGGCGCCGGACGCGGAGGCGTTCGTGACGGTCGGCCAGGAGGTCGACGAGAACACGGTCGTCTGCATCGTCGAGGCGATGAAGGTGATGAACGAGATCAAGGCGGAGTGCCGAGGGGTGATCCGCAAGATCCTCGTCGAGAACGCCACGGCCGTCCAGTTCGGCCAGGCGCTGTTCAAGGTCGAGCCGCTGTAAGAGAAACCGATGTTCGAACGCGTGCTCATCGCCAACCGGGGCGAGATCGCGGTCCGCGTCATCCGCGCGTGCCGCGAGCTCGGGATCCGCACCGTGGCCGTCTATTCGCAGGCGGACGAGAAGTCCATGCACGTGCAGCTCGCCGACGAGGCGATCTGCATCGGGCCGGCGCCGACGAAGGAGAGCTACCTCAGGATCTCCAACATCATCAGCGCCGCCGAGGTGGCGGACGTCGACGCGATCCACCCGGGCTACGGGTTCCTCTCCGAGAACGCCCATTTCGCAGAGATCTGCCAGAACTGCAACATCGCGTTCATCGGGCCGTCGGCGGACAACATCCGCTGCATGGGCGACAAGGCCGTCGCGCGGCAGACGATGAAGAAGGCGGGCATCCCGGTCACGCCGGGCAGCGAGGGCGTCCTGTCCGGCAAGGAGGAGGCGCTCGAGGTCGCGAAGAAGATCGGCTACCCGGTCCTCATCAAGGCCGCGGCGGGCGGCGGCGGGAAGGGGATGCGCGTCGCGCGCAACGACGTGAGCCTGGCGCAGTCGTTCATGACGGCCAGTTCGGAGGCCGAGCGCGCCTTCGCGAACGCCTCGGTCTACATCGAGAAGTACGTCGAGAACGCGCGGCACATCGAGGTGCAGGTCATCGCGGACCACCACGGCAACGTCGTCCACCTCGGCGAGCGCGACTGCAGCATCCAGCGCCGCCACCAGAAGCTCCTGGAGGAGGCCCCGAGCCCGGCGCTGTCGGCCGACACCCGCAAGCGCCTGCACCGGATCGCGGTCCGCGCGGCGGAGGCCGTGGGCTACCGCAACGCGGGCACGATCGAGTTCCTCTACGATGCGAACGCGAACGAGTTCTACTTCATGGAGATGAACACGCGCATCCAGGTGGAGCACCCGGTCACCGAGGAGGTGTCGGGCGTCGACCTGGTCCGCGAGCAGATCCGGGTCGCGTCGGGGGAGAAGCTCTCGTTCAGCCAGCGCGACGTGATCGCGCAGGGGCACGCGATCGAGTTCCGCGTCAACGCGGAGGATCCGTACCGCAACTTCACGCCGTCGCCGGGCCTCGTCGAGTTCCTGAACTTCCCGGGCGGCCGGTCGGTCCGCGTGGACAGCCACGTGTACAACGGGTACGAGATCTCGCCGCACTACGACAGCATGATCGCGAAGATCGTCGCGCGCGGCCGCAACCGCGCGGAGGCGATCGCGGTGATGTCGCGGGCGCTGCAGGAGTTCGCGATCGAGGGCGTGAAGACCACGGTGCCCGTCGGCCTCGCGCTGATGGCCGACGCGCGTTTCGTGAAGGGCGAGTACAATACCGCGTTCCTCGAGGACTTCATGCAGGGAACGTTCCTGATCAACAAGCCGGTGTAGGAGGTGCGTCATGGCCGATCCCAAGCAGCATCCGCAGGTTCCGATGCCCCGTCCGCCGTCGTATCCGGTCCCGGAGGACCGCCCCGAGGAGGAGAATGACCTGGGGCTGATCCACATTCACAACGGCGTGATCGCCGTGATCGCCCGCATGGCGGCGGTCAAGGTGCCCGGCGTGGTGGACCTCGTCGGGTCGATCGTCGACGGCATCGCGGGCATCGTGGGGCGCAAGCCGAACGACCGCGGCGTGCACGTCGAGATCGTCGAGAACGGCATCGTGCTGGAACTCAACGTGGTCGTCGAATACGGGGTGAACATCCCGAAGGTCGCGTGGCAGGTCCAGACCGAGGTCCGGCAGGCGGTGGAGCAGATGACGGGCAAGCCCGTGAAGGGCGTCAACGTCGTCGTCCAGAACATCCAGGTCCCGGAGGTGGAGAAGGCGCCGCCGGAGAAGGAGACGGGCGAATGAAGGCGGTTCGCGTGGCCCTCGGCGTCGCGGTGTGGGCCGTGGTCCTCGCGGCCGGCCTCTGCGTGACCCACTCGGCCTGGCACGGTTCGGATGCGTGGGGCCTCGGGGCATGGATCGGGACCCGGGGCGAGTTCGCGCTGCCGGCCGGCGTCCTGCTGGTCGGGCTCGCGGCGCTCTGGCCGCTGAGCCTGGTCACGCGGACGACGGCGGAACGGCACCTGGCGTTCCGCAATCCCGACGGGGAGGTCCGGGTCCGGTTGGACGCGATCCGCGACTACCTCGGCCGGCTCGCCTCGGAGTTCGCCGGCGTCGAGTCTCTCCGGTCCGTGGTCTCGGTCCGGTCCGGACGCCTCGCGATCGACCTGCACTGCCGCGTGCAGGTGGGCCGGCCCGTGGCCGAGATCAGCCGCGGCCTCCAGGAACGGGCGAAGAACTGCATCCAGGCGGACCTGGGCATCGCCGAGATCGAAACGATCGATGTCACCGTCCGCGAGTTCGTCGGCACCCCGCCGACGCGCGAGCCGGTGGTTCGCGCCCCGCAGCCCGGGGACGGCCCGTCCTTCGAAGAGGCCCAGCCGCCGGCATGAACTGGGACCGCATCGCCGAGGAATCCCTGGCCGTCACGCACGAGGTTCTGACCGCCCTGCGGCAGCCCGCGGAGGAATGCGCCGCCGAACTCGCGCGCCGCGTGCGCGACGGGGGCAAGATCCTCCTCTGCGGCAACGGCGGCAGCGCGGCCGACGCGCAGCACATGGCCGCCGAACTGGTCAACCGGTTCCTGGTCAACCGCCGGCCCTACGCGGCGGTTTCACTGACGACCGACACCTCCATCCTGACCTCCGTGGGCAACGATTTCGGCTTCGACGAGGCCTTCGCCAAGCAGGTGCTCGCCCTCGGGCGCCCCGGCGACGCCCTCGTCGCGTTCAGCACCAGCGGGACCTCCCGCAACGTCTGTCTCGCGCTCGAGGCGGCGCGCACGGCGGGGGTATGGACGCTGGCGCTGACGGGCGGGGCCGGCGGCCGGATGCCGGAGCTGGCCGACCGCTGCCTGACCGTCGCCGCCAGTTCGCACACGCCGCGCGTACAGGAGGGCCACCACCTCCTGATGCACATCCTGTGCGAGCGCATCGAGGAAATCCTCGGATAGCCCGTCCGCCGGACCGATTCACGGAGCCGCCCATGCGCCAAGACCCCCGCCTCATCGTCGTTGGTTCCATCGGACTCGACACCGTCCGCACGCCGCGCGACAGCCGCACCGACGTGCTCGGCGGGTCCGTGTCCTACGCCTGCGCCGCCGCCGCCGGCTTCGTGAAGACCGGCATGGTCGGCGTCGTCGGGACGGATTTCCCGCGGGAGGGCCGGTCGCTGTTCCGCAAGCTCGGCATCGACATGCGCGGCCTCCAGACCGCGGAGGGCGCGACCTTCCGCTGGTCCGGCGTCTACGCGAAGAACATGAACAACCGGAAGACGCTGAAGACGGAATTGAACGTCTTCCGGAGTTTCCAGCCGCGCCTGCCCCCGTCGTACCGCCGCGCCCCGTTCGTGTTCCTGGCGAACATCGCCCCGGCCCTGCAGCTGCACGTGCTCGGGCAGATGGAACGGCGGCCGGACTTCGTGATGGCCGACACGATGGACCTCTGGATCCGGATCGCGAACGCCGACCTCCGGACGCTCGTCGCGCAGGTCGACCTGCTGACCGTCAACGAATCCGAGGCGCACCACTTCACCGGCCAGCGGAACCTCATCCGGGCCGCGCGGATCCTGCGCGACATGGGGCCGCGGTACATCCTCGTCAAGCGCGGCGAGCACGGCAGCGTGCTGTTCTCGGAGGACGGCATCCTGCTGATGCCGGCGTACCCGCTCGAGGACGTCGTCGATCCCACGGGCGCGGGCGACTCCTTCGCGGGCGGCCTGATGGGCCGGCTCGCGGCCGGCGGCCGCGTGTCGACCGATGCGATCGCCCGGGCGATGCTCTACGGGAGCGTCGTGGCGTCGTTCAACGTCGAGGCCTTCAGCCTGGAGAGGCTCGGGGCGCTGTCCCCGGCGGCGATCGAGGAGCGCGCGTCGCTCTTCCGCCGGATGTGCCGCATCCGCTGAGCCCGGCCGGCCCGTCAGGGGACGATCTCGACCGCGACCGGGTAGTGGTCCGACACGTGGCCCCGTCCCGTGCCCGGGATCGCGAAGATGTCCTTCGTGTTCACCCCCTCGGCCAGGCGTCGCGGCGCCGTGACGGTCCACGGCCGGTTGGTCAGGGCCGGCGAGACCAGGATCCGGTCGAACGCGGCGGGCGGAAACTCGCGCGAGGGATCCCCGAGCCGGGTGGGGCACGTCCCGCGTTCGCCGAGGGGGCGTCCCCGCCACAGATCCACCCAGTCGCGGAAGGCGTCGAGGGTGGGGTCCTTCGCGAACTCCGGGCTGTCCGGGTCGGTGTTCATGTCGCCCGCGACGAGGATCTCCAGGTCCGGTCCGCCCGGGCCCGCCAGCGCGGCATCCGCGTCGGCCCGCATGGCCTCGATCGCGATCCGGCGCTGGGCCTGGTTGCGGGAGGACTGGCCGTAGTTGGATTTCAGGTGCGTCGCCATCACGAGGAGCCGCCGGCCGCCGGGCAGGTCGATGCCGAACCGGAGGAAGCCCCGCGTCGGGACCACGTCGCCCTCCATGGCGCCGAAATCCCGCTCGACGACGTCGCGCAGCGGCACGCGCGAGAGCACCGCCACGTTGTGCGGACCGACGCGCCCCGAGGGCGGGCGGAAGTCCGTGATGAACCCGACGGGGTAGGGGCGCGCGAGGGCGCCGTTCAGGAGCGCGAGCGCCGCCGCGTTCTCGATCTCCTGCAGCACGATCACATCCGGGGCGAGCCGGTCGACGATCGCAGCCGCGTCCTTCGCCTGCGCGAGGGCCTGGGGCGGCGGGCGGTCACGGTCGTCCACGCCGTCGGCGAAGTTCTCGATGTTGTACGTGGCGACGCGGAACGCCCCCGTGACCGACGCGGTTTCCGCGGGCGGGAAGGCGGGCGGGAGGGGCTCGTGACCGGGGCCGGCCCCGGCCTCCAGGACAAGGATCGAGCCGAGGATTCCGAGGACCATGGCCGGGGAGCGCATAAGCCGGACACGATGCCACCGGGCGGGTGCGAGTGCAACCCCGTCGGCGCGATCGGAATCATGTGGGCGCATCGCCGGTCCTGCTCAGCGATGACGAAGGCGCCCGCACGATCCGGTCAATGAACCGGAGATGCGCCCGAATCATGTCGCCGCGGGCGCGCCGAGGGAGGGGTGCCGGATAATGCGCCCGTCGAGCAGGTAGATCACGTCCTCGGCGATGTTGACCGCGTGGTCGGCGATGCGCTCGTAGTGCCGCGCGATCGAGATCAGGTGGAGGAGCGAGTCGAGCTCGGTGGGGTCGGTCCGGATCATGTCCTTCACGCGGGCGACGATGGCCCGGTTCCCGGCGTCGACCTCGTCGTCGGACTCGATCACCTCCCGGGCCAGGGCTCCGTCGAGGTTGATCAGCGCGTCGATGCTGCGGTGGAGCATGGACTGGGTCATGCGGGCGAGGGGGGCGAAGTCGACGGCCTCCTCGACGGGCAGCTGGCGGTTCAGCGCGAGGGCCCGCTCGGCGATCTTCACGGCGAGGTCGCCGATCCGCTCGAGGTCGCGGTTGAGCCGCATCACGGCGACGAGGAAGCGCAGGTCCGACGCGACGGGCTGGTGCAGGGCCAGCACCTTGAGGCAGTCCTCCTCGACGCTGATCTCGAACCGGTCGATCCGGTCGTCGGCCTCGATGACCCGGCGGGCGAGCCCGTCGTTCCGGTCCGCCAGCGCCGCGGCGGCGTCCTGGACGGCCTGCTCCGTCCGCGCGCACATCTCGAGGATGACCTTCTTGAGCCGCGCGATCTCCCGGTCCAGATGGACGGACATGGTGCCTCCGGTTGGTGGATCCAGCAAACGACAGGGTTGCGGCCCTGTCAAGGCGTGCGCCGCGCGGACCGGCCGGACCGCCGGCCCGCGCGGCGCACGGGACTCAGAATTTCGCGATCAGGTCGACCTGGAGCCGGTTGTAGTCGTGCGGGTTCGAGATCTTCTTCTCGTTGAGGAAGAACGACACCGCCGACTGGAAGTTCTTGTGGATCTGGTAGGCCGCCTTGAACCGGTGGCCCTGCGCATCGGTGCCGCCGCCGAAGGAGTCGGAGTCGGTGAAGGCGCCGGGGAACACGTTCGCCTCGAGCCGGCGGTAGTCGTAGCCGAACTCGAAGGTGCCGGGTTCCTTGGCGCTCCCCAGCTTGATCCCGGCCATGAAGCCGGTGTCGTCGGCGTCCGCCTCGCCGTTGACGGCGTAGGAACCGAAAACCGTGATCGGGATGGCGACGTCGAAGGCGACCTGGACGAAGCCCTCGGCGGTGCCGAATCCGTTGGCATAGGCCTTGTTGGTCGTCGTGCCGTCGATCAGGTTGACGGTGGAGTTGCCGTAGGACCGCTCCTCGCCCTGCCAGTCGAAGACCTGCCGGCCCTCGACCTCGGTGAAGCCGTAGTAGGATCCGCCGAAGGTGACGGTGCTCATGTCGCCGGCCTTGACGTTCAGGGCGAGCTGGCCGCCGTACATCATGGAGTCGTCATCGGCGCTCCGCTCCTGGATCCAGTGGTAGCCGCCGTTGGCCACGAACTGGACGTCGCCGCCGAGGGCGTAGTTGAGGCCGATTCCCTCGGGGTTGTAGTCGCTGTCCCAGAGGTAGTCGCCGACGCAGATGAAGGGGTTCTTCGTCTTGCCGGCGGAGAGGCTCAGGCCGGGCAGCGCGGCCGGCCTCCAGTCGAAGCAGGCCAGGTCGAGGTAGATCCCCTTGCGGGTGCCGAAGTTCTTCAGCGACTGGTTGCCGGAGATCGGATCGCCCTCGCCGTCCCCGTTGGACTCCGCGGTGCTCAGCTGCAGGGTCAGCTTGACCTCGTCGTTGACCTTGGACGACACGCCGAGGCGGGCGCGGATGCGGTCGCGGTAGCGGTCGTCGCGGCCTTCCTCATCGATGTATTCGAACCGGTAGCGAAGGTCGCCCTTCACCTCCGTGGTGTCGAACCATGCGGCGCGGGCCAGGGGTGCGCCCGAGGCCAGCACGGCGATCGCGGTCATCGTCGCGGCATTGATCTTCATTCGTTCCGTCCTCCGTTGCGTGGAGCTCTCCAGCATCCTTGGACGCGGCGGCCCCGCCGCATCCCGGCCTCCCGAGGGCCGTTGTTGGAGGCCAGCGTGCAAGACCCCGGATAGGGGCGTGTGAGAGGATTATTTGGATTCGGTAATGGACCCCATCCGCGGGGGGCGCCGGATCAGGCCTGCCCCACCGGCGGGCCGGCCTTGGGGATGCGGAACGAGAAGCGGCTGCCTTCGCCGGGGCGGCTCTCGACGGCGACCTGTCCGCCGTGCGCGTGGACGATGTGCTTCACGATGGCCAGGCCGAGCCCGGTGCCGCCCTCGCGCCGGCTGCGCGCCTTGTCGACCCGGTAGAAGCGCTCGAAGAGGCGGGGCAGGTGCCGGGGTTCGATGCCGCAGCCGCGGTCGGTGACGGAGAACTCGAGGTCGGGGCCGGCATCGCGGGAGGCGACGACGACCCGGGCGCCCTCGGGGCTGTGCTTGATGGCGTTGTCGAGAAGGTTGACGATGGCGCGGCCGATGCGGCCGGCGTCGACGCGCGCGGTCAGCTCCTCCGGCGCCTCCACGTCGATGCCGACGCCGCGGTCCGTCGCCAGTTGCCGGCACGTCTCGACGGCCTCGTCGATGAGCTCCCGCGCCGCGGCCGGGGCCGTCTCGATCGTGCCCTGTTCCGCCTGCTGTTCGATGCGGGCGAGCCCCAGCAGGTCGTCGACGAGCGACTGCAGGCGGTGGACCTGCCGGAGGACGATGCCGAGGAACCGCCGCTGTTCGTCGGCCGGCGGCGGATCGGGGTCCAGCAGCGTCTCCACGAAGCCGCCGATCGACGTGAGCGGGGTCTTCAGCTCGTGCGACACGTTCGCCACGAAGTCGCGACGCATCACCATCAGCCGGTGGATCCGCGTCAGGTCGTTGAGCACGACCACCGCGCCGCGGGGCTGGCCCCCCGCGTCGCGCAGGGGGACCGCCCGGCCCTGCAGGTAGATCTCCCGGTCGCCGCGGATCACCACGCCGGCCTCGACGGGCTCGCCGGAGCGCATCGCCTTCAGGACGGCCTCCTGGAGTTCGGGGTGACGGATCGCCTCCCTCAGGTCGTGACCGCGGGCCTCCGCCGCGCCGGTGTTCAGCAGATCCGCCGCCTGCCCGTTCGCGTACAGCACCCGCTCGTCCGCGCCGACCGCCACCACGCCCTCGCCCAGGCTCGCCAGGAGGGTCTCGACCTCGGCGCGCTGCGTCTCGATGGCGTCGATGCGCTCGCGCAACTGTTCCGCCATCCGGTTCATCGCCTCCGCGACGGCCGAGATCTCGCGGGCGTCGGGCACCGGAACGCGGTGCGAGAGATCGCCGGCGGCGAACCGCGCCGCGCCCCGCTCGAGTTCGGCCAGGGGCCGCAGGACCCGGCTGGACAGGAGGAAGGCGACGACGATGGCGATCGCCACGACGGCGATTCCGTGCAGCACGATCCGGCGCTGGAGGTCGGCGAGCACCTGCTCCATCTCCTCGATCGAGGCGGCGGTCCGGAGCACGGCGGTGACGCGGTCCCCGGCGCGGAGGGGCAGGGCGAGATAGAGCGTGCTCCGGCCGGTCGTGTCGCTCAGCCGCATGTCGCGGCCCGGATTCCCGCGCAGCGCCGCCGCGACCTCGGGGCGGCCCTGGTGGGGCTGCATGTGGGCGGGGTCGGCCGTGGAGTCGGCCAGGACACGGCCGTCCGGGGCGATCACCGTCACCCGCGTCCCCGGCGCGGCCCGGCGACCGGCGTCGATCGCGGCCGCCAGCGCGGGGCCGGCGTCCGCCGCGGCGGGGTCGGCCGGCAGGAGGTCCTGGAGGAAGCGGTTCTGGACCGCGAGATTCTCCGCCACGCGATCGATGTGAAAGCCGCGGATCGCCCGGTCCGCGAACCACGCCGCCACGGCCGTCGACAGGGCGGCGATGATCAGGAAGTGCGGAACGACGTGCCAGATCAGGCGTCGGCGGCGCATCAGGTCTCCTTGCAGCGGTAGCCCACGCCCCGGACGGTCTCGAGCAGATCCGCGTGGCGGCCGAGCTTCCGGCGCAGGTTGACCATCTGGACGTCCACCGAGCGGTCGGTCACGGGATAGTCCGTGCCCTTGACGCCGTCGACGATCTGCTCGCGGCTGAACACCCAGCCGGGCTTCGAGGCGAGGAAGTGCAGGATGCCGAACTCCGTCGGCGTAAGCGTCAGCGGCCGGCCCTTCAGCGTCACCTCGTGCCGCCCGGGATGAATGAGGAGATCGCCGACCTTCACCGGCTCCTCGGCGGCCGCATGGCGGCTGCGCCGGCGGAAGACGTTGCGGATCCGCGCCAGGAGGACCTTGGGGCTGAACGGCTTGGTGACGTAGTCCTCGGCGCCCATCCGGAGGCCCGTGACGACGTCGCTCTCCTCGCTCCGCGCCGTGATCATGATGACCGGCAGCGACGAGGTGCGGGGATCGCCCTGGAGGATGCGGCAGACCTCCATGCCGTCGATGCCCGGCAGCATGAGGTCGAGCAGGACGAGGTCGAACCCGCCCTCGCGGGCCCTCTCCACGCCCGACTCGCCGTCGCCGGCGATCGTGACGCGGAAGCCCTCCTTCAACAGCGTGTAGCGGACGAGCTCCTGGATGTCGTCCTCGTCCTCGATCACCAGGATGTGTTCCTTCGACATGCCGCCCTCCCGTCGCGCGGCCCGAGCCCGCGCCATCCTACCGTCCGCCGCGCCGAGCCGCCAGCCGCAATCACCCGCCGCGCGCATCCGGCTCGCCCGACGGTGGTCCGCCGCGGTCACCGTCCTGTGAAGGAAGCATGAGGATTGCGTTAGCGGGCCGGACCGGCGGCGCATCTCCGGTCCGGTGCAAGGATGACGGCAACGCTCGCACGGGCTGTCCGTTCGCCGGATCCCCGTAGCCTGCGGATTCCGAGGCGCCCGCAGGATCAGGTCAAGGAACCGGAGATGCGCCCCGGACCGGCGGGGCGGTCCCTTTTTCCTGTCCCGCGACGCCCCCC
>VGWF01000045.1 GCA_016873715.1 Lentisphaerota bacterium | reverse complement strand
GGGGCGTGAGGACATCTTCGCTATCCGGATGGTCATCACGCGGAGCGTGATGACTACCCTGCGAGGCCACCGCCGATCTTGCGCGGGGTGATGGCCGGAGGGGCGCATCTCCGGTCCTGCGCAGCGTGACGAAGGCGCCCGCGTGATCAGGTCAGTGAATCGGAGAGGCGCCCCCGAAGCGGGGGCGGCCATCTTCAGGATTGACCGGGAGGCCGTCTTCCGGTACCGTCTGCGCTTCATTTCCTGGGCTGCCGGGCTTCGGAGTTGCCCGGCGGTGACAGAGATTCAACGAAAGGACAGCAGACCATGGCGATCAAGATCGGCATCAACGGCTTCGGGCGCATCGGCCGCCTCGTCTTCCGCGCGGCGATGGACAATCCGAAGATCGAGGTCGTGGGCATCAACGACCTGTTCGACGCGGAGTACCTCGCGTACATGCTCAAGTACGACTCGGTGCACGGCGTCTTCGCCGGCACGGTCGCCCACGAGGCGGGCAGCCTCGTCGTCAACGGGAAGAAGATCCGCGTGACGGGCGAGAAGGATCCGGCGGCCCTGAAGTGGGGCGACATCGGCGCCGAGTACGTCTGCGAATCGACGGGCCTCTTCCTCGAGAAGGCGAAGGCCGAGGGGCACATCAAGGCCGGCGCCAAGCGCGTGGTCATGTCCGCCCCCTCGAAGGACGACACCCCGATGTTCGTGATGGGCGTCAACCACAAGGCCTACAAGGGCGAGCAGTTCGTCTCCAACGCGTCCTGCACGACCAACTGCCTGGCGCCGGTTGCGAAGGTGCTGCACGACCACTGGGGCATCATCGAGGGCCTGATGACGACGGTGCATGCCACAACGGCGACGCAGAAGACGGTCGACGGCCCGTCCAAGAAGGACTGGCGCGGCGGCCGCGCGGCGGCGGGGAACATCATCCCGTCGTCGACCGGCGCGGCGAAGGCCGTGGGCAAGGTCATTCCCGCCCTGAAGGGCAAGCTGACGGGCATGGCGTTCCGCGTTCCGACGCTGAACGTCTCGGCCGTCGACCTGACCGTCCGTCTCGAGAAGGCCCCCGGCGCCGACGCCGCGAGCGCGTACGAGGCGATCAAGGCCGCGATGAAGGCCGCTGCCGCCGGCGAGTTGAAGGGCATCCTCGGCTACACGGAGGAGGCCGTCGTGTCGTCGGACTTCAACCATGACGCGCGCACGTCGATCTTCGACGCCGGCGCCGGCATCATGCTGAACCCGAACTTCGCGAAGATCGTGTCGTGGTACGACAACGAGTGGGGTTACTCGAACAAGGTCCTGGACCTGGTCTGCCACATGGACACGGTGAAGTAGGCCGCTTCCCGGTCTGAACGAAACGCGGCGGGGTCCCCGGATCCCGCCGCGTTTCTTCGTATGCGCCCGGCGGCTCGTCGCGGGCCGCGGGTGCCTTCTACCTGCCATCCGCGTCCAGGGCGCGATCGTAGAGCGCCAGGTTCCGGATGGCGCCCTTGAACTGGTAGGGGGCCTCTCCGGCCGCGGTGTACTGCCCGACCGAGAACACCGGGCCGTGGGGCGTCGGCGGGGCGGGCACCTCCGCTTCGGCCACGAGCTTCCCGTCCTGGTACAGCCGCGCGGAGCGTCCGTCGTAAACGCCCAGCAGGTGCACCCAGGTCCCCAGCGGCACGGTGCCGCCGTCGCAGGAGACGCCCGATTTTGTACTGCCCGACCGAGAACACCGGGCCGTGGGGCGTCGGCGGGGCGGGCACCTCCGCTTCGGCCACGAGCTTCCCGTCCTGGTACAGCCGCGCGGAGCGTCCGTCGTAAACGCCCAGCACGCGCACCCAGGCCCCCAGCGGCACGGTGCCGCCGTCGCAGGAGACGCCCGAGAGGTGGAAGCGCCAGCGTCCGCCGATCTTCTGAAGGAACCAGCCCGCACCGTTGTACGCCCCGAAGCCCAGCAGCACGGGCATCTGGCCGGCCTCGTCGAAACGCGCGTCCATCGCGAAACTGAACGGCCCGTCCATCACGCGGCCGTCCGACGCCGCCAGCGTCGCGAACCCGCCCCGCGAGAGGTCGAGCGTGCCGTTCTCGAGTCGCGCGTCCCCCGACAGCTGCAGTTCGCCGGCCGCCGACTCCAGCGTGAACAGGGGATCCGTGCGCGGCGGCATGGCGCGCGCTGTCGCCCAGCCTTCGCCGGGCGGGGGCACTCCCGCCGCGGGTCGGCGCGGCGCGTGAGCGACGACCGCGTAGCGCACCTCGCGTCCCGCGTGGAATATCGCATCGACGAACGTCGTTCCTCTCAGCGGTTCGCGGTTGAGCCGCCGGGGCGGTTCCGGGGGGCCGTCCGCCGCCTGGCCGTACACGTCGTAGGTCGTCAGCCCGGGCATGCCGGCCTCCGCCCAGCGCAGCCGCACCCGGCCCGCGAGCGGTTCGGTCCGCGGCGTGCCGGCCCGGATGGCGGGGAGGGCCCCCGGCACCTCGACGGCCACCCGCACCGGATCGCCGCGGCGGGGTTCGAAGGTCGAGAGCGGACACCCCGTGGGGTCCGGGGCGGCGGCCGTCGCCCCGGCCTGGTCTCCCGCGAACGTGACCACCGCGCCGCTCTTGCAGGTGCCGCAGGTCTCGGCCGGGTCGGAGACGAACACCACGGCGTAGTGGGCCGTGCCCGGCGGCGCGTTGGTGTCGCTGAAGCCGAAGCGTTCGGTCCGTCCGATGCGGGTCGCCTCGCCGGGCTCGAAGCCGGCGGTTTCGCCGCGGTGCACCTCGGCGATCAGCCCGATCATCCGCGCCGAGCGCTCCCAGTCCAGCCGCACGAACCCGTTCCCGTCCACCGACGCCCGGACCCCGGGCAACGGGTCCGGCAGCGGCTGCGGCAGCATCTGGCGGGACCGTCCCTCGCGGATGCCGCCCCCGACCCATTCGGCGCCCGGCATGTCCACGCGCGGCGCGGCGAGCTGGGCCGAGCGGGCGTCCCGGATGACCTCCAGCATCCGGCGGTAGTGCGGGTCGACGGTGGACGCGAAGGACGTCACCGGCGCGCCCTCGGGGGGCCAGGTCGTGGGCCAGGTTTGCGTCGGGAACGAGTCGAGTTCCTTCACGCCGTGGGCGTAGCCGAAGCCGTAGATCAGCCCCTTGCGGCTGAACGACGGATCCACCGGCCTCCCGCGGCAGAGCGCCAGCCCGTAGCCGCCCTCCGCAGAGGCCGACGCCGGCAGCGGCGCGCGCAGCACGCGGCTCATCTCCGGGCGGTCGAGATTGATCCACGAGTCGAAGCGCAGGATCTCGCCCTTGGCGTCCGCGTGGCAGCGCACGCACCCCGCATCCTTCATGACCGCCTTCACGCGATCCACCGCGTCCAGAAACGGCCTGGAGCGAGGACCGGCCTGCGTGTAGTCCCACGTTCCGAAGTAGAGACCGTTGGAGTCCATCCACGCGAAGACCTGTTCGCGCTCCTCGCGGGACAGCAGGTTCCGGTGCGGTTCCCTGAGCAGGACGTCCGCGAGGATGGCCCTGCCGCTTCCGTGGGAATAGGGGCCGAAGACCTTGCAGGACCAGTGCGCCGTCCCGTTCATGGCGCAGATGCCGCCGATCAGGTCGGCCGTGTACATCCGCTCGCGGCGCGCGGTGAGGTGCTCGTAGGAGATGTTGAAGAACTCCGTCCAGCCGCGCGAAAGGTCGAGTCCCGCCGCCAGGCCCTTCTCCCCGCCGTGGCAGCTTACGCACCGCGCGTCCAGGATTGGCTGGACCCGCTCCGTGTAGTCGAGATACCCGCCGCCCCACGATTCGTCCCGCAGCCGGCGCAGTTCGCGGCCATCGGGCCGGGGGGCGGCGGACGACGTGGGCCCGTACTCGTGGCAGCCCGTGCAGCTGCGCGTCGTGCCGGGCGCCGCCTGGACGAAGGTCCGCATGCCGCGCACCAGGCGGTAATCCCCGTCGAGCAGCTGGAAGTAGAGCGCCCGGCCGGAGGGCGCCTCGAAGTAGACCGATCCGTCCGGCTCCACCGGCACGATCCCGTGGAAGATCTTGGCGCTCCACGCCAGCGCCGCCGAGATGGAGAACGTCTGGTTCATCCACGTGCCGCCGGGGCTTTCGCTCACACGCGAGGTCTCCTCCAGGACGCGGAGCCACTTGACCGTCCCGCGCGGAACCTCCGGCATGGAGACGTGGACGTCGTTCACGAAGAACCGGCCCGTCCGCTGCGTGCGGTCGGCCAGGTCCGGGCCGGTGACCGGCCGCGGTCGCGGCGCCAGCGGGATCGGGTTGTGCAGGTCGATGGCCGGGTCGCTGTGCACGACCTCGCGGCGGCCCGCGCGGTCGATGAGCAGGAGGGCGTTGAGCCGGGGATTGCTGCGCCGCCGGAAGCCGGGGGTCTCCACCGGGATGGCCGGCGCGTTCGTGTCGGGGGGCACGCCGCTGAAGAGAACGACATTCCGGCCCAGCGCCCACGGGTCGCACGATTCGCCCCGGTCGTGCGTGGGACGGTCCGGCGATTCGAAGTTGAAGATGGCCGCGGGGTCGTTCCGGCCGATGCGCGCGTCGATCATCGCGATCGTGCCGCGGGGCGGCGCGTTGTGCGGCGCGAAGGTGGCCACCACCAGTCCGTCGTGGCCCGGCACCGGCTTGGCCTGCAGGACGGCCTCGGGAAAGACCATGTTGTTGGCGAAATACTCCATCTCGTGGCGGCCGTCCGGCAGCATCGTCCAGAGGCTCTGGATCACCAGCGCGTTGCGGTCGACGTATTCCCAGCGCCCGAACAGGATCCGGCCGTCCGGCAGCACGCAGGGATCGAACTCGGTCACGTTGTTCACGGAGAGGGCCTGGATGCCGCCGCCGTCGGCGTTCATGGCGTGCAGGATCGCCACGCCGTTGTTCGCGCACGGAACCAGGCCGCTGTAGCGCGTGGAGGTGAACGCGATGCGGCCGTCGGGCAGGTAGCACGGTTTCACGTCGTGGTGTCCGCCGCCCCGGCCCCGGTAGGGATTGCCGACGGCGTCGGGACGGGTGATGCGCCGCAACCCCCGTCCGTCCGTGCCGATTTCGAAGATCGCCGACGCCCCCGTTTCCGAACCCTTGAAACAGAAAAGGAGCTTCTTCGCATCGTAGGACAACGCGGGGTCGAAATAGACGCCTTCTCCCGGCGTTTCGGCCGTCGAGGGGTCGATGACCGGACGCACGCGGTGCCGCTCCGGCGGGTCGGCGGGATTCTCCAGCACGTAGAGGCCGCCGCCGGGGCGCCACTGGTAGAACGTGTCGTAGATGTGCAGGCCCTGGTAATTGAAGCGCTTGCAGAACAGGATGGGGGCGACGAGCGCGGTCCGGTCCGCCGCTTCCGGTTCCGCGGCCGCGCCCCATGCCGCGCCCAGCGCGAACAGGGAAGCAGCGACGCCCGCTCTCGTTCGCGTGATCAGGGATCCGAACCCCGGTTTCGCCTTTCCCATGCCACGTACCCTGTCCATGCCAACGCCCGGGCGCAAGACCATTCTGCCGGCCCATGGCGCGCCTCGTCGCCGCCGCCGGGAACACCGCCGCCCCGCCCATGGCCTCGAGGCCGCGGTCGGCTGGACAGAGGGGGACGCTCATGATACCTGTCGCGGAATTTCAGGCCGGCGATCGGGCAGGGAATCGCGCCGGGTGTCCCGGCAACATGACCAGGAGATGACAGGATGAACAAGCTCACGGTTCGCGATGTGGACGTGGCGGGGCGGCGGGTGTTGAGCCGCGTGGACTTCAACGTGCCGATCAAGGACGGCAAGGTCGCCGACGACACGCGCATCCGCGCCGCGCTGCCGACCATCCGGTACGTTCTCGAGAAGGGCGGGGCGCTGGTCCTGATGAGCCACCTCGGCCGGCCGAAGGGCAAGGGGTTCGAGGCCGCCTTCAGCCTGAAGCCCGCGGCCGACAAGCTCGCCGAGCTTCTGGGCATGCCGGTCAAGTTCGGGTCGGACTGCATCGGCGCGGAGACGGTCGCGATGGCCCGGGCGCTCAAGCCCGGCGAGGTCATGGTCGTCGAGAACACCCGGTTCTACGCCGACGAGGGCAAGGCCAAGCTGCCCGACACGGCGACGGACGAGGAGAAGAAGGCCGCCAAGGCCGAGATGAAGAAGAAGCAGGCCGAACTGGCCGAGAAGCTCGCCCCGCTCGGCGACGGCGAGATCTTCATCAACGACGCGTTCGGCTCCGCGCACCGCGCCCACTCGTCCACGGCGCTGGTCTGCAAGTTCTACAAGCGGAACGTGGCGGGCTTCCTGATGGAGAAGGAGATCGACTACCTCGGCCGGGCGCTGGCCAGCCCCGAGAGGCCGTTCGTCGCCATTCTCGGCGGCGCCAAGGTCAGCGACAAGGTCAACGTCATCACGAACCTGCTCGAGAAGGTGAACTCGCTGATCATCGGCGGCGCGATGGCCTACACGTTCTACCGCGCCAAGGGCCTTCCGACCGGCAAGAGCCTGGTCGAGGAGGACAAGGCCGACCTCGCGAAGGAGATCCTCGCGAAGGCGGCGGCGAAGGGAGTGAAGCTGCTGCTGCCGGTCGACCACGTCATCGCCGACAAGTTCGACGCCGCGGCCGCGACCGAAACGGTCGGCGAAGCGGGGATCAAGGACGGCTGGATGGCCCTCGACATCGGGCCGAGGAGCACCGCGCTCTTCTGCGACGAGATCGCCCGGGCGAAGACGGTGGTCTGGAACGGCCCGATGGGCTGCTTCGAGATGGCCCCGTTCGCCGGCGGCACCATGGCGATGGCGAAGGCGATCGCCGCGACGAAGTGCCTCAGCATCATCGGCGGCGGCGACAGCGTCGCGGCGGTGAACAAGAGCGGACTCGCGGCGAAGATGACGCACATCAGCACCGGCGGCGGCGCGAGCCTCGAGTTCCTTGAGGGCAAGGCCCTGCCGGGCGTCGTCGCGCTGACGGACCGGTAACGGCGACCGGCCTCCGGCGCCCCGCAGCCGGCATCCCATGGCGGACCCATCCGCCGGATGCCGGGGGCGGGGCGCGGCTCGTTGGATCCTGGTCAGCGCTTCCCCGGCGTCGGGACGGCGTCCTTGCCCAGCGACTGAGGCGTGAAGCGCTGCAGCATGACCTTGCCGGACGGGTCGAGCAGGCTGACGATGATGCCGTGCAGTTCGTAGCCGGACAGGGTCCGGTTGCTCCCGTACAGCGTCGTGGACTTCGTCTCGGACTGGGTCGTCTCGACGCCCTTGATCTCGAAGGTGCGGTTCTCGTTGCGCGCGATCGGCGGCAGCTTGAGTTCCTCGGACGACAGGTAGGACTTGTCGCCATCGGTCAGGGAACGGCGGAAGTACTCGATCACGAGCCGGCAGTCCGGCGGCACCTCGCGATTCCGGCAGGAGACCGTCAGGCGGATCTTGTAGGCGACGGGGCCGGACAGGGTCTCGGACTGGCCGAGTTTCGGCGATCCCGCCGTCTTGCTTTGGTACATGCGGGACCGGTCCTCCCACATGGCCGCGTCGATCGAGTAGCTCATCACGCGTCCCGCGTCCTCCCCGGCGGGCGAGTACATGCGGAGCTTCCGGATCTCCAGGGCCGTGTCGACGGGAGGGGCCTCGGCGGCGGCCGGGCCGAGGACGGAGCGGTTGGGAACGGCCGCGCTCAGGGCGAGGGCGGCCCGAAGGCGGGGGTGGGTGATGACGCGGTCGCGTTCGGCCTCCACCGCGCCCTGGACGCCGGCCTTGTCGCCGAGCGTCATCTGAACGGCCAGCGAGCCGAGGGTCTGCAGGTGCCGGGCGGCGGCATCGACGACCTCGATCTCGTTGGCATGGGTTTCGTCGCGCGCCTGCGTGGCCAGCTGCTCGACGATCTTCCGCAGCTCCGGCGGCTCCTTGATGACGTCGGCGGCGGGGATGGTCTGCTCCTTCGCGTACCGGGCCATTTCGTCGTGCACGAGGGCCATGTCGCGGACCCGGCCGGCAATCTGGAGCGAGTTCCGGAGATCCTTCAGCAGGGCGGCGTAGGCCGCGCCGAGGGTCTTGGCGAGCTGCGCCGCGCGCCGGTCCATGTCCCGGATCCGGGCCTCGAACGCCTCGCGGCTCTTCTCCGCCTCGGCGGGGAACGGCGCGGGCTTCGCCGGCGCGCCGTTGGTGGCGGCGGGCGCCGGAACGGCGGGCGGGGGGGGCGCGGGGGCGGCCGGCGCCTGGCCCGCCGCCGGGATGGCAGCCGCCAGCACGGCCCCGGCCCCTGCGATGGCGAGCGCCCGTGTCACCCTTCAAGTCTACGATTGCGGCGGGCGGTGTCCATCCCGGATTCCGTCCCGCGGCGGGATTGCGGCCCGGCGGACGGTCCGCTATCATGCGCGGCCCGGTTCCGCGGAGGGATGGTCCCCGCGGAGGGGCATGGAAGGTGAATCATGAGCAGGACGTACAGGATCGCGGTGGTCGGCGGCGACGGGACGGGACCCGAGGTGGCGCGGGAGGCGGTGAAGGTCCTCCAGGCCACGGCGGCGAAACACGCGTTCAAGCTGGAGCTGCAGGACTACGATTTCGGCGGCGAGCGCTACCTGCGCACGGGCGAGGTGCTGCCGGCCAACGCCGCGGACGAACTGCGCAAGTTCGACGCGATCCTCCTGGGCGCGATCGGCCATCCCGACGTGAAGCCCGGCATCCTCGAGAAGGGGATCCTGCTCAAGCTGCGGTTCGACTTGGACCAGTACATCAACCTGCGCCCGGTGAAGCTCTACCCGGGCGTCGAGTGCCCGTTGAAGGACAAGGGCCCCGAGCACATCGACTACGTCGTCGTGCGCGAGAACACCGGCGACCTCTACTCGGGCGCCGGCGGCTTCAACATGCGCGGCTCGCCGCACGAGGTCGCGATCCAGACGAGCGTCTACTCCCGCCACCAGGTCGACCGGTGCCTGCGCTACGCCTTCGACCTCGCCCGCCGGCGCGGGAAGAAGAAGACCCTGGCGCTCTGCGGCAAGACCAACGTGCTCACCTACGTCTACGACCTCTGGGAGCGCGCGTTCCACGAGATGGGCGCGAAGGATTACCCGGACATCAAGCGCGAGTACTACCACGTCGACGCGACGTGCATGTGGATGGTGAAGAACCCCGAGTGGTTCGACGTGATCGTCACCGGCAACATGTTCGGCGACATCATCACGGACCTCGGCGCCATCACGCAGGGCGGCATGGGCATCGCCGCCGGCGGCAACATCAATCCCGAGGGCGTCAGCATGTTCGAGCCGATCGGCGGCTCGGCG
This sequence comes from Lentisphaerota bacterium, assembly GCA_016873715.1. Lineage (GTDB taxonomy): Bacteria > Verrucomicrobiota > Kiritimatiellia > PWTM01 > PWTM01 > VGWF01. The sequence goes on along the minus strand of VGWF01000045.1, from coordinate 25,391 downwards.
CCGAAGTACACGGGCAAGAACGTCATCAACCCGCTCGCCGCGATCTGCGCCGGCGGCATGATGATGAAGCACCTCGGCGAGGAGCGCGCGGCGGAGGCGATCGAGAAGGCGGTCATGGATGTCACGGCCGGCAAGCTCAAGAGCCTCGCCGCCGGCCGCATGGGCTACGGAACGACCGAGGTCGGCGACCTGGTCGCGGAGCGGGTGTAGCATGAAGAGTTATTCGGTGGTGGTGGTCGGTGTCGGGGCCGTGGGCACGGAGATGGTGCGCCTGCTCAGGGCGCGGAACTTCCCGGCGAAGTCGATGAAGATCCTCGCGCGTCGCGCGCGGACCGAGACGATCGACGGGGTGGACTACGAGGTGGTCCCGGCGGTGGCGGAAGCCTTCGACGGCGTCGATTTCGCGTTCTTCGCCGGCACGGAGGGCGACAAGGGCGCCTCGCAGACGCTGGGGTGGGAGGCGGTCCGCCGCGGCGCGGTCGTCATCGACAACGGCGATGACTTCCGGATGGACCCCCGCGTCCCCCTCGTGATCCCCGAGATCAACGGCGACGCCCTCGCCGGGCACCAGGGATTCATCGCGAACCCGAACTGCAGCACGATCATCGCGCTGATGCCGCTGGCCGCGCTGCACCGCGCCGCGAAGCTGCGCCGCCTGGTGGCCAGCACCTACCAGGCCGTCTCGGGCACCGGCAGCGCCGCGGTGAAGGAACTCGAGGCCCAGGCCCGCGCGTGGGCCGCCGGAACGCCGCCCGTGCGCGAGGTCTACCCGCACACGATCGCGTTCAACCTGATCCCGTCAGTCGGGTCGTTCAAGGACGACTCGGGCGAGAGCACCGAGGAGATCAAGATGCGCCGGGAGACGCACAAGATCCTCGGCGACGGGTCGATCCGCGTCTGCACCACCTGCGTGCGCGTGCCGGTCTTCAACGGGCACAGCATCTCGATCAACGCCGAGTTCGAGCGGCCGCTCTCCCCGGAGCAGGCGCGCGACCTGCTGGCGAAGGAGCCGGGCGTGGTCGTTGCGGACGAGCCGAAGAAGGCGGTCTACCCGATGCCGGTCGATGCCTCGGGGCGGTACGACGTCATCGTCGGCCGCATCCGCCGCGATCCGACCGTGGAGAACGGCCTGGCTCTGTGGTGCGCCGGCGACAACATCTGGAAGGGCGCCGCCCAGAATGCCATCCAGATCGCGGAGGAGATGGTCCGCCGCGGCCTTCGCTGAGGACCGCCGCCCGCCCCGCGCCGCCCCGCCGGCGCGGGCTTGACGGAACCGGCGGATTCGCGCAGGGTGCCACCGGTTCCGCCGCGGGGGCGGGTGGGGGATGGCCTTCGCTGAGGACCGCCGTCCGCCCCGCCGGCGCGGGCTTGACGGAACCGGCGGATTCGCGCAGGGTGCCACCGGTTCCGCCGCGGGGGCGGGTGGGGGATGCATCGCTTATGGCCGGAAAGCCGGGCGGATTGGGCAGGGGATTGGGCGCGCTGATTCCGAAGGCGAGCGCCGTCGCGGCCGCCGCGGGCGATCCGCGACCGGAGCCCGCCGCCCCGCCTTCGGAGGTCCGCCGGGTGCCCGTGGGCTCGGTCCGCACCGGGGTCTGGCAGCCGCGACGGACGTTCCGGGCCGAGCCCCTGGATGAACTGGTCCAGTCGGTCCGCGAGCGCGGGGTCCTCCAACCGCTCCTCGTCCGCGCGCCTGGATGAACTGGTCCAGTCGGTCCGCGAGCGCGGGGTCCTCCAACCGCTCCTCGTCCGCGCGGCGGGCGACGGATTCGAACTCATCGCCGGCGAACGGCGCCTTCGCGCCGCGGTGGCCGCCGGCCTGGCCGAGGTGCCGGTGCGGCTGATGGCGGTCTCCGATCGCGAGGCGCTGGAACTGGCGCTGATCGAGAACCTCCAGCGCGAGGATCTCGACCCGATCGAGGAGGCCGAGGGCTACCGGATGCTCGCCGAGCGGTTCCAGCTCACCCAGGAGCAGGTCGCCGAGCGCGTCGGGAAGGGACGGGCCTCGGTCGCGAACGCCCTCCGCCTGCTCGGGCTTCCCGACCCGGTCCGCTCGATGATCGAGGACGGCCGCCTCTCGGTCGGACACGCCAAGGTCCTGCTCGGGCTCTCGATCCCGCTGGAGATGGAGTCGCTGGCGCGCCAGTCCGTGAAGGAGGGCTGGTCGGTCCGCGAGGAAACACGCCAAGGTCCTGCTCGGACTCTCGATCCCGCTGGAGATGGAGTCGCTGGCGCGCCAGTCCGTGAAGGAGGGCTGGTCGGTCCGCGAGATCGAGAAGGCGGTCGAGCGGATCCGCCGCGGACCCCGCCGCCGCCGGTCGGCCCAATCGGACGTTCCCGCACCGCACGTGAAGGACATCGAGGAGCGGCTCAAGCAGAAGCTGGGAAGCGCCGTCCGCATCACGCCCTCGCGCACCCTGGCCAACGGCCGCAAGGCGAAGGGCCGGATCGAGATCGAGTTCTACACGGGCGACGACCTCGACCGCCTCATGCTGATCCTCGGCCTCACCGAGGAGTTCTGATGCCGCCGGACGGCTTGGCGCGCGCGATGTGCCGGGGCGCGGTGCTCGTATCCCGGGTTTCGACGGCGCGGGGCTTCCTGGCGCGAGCCCTCGGCCTGATGGGGCGGGCGCGGCTCGACCCCGGCGAGGGCCTTCGCATCCGGTCCTGCGGGGACGTCCACACCTTCTTCATGCGGTTCCCGCTCGACCTGGTGTTCCTGGGTGCCGACGGCATCGTCGTGCGGGTGATCCGCGGCGTGAGGCCGTGGAGGCTGGCGTTCGGAGGCCCGGGGGCGCACGACGTGCTGGAGGTCGCCGCCGGGTGGATGGCCGCCGGGGCCGTCGCCCCGGGCGACCGGGTCAGTTGGGACCCGCCTTGAGCGGTTCGATCGCGACGATCTGCGCCTGCGGGATCTTCATGATGGTGCCCGTGTCGAGCTGAAGCTCGATCGTTCCGTCGGGCATCTTCCGGAGCATCATGCCCTCGCGCACGATCTCGCCGCCGCTCTCCATCCGCATGCGGATCCGCGTGTCCGGGACGAAGCGGCGGACCATCTTCTCGTGGAGGTCGACCACCGCGTTCGGCGCCACCGTGACGCTCTTCGGGGTGTGGCCGTAGCCCGTCCGGTGCAGCTGGATCGTGTAGGCGCCCGGGGGTAGCAGGTCGATGAAATCTCGAACGGCTCCGAGACCAGCCCGGTGGCGGGGGCGACCGTCACGCCCCTCTCCTCGCCATTGAGAAAGACCTTCGCGCCGGGCGGATCGCTGACGACGACGATCTTCCCGCTGTTCTTCTGCATGCGGAACTCCTCGACGACCGCGCTCTGCTGGAGCAGCGAGACGGAGCGCGCGGCGGTCTCGAAGCCGGCCAGTTCGGCCCGCAGCCGCTGCTCGCCCGGCGGCAGGTCGGTCAGCGTCACCGGGGCCTCGCCGCGGAACTGGTTGTTGACGTAGATGCGCGCGCCCGGCGGGATGGAGACGATCTGCAGCGTCGTCGGGATCGCCTGGAGAACCCCGGCCACCTCCTTGGTCTCCTGGGCCTGGACGGCGACCTTCTCGGTGAGGGGCTTGTAGCCGTCCATCAGGATCTCGACGGTGTTCTCGCCGGACGGGGCATCGGTGATCTCGAGCGGGGTCTTGCCGCGGTCGACGCCGTTCAGGCGGACGGCCGCGCCGGGAGGCGTCGACCGGACCATCAACTTGCCGGCGTTCGTCGGCAGCTCGGCGAGGACCTTGCGCGGGACCCGGTCGGCCACGATCTCCTCCACCTCGCGGTTCAGGTGGCCGGCCAGCGAGAACGCGAAGCGGTGGGTTCCGGGGACAAGGTCGGTCATGAAGAACGGCGTGCGGCCCCGGAAGGCGCCGTCGACGTGGACGTCGGCGCCCTGCGGCTTCGAGTCGACGAGGACCAGCCCGAAGGCGGGCTCGAGTTTCAGGTCCACGGAGCCGCGCCCGCCCTCCAGGATCGAGACCGACTTGCGCGCCGGCTGGTAGCCCGGCTTCTCCGCGACGATCAGGTACGTGCCCGGAAGCAGGCGCGTGATCGTGGTCGGCGAGGCCTCCGCCGCGACGCCGTTGCACGTGATGGCCGCCTCGGGCGGATCGGTCGACACCCGGATCTGGCCGTCCCCGCCGGGGCCGGTGTCGCACCCGGCGAGGCCCCGGGCCAGGGCGGCGGCCGCGAGGGCCGCCAGGCCGACGCGAAGGAAACGAGGATGCGGGATCGTCATGGGCGGGATCCGATCACTTCCGGTTGAGCCGACGCTGCACGTCGACCAGTTTCTTGTAGACCTTGTCATACCGCTCGTCGGAGCGGTCCGACACGGTTTCGAGCAGGACCTGGAGGTGCGCGTTCGCCTCCTTCCAGTCGTTGAGCTTGATCGACCGGTCGGCCCGGAAGAGGTAGTCCTCGTACTTGGCCTGCAGCATCCGTCGAGCCTCCTCGCGAAGGGCGATCGCCTTCTCGTAGAAGTCGGGCTTGGGCTCCAGGGTCTCGACGAGGCTCTCGGCCTCGGTGAGCGACTTGATCGTGCGGGCGAGGTTGTCGTGCCGCACCTCGCGCTCGTCGTACAGCTTCTGCCCCGTCAGCCACGCATTGCGGCCGATCTCCACGAGCTTCTCCGGCGGCAGGGCCAGCGCGTAGAGGCCGATCTCGTTGCGCACGAACTCCTCGATCTCCTCGCGCGCCTTCTTGAAGGCGTCCGGCTGGAGGCGGTTGAGGACGCGGACGCGGTGGGCGCGGCGGTTGACGACGATCGTCAGGTCGGCCTGGTCCCACACGCCCGGCGCGAGACCCTGGTACTCGTCGACGAGCTGGAAGAACCCCGATTGTTCGAGCGAGGACGCGAGGAGTTCGAGGATCTTCGGGTCGGTCTTCTTCTCGCGGCTGACGTGCTGCCCGTCCTGGAGGTTGTCGATGCGCACCGAGAGGGTTCCGCCCTCCAGGGCCATGGCGTAGCGGAAGATGTTCTTCGCGCCCGCCTCGACCTTCTCGTAGTGGATCTCCAGGCCGCCGGTTGCGGCGGCCGACGGCTTCCGGCCCGCGCGGGGCTTCATCAGCCATGCGGAAAGGCCGACGGCGGCCACGACCATGACGGCGATGCCCGCGTAGATCAGCAGCCGCGCCTTCAGGGGCGCCTTCGGCTTGAGCGCCCGGGCGGATTCGAAGCCGTCCTCGCGGTCCAGGCCGAGATCGATCTCCATCGGCTTGCCGCCCGCGGCGGCGCCGGCCGGGTCGGCGGGCGGCGGGGGCGGAAGCGGGGGGGGTGCGGCCGCGGGCGACGGCGAGGCGGGCGGCGGCTCGGCCGCTCCGCCGGCCGCGTCGCGCGCGACCTTGATCACGGTCTCGCCGATCGTGATCCGGTCGCCGGCCCTCAGCCGGCCGTCGGGCGAGGGACGGTTGTTGACGAGCGTCTCGTTGGTGCTCGCCAGGTCCGAGACATACAGGGCCTGCCCGTCCTTGAAATAGAACCGGCAATGGAACCGGGAGAGGGCGGGGTCGTGCAGGACGACGTCGTTGCCCGACGCCCGGCCGACCCTCGCGCCGGCGGCCGGCACGACGATCTCCAGTCCCTTGTCCGGGCCCGATTCGACGACGAGAGTTGCCGTAGGTGTCACGCTGCTTTGTCCGTGGTTCGCGCCGCGCGGCCCTCCGCGCATCCGTTGGGAAACATATTGCAAGGGGGACCCGCTCTGGTAAAGTGTAATCGTTCTGTCAGTTCAAACGGGCGCGACCCCCGGGGGGCGCCGCATCAAGGGAGTACGGATCATGGTTGCGCGATCTTGGATATCGGTTCTTGCGGTGGCCGCGGTCCTGGCGGGCCGGCCCGCCCCGGCGGTGGAGGATCTGTTCGACCGGGCCCCCTGGTCCGGCAGCGCGCTGATCGGCGCCTTCCTCTACGAGGGCGACGAAGAGGTCAAGAGCGGCGCCAGCCTGGGATTGCGCCTCGGCTACACGTTCACCCCGATGTGGGAACTCGAGGTCGGGATGGACTACGCCCCGGTGCTCGAGGCCCGGGAGTTCACGGACGAGCGCTATCATCTCACCGATGACACGTACGGCCTGCGCCTCGGCCTCGACCTGCTCTTCCACCTGCGCAACCAGGCGGATCAGCGGATCGATCCCTACCTGTCCATCGGCGGCGGCTTCATCTTCTACGGCATGGACATGGGCGTCGACGACGGCACCGTGGACACCGTCCTGACCGCCGGCGGCGGCCTCCAGTACCACTTCAACGACGAGTGGGCCGTCCGCGTCGACGCGAAGACCGCCCTCGCCGGGGCCGATACCGAGGTCAACTGGATCCTGGGCGCCGGCATCAACTACCGCTTCGGCGCCGCCCCGCCGTTCGCGCCGATGGTGGTCGGAGGCGACATCGACAGCGACGGCGACGGCCTCCTGGACAAGGAGGAGCCGGCGTACGGAACCGATCCGTTCGATCCCGATACGGACAAGGACGGCCTCACCGACGGCCAGGAAGTCAAGGAGTTCAAGACGAACCCGCTGGATCCCGATTGCGATCTCGACGGGCTCAAGGACGGCGCCGAGGTGCTGACCTACAAGACCAACCCGCTCGACCCCGACACCGACAAGGGCGGCGTCGCCGACGGTCACGAGGTCATCGAGGACAACACCGATCCGCTCAACCCGGCCGATGACCTGATGCTCTTCCGCCTGCTGATCGAGTTCGATTACGACAAGGCGAACCTGCGCCCGATCTACCACGAGCAGCTCGACAAGGTCATCAAGGTCATGCAGCGCGACCCGGGCGCGACCGCCCGCGTCGAGGGCCACGCCGACCGGCGCAAGACCTCCAAGCGCGACTACAACCAGTCGCTCTCCGAGCGCCGCGCCAAGGCCGTCATGGAGTACATCGTCCGGGCCGGCGGCATCGCCCCGTCGCGCGTCACGCACAAGGGCTACGGGTTCGACCGGCCGATCGCCCCGAACGACACCGAGACGAACATGCAGAAGAACCGGCGGACGGACATCTACATCCGGCCCAGCGTCGAGGTGCCCGCTCCGACGGGTCCGGTCGATCCTTCCAAGATCTCGTCCGGCCCCGAGGCCCCGGCTGATCTGCCGAAGCCCGGCGAGAAGCGGCCGTCCGGCGCGGATATCCCGCGCTGAACCCGGAGGGGGGCGCGTTCGCGCCCCGCCGTCCGCGATCGATGCGCCCTCCGGCGGCCCGCCGCCGGGGGGCGCGTCCGTTTCCGGGGACGCCTATCCCCGCCATCGGCGGCCGAGCGAGGCCAGCCGCTCCCGCAGCCGCCCCGCCGTCCGCGACCTGCGAAGCCGGTCCAGGGCCCGCCGGACCGGGGGGACATCGTGGGCGAGGATCGCCAGGCCGACCGTGATGAAGAGGAGGCCCTGGAGAAAGGGAAGGAACAGCCCGAGGATTCCCAGTCCGACCAGCGTGACTCCCAGCGCCACCCGCAGGGGCATCGGGAGGTTCTTCCAATGGAACGTTCCGCTCACGGTTCGTCGCGGGCCCGCCGTCGAAGTCGACACCGCCGGCCCGCTGCGCTAGCATGACACTACGCTTCCGTTCCCCCGGCGGCAATCGATCGTGAAACCGGATGTCCTGGTGACGCTGAAGGCCCTCCTGCCCACCCCGCAGGGGGTCGGCGTGTTTCTCTCGGACGGCCTCAAGACGATCGCGATCTTCGTCGATCCCTACGTCGCGGCCGCGATCACGATGTTCGCGCAGAAGGTCCGCAAGCCGCGCCCGCTGACGCACGACTTCATCGTCGCGATGCTGTCCGGCTTCGGCGCCCGCGCGACGAAGGTCGTGATCAACGACCTCAAGGGCGACACGTTCTTCGCGCGGGTCTACCTGCTCCAGGAAAGCGAACTCGGCCGGGGCGTCGTCGAGATCGATGCGCGGCCCAGCGATTCGATCGCGCTGGCGATCCAGCAGAAGTGCCCGATCTACGTGGCGGCCGGGGTCTGGGACCATGCGGAGGATGCGACGTGGGCGCTCCAGCAGGCCCGGGAGCAGCAGGGCGGAACGGCAGCGGGGGAAGGGAAGGGAGACGGGCAATGAAGGTCCTGGTGACGGGCGGCGCGGGCTACATCGGCAGCGTGACCACCGAGCGGTTGCTCGACGCGGGCCACGCGGTGTGCGTGTTCGACAATCTCGGCCGCGGGCACCGCGAGGCGGTGGACGGCCGGGCGGAACTCTTCGTGGGCGACCTGAACCACCCCGGCGAGATCGGGGCCGCCATGGCGTCGGTCCGGCCGGACGCGGTGATGCACTTCGCGGCCTTCGCGCTGGTCGGCGAGTCGATGCAGCACCCGGAGATGTACTTCCAGAACAACGTCGTCGGCGGGTTGAACCTCGTGGAGGCGATGCGCAAGGCCGGCGTGCCGAAGATCATCTTCTCGTCCACGTGCGCCACCTACGGGGTTCCGGAGCGCGTGCCGATGTCCGAGGACCTCCCGCAGCGGCCGGCGAATCCCTACGGCGAGTCGAAGCTCCTGTTCGAGAAGATGCTCCGCTGGTACGAGGAGCTTCACCGCACCCAGGCCGTCTTCCTCCGCTACTTCAACGCGTGCGGCGCGACGGAGAAGTTCGGCGAGGACCACGAGCCCGAGACGCACCTGATCCCGAACGTGCTGCGCGTCGCCCTCGGGCAGAGCCCGGCCGTCTCGGTCTTCGGCGGCGACTACCCGACGCCCGACGGCACCTGCGTCCGCGACTACATCCACATCGTCGACCTCGCCGAGGCGCACATCCTGGCCCTGACCGGGAACCATACGGGCCCGTTCAACCTGGGCAACGGCAGCGGGTTCTCCGTCCAGGAGGTCATCGACGTCGCCCGCGAGGTGACCGGCCACCCGATCCCGGCCACGGTGTCGCCCCGCCGCCCGGGCGATCCGCCGCGGCTCGTGGCGGCCGCGGAAAAGGCGCGGACCGTCCTGGGGTGGAAGCCCCGCTACGGCGCCATCCGGACCATCGTCGAACATGCGTGGGCCTGGCACCGCGCCCATCCGCGCGGATACCGCGGCGCCTGAGCCCCGCCCGGAGCCGGAAACGGAACCCCCGCCGGAGCGGCCGAAGCCGTCCCGGCGGGGGTTCGCCTTCCGGGTGCCCCGGCCTACTCCGCCTTGAACTCCGAGACGAGCGCCGAGATGCTCGCCTTCGCGTCGCCGAAGAGCATCCGCGTGTTCTCCTTGAAGAACAGGGGGTTCTCGACGCCCGCGAAGCCGGCGCGCATCGACCGCTTCAGCACGATGCAGGTCTTCGCCTCGTCCACGTTGATGATCGGCATGCCCCACAGGGGGCTCGTCTTGTCCTCGCGCGCGGCCGGGTTCACGACGTCGTTCGCGCCGATCACGATCGCCACGTCGACGGTGCCGATCACGGGGTTCACGTCACCCGGCTCGACCAGCTGCTCGTAGGGCACGTTCGCCTCGGCCAGCAGCACGTTCATGTGGCCCGGCATGCGGCCGGCGACCGGGTGGATGCAGTACTTGACCTCGGCGCCGTTCTTCTCGAGCAGCTGTCCGAGCTCGCGCACCACGTGCTGCGCCTGGGCGACGGCCATGCCGTAGCCGGGCACGAAGACGACCGAGCTGGCGGCCTCGAGGACGTAGAAGGCGTCCTCCGCGCTCAGGGCCTTGACCTCGCCCTTGACCGCCGTGCCGCTGGACTCCGTCACGGCGCCGAATCCGCTGAACAGCACGTTCGCGAGCGACCGGTTCATCGCCTTGCACATGATCTGCGTCAGGATGATGCCGCTGGCGCCGACGAGGGAGCCGGCGACAATCAGGCCGTTGTTCAGGATGATGAAGCCGGCGGTTGTGGCGGCGATGCCCGAGTAGCTGTTCAGAAGCGAAATCACGACGGGCATGTCCGCCCCTCCGATCGGGATGACGGAGGTGATGCCGAGGGCCAGGCCGACGACCATGAGGACCATGAACACCGCATAGGCCGCGGGGGAGACGGGGTCGAGGCAGAAGTAGATGATGCCGCCGACCACCGTCAGGACGATCAGCCCGTTGACGATGTTCTGCCCCTTGAAGAGCAGCGGCTTCCCGGGGATCCACTCCGCCAGCTTCAGGAAGGCGACCATGCTGCCGGAGAAGGTGACGGCTCCGACGACCACCGTGAAGGCAATCGCCACGGCCGCGAAGACCGCCGAGGCATTGCCTCCGGGGTCCAGGGTCCTCGCATAGGCCTCCCAACCCATGCTGCGCCACTTCACCAGCTCGGCCCACGAAACGAGCATGCTGGCCAGGCCGCCGAAACCGTTGAAGATGCCGACCATCTCGGGCATGGCCGTCATCTTGACCGCGTACGACGAAACCGCCCCGATGGCGGAGCCGACGACGGCGCCGACCAGGATCCACCGGAACTCCATGCCCATGAGCAGGCAGGTCGCGATGATCGCCAGGGCCATGCCGACCGCGGAAACGAGATTGCCCTTCCGCGCGGTCACGGCCCGGTTCATCATCTTCAGTCCGATGACGAACAGAACCGACGCGATGATGTAGATGTAGTTGATCAGCGGCTGAAGTTTCTCGAGCATGGCTACTTCGCGCCTCCGTCCTTGTGCTTGAACATCGCGAGCATCCGGTCGGTGACCAGGTAGCCGCCCACCACGTTGATCATCGCGGCCGCCACGGCGATCGTGCCGAGGACCGTCACGAAGTCGCCGCCGTGGGGCTGCCCGGCCGCGACCAGCGCGCCGACGATCGTGATGCCGGAGATCGCGTTCGATCCCGACATCAGCGGGGTGTGGAGTTGCGAGGGAACCTTGGCGATCAACTCGAATCCGAGGAAGACCGCAAGGACGAATACGAAGAACAGCAGACCCAGCATGTCGAGGCTCCTTCCTTGACCTAGTCGTTCAAACCGAGCGCTTGGCGGACGGCCGAATGGACGACCTTGCCGCCGTGGGTGACCACGAGTCCCTTGAGGATCTCGTCCTCGAGGTTGAACCCGAACGTCTTCGCCTTCTTGTCCCAGAAGTGCTCGACGAAGTTCGCCAGGTTGCTCGCGTACATCTGGCTCGCGGCGACCGGCACGCGGCCGGGGAGGTTTGCGAGGCCCAGGATCCGCACGCCGTTGACGTTGACCTCCTGGTCCAGCGCCGAGCCTTCGACGTTGCCGCCCGTCTCGACGGCCATGTCGACGACGATGCTGCCGGCCTTCATCCCCCGGACCATGTCGGCGGTGATGATCCGCGGCGCGCGCTTGCCGAACACCTGGGCGGTCGTGATGACGACGTCCGCCTCGGCGCAGTGCTTCGCCATCGCGGCGCGCTGCTTGGCGAGCTGCTCCTCGGTCAGCTGCTTGGCGTAGCCGTCCTTGGTCTGCCCGGTCTCGCCGAGGTCGACCTCGACGAACTTCGCGCCGAGCGACTGGACCTGCTCCTTGACGACCGGCCGCGTGTCGAAGGCCTCGACGCGGGCGCCGAGACGCTTGGCCGTGGCGATCGCCTGGAGACCCGCCACGCCCGCGCCGATGATGAACACCCGGGCCGGCGTGATGGTGCCGGCGGGCGTCATCATCATCGGGAGGACCTTGGTCAGCCGCTCCGCCGCGAGCACCACCGCGACATATCCGCCGAGGTTCGCCTGCGAGCTGATCGCATCCATCTTCTGCGCGATCGTCGAGCGGGGAACCAGTTCGACGGACATCGCCGTGGCCCCGGACTTCGCGAAGGCCTCGATCACGGTCTTGTTGGAGAAGGGCTCGAGGTAGCCGATGTGCATGGAGCCCGGACGGGAGGCGGCGGCCTCCTCGACCGTGGGCGGGCGGAGGCGCAGGATCAGGTCCGCGCCGGACAGGCCCGCGGCCCGGTCCGGGGCCACGGTGGCGCCCTTGGCGGTGTAGTCCGCGTCGGGGTGGTGGAGGGTCTGTCCGATTCCCGATTCAATCGAGACTTCGAGGCCAAGCTTCACAAGCTTGTCCGTCGAGGCGGGGTTCAGTGCGGCCCGCTGTTCGCCCGGATGAAGTTCCCGGGCTGCGAAGATCTTCATGGAAACCTACCCCTTCCGTTGCCGAAGCCGTGGGAGTCTACGCAATTGACCTGGATTGTCAAACTTGGGTCCCGTAATTGGGGATGGCCCCGGATGGGGGCGGATGCGGACGGCAACCGCTACGGAGACCGCACGCGGATCCGATAGAACCGGTTCGACGACCCGGGCGGGGGCGTCAGGTCGAGAACGACGCGACCACCCGACGGCAAGCCGGACACTCCCGTGGGCTGCCAGTCCGGGTGGAGGAGGTCGTCCGTTCCCTCGAGCACATAGAGCAGCCCCGGCACGCCGTCGAAGTCGAAGCGGACACCGCCCGGCGCACTGCCGGGGAGCGGGCCGGCGCCGACGGGTCCGGGGAACTGGTGGTCGAACGCTCCGCCGGGCGTGCCTCCGTCCGCACCGCTCGCATACCAACTCTCCGGCCGGGAGTTGTCCCATCGAGGATCGATCAGCGAGAGTGAGGGCCCCAGCCCGTCGGGCCCGGCCGGCCAGGGGGCATAGTTGAGATAGGTGACCTTGTCCATGACGTTGGAAGCCGCATCCAGAAGTTCCAGGGTCTCGCCCGCGTTGTCCAGAACCCCCGCCGTCCACGCGAACCGGTTCGGGACCACGGGCGCCCCGTTCGTTCCCGCGCACAGCAGGAGGTAGCCGCCCGCCGGAAGCACGGTGCCGGCGGGGAACTCGAAGGTCAGGCCCTGACCGAAGCGCCAGCCGGCCAGATCGAGCGCCGCGCTGCCCGGGTTGTGCAGTTCCAGGTACTCCGCCTGGTTCGTGTCGGCGGGGTGGTAGTGGATTTCGTTGATGACCGCATGGCCCTCGCGCCAGTCGAAGGCAACGGCGCCCATGTCGGTGCGGCTGCCGTCCGCATCGGCCGGCGAGACCGGCGATCCGGAGTCGATCGCGGGGGAGCCGGTCTGCAGCCGGAAGTTGTCGGCGCCCGCACGCTCGAACAGCGGCTCGCCGAGGCGGTTTCCCGCTCCCGCGACGGCCAGCGTGTCCGACAGGCACCACGAGACGAGTCCCGTCGACAGCGCATCGATCGTTACGGGTTCCATCGCGGTTCCCGAGAAGATGCAGTTCCGCACCTCGACCCCGCCGCCGCCGGCCCCGGGATTCTTCTCGTAGACCGCGATCGCGTTGCCGGTGTTGTGGAACGTGTTGTTCTCGAAGAGGCCGAACGAGCCGGCGTCCTTGATGCCCGCTCCCAAGGCGACGTTGCGGATCACGTTGTGGCGCACGAGGGCCGTGGATCCCTGGCCGATGGAGACGCCCTTGTCGGAGCAGCGGGCGATGAAGTTGCTCTCCACCAGAAGGTCCGTGGCCAGTTCGCCGATGTCGATCGCGTCGTCGTTGTCGCCCAGGAAATCGTGGAGGTGGTTGCCGCGGATGATGCCGCCGTGAACGCCGTCGTAGTCGATGGCGTCGGCGTCGACCGCAAAGGCGCCGGAGAACTCGCACCCCTCGACGCGGGCATACGCGGCGCGCTTGATGTTGATGCCGTCACCGGTGATCGCGAGGCGGATCCGGCTGTTCTCGAGGACCGTCGGGGCGCCCTCCTGCACGAAGATCGGGAACCGCACCTCGTCGAGGTCGATCCCGTGCATGAAGAGGTCCGACCCGAGCGCCGACACCGCGGCCTTCAGGTTGACCGGGTCGTGCGCCGCGAGGGAGGCCCCGCGGAGAACAACGTTGGACAGGATGCCGGCATGCGTGGCGTGCTCGAAGGTGATCCCGCCCCAGCAGGGCGACAGCTCGTCTCCGACGGCGAGGAGCGGATCCGAGTTCAGCGTGCGCCGGGCCGCCGCGTCGGGGTTGGCCTCGACGCGGACCGGCTGGCCGGTCGTTCCGAGCATCAGGAGCCGGCCCTGGACGCGGACGCTGGCCCCGTCGGGCATGCGGATCGTCGTCCCCGGCTCGACGGTCAGCGTCGTGTTCGAGGGTACGAAGATGTCGCCCGTCGCCAGCCAAGGCGAGCCGGCCGCGGTCAGCGTCGTATCTGACCCGATCGTCCCCCCGGGAAGCACGCTCGCGCCCGTCGGCGCGAACACGGCACGGATGTCGAGGGCGGCGGAGGGCACGACCTCGGTCTCGGCCCCGGCGACGGTCTGGGTGCCGGAGACGTACGCGACGATGGAGAGGTCAAAGCCGAGATCGGTGTAGTTGGCCGCCGTCTGGTGGACCTCCACGGCGATGGAGTTCGAACCCTCCACAAGGTTGGTCGGGGAGAGGAAGTAGTCGATGAAGTAGTTCTCGGCAGGGCTGGGGACGTTGGTGACGGACAGCGTCGTGTGCGCGATGGTCCCCGTCGGCATGTTCTGGCGGAGGATCTCCCCTCCGTTGACGTAGACGATCGCGCCGTCGTCCGCGAGAAGCCGCAGATTGAGGGGGCCAAGGGCCGCGGCGTTGGTGACGACGAGCGGACGCCGGAAGTAGGCCGCCGTGGTCAGGTTCGACGAATGGCCGATCGTGGTGGACTCGTCCCCGTCGCCGTAGCCGAGTTGGGCGGGCCCCGACGCCCATGCGGCATCGTCAAACCCCGGGTCGTTCCAGCCGGGAACCTCGTTCGTCGGGACCAGGTACCGCCATTCGGCGCCCGCGACCACGAGAGGGACGTTCGTCGTGGCAATGAACTCCCATTGCACGAAGGTCTGGCCGATCTCCGGGATCGCCTTGATCCGGACCGGCAGGCCGGCGACAAACGTGTTCGTGACCGAGGGGTCCAGTGCCACGTGGTTCGCCGTGATCCGCCCCGCGCCGCCGCCGGTGTCCACCCGGATGCGGGCGGTTTGGCCGGTTCCGAAGTAGCTGGCCACCTGCTGGAGGGCGATGGCGGGCCGTTGGCGGACGTAGATCCGGACCGCCTCGACCTGGGCGTCCCACGTGGCCAGGCTCGGGATGCCGCCGCGTGTGCCGTACGCCTTGATGTGCTCGACCATCTCGTTGCGGAGGCGTTGGGCCTCGGCGTTGATGAGGGGCAGGGTGCGGTTCGTGCTGAAGGAACTGCCCAGGTGGGCCATGATGCGCTGGACGGCGTAGGCGCGGAACTCCGCGTTGCTGATGCACTCGCGGAAGATGAACATGTCGCGCGAGCCGCTGGTCATGGTGCTGATGACGTTGCTGTTCAGGCTGTTGGTCCGGAGGGCGCGGTCCAGGTCGACGAAACAGAACCGCCACTTGCCGCCCGGGTTGCGGTCCCGCCACCATTTGCGGTTGTGGAACCAGCTTGAGTCGTAGACGAAGACCTGGCCGGCGACGTAGTCGACGAGATCCTCGATGTCGACCTGGCTCTTCACGTGGGCGTAGGCCGCCGGGTCGGCCAGGTTGTTCGTGCCGACGAAGGCCATCAGCGCGTTCCAGCCGTCAGCCGTGCCGGCATTGAGGATCCAGTCGTCCGTCGTCGCGGTGCCGTCCATCTCGAAGAAGTCGACATCCTCCAGGGCGACGCCGCGGTTCTTCACGCAGTACATCTCGTCCATCTTCTCCTGGATGTTCATCAGGCCGTAGTAGCGGCCGTTGAGGTACATCGCGCAGGGCCGGTAGGACTGGATCGCATTATCGAGGACGCCCCGGAGCATCGACTGCCCGAGGGTGTCGCGGAAGAACGTCGTCGACCAGTCGTCATTTCCGTTGCGGAGGATGAACCGGTCGAACTCGCCGATCGCCTTGTCCGGGAAGAGCTGGTAGGCGAGGACGTCCTGCCCGTACTTGCCGTCCAGGTAGACCGTGAACGGCTTCTGCGCGTAGAGGAAGGTGTTGAGACCGTAGATGCGGAAGCCGGCGTCGATGCGGAACCCCGCGTTCGTCGGCGTCGTGTGGAACTCGAGGTGTCCGGGCACCTCCCGCTCCTTGATCACGTTGGTGTAGATGCCGCGCTGCGGATCGAAGAACAGGAACGGGTCGACGACCATCGACAGGATCGGAAGGTCGGGCTGCCGCTCGTTGACGAGGAACGTGCGTGTTGCCACGGGGCCGGGATGCAGGCCGGCGGCGTAGGCGCGCGCGCGGATCACACCGCTGGTCGTCAGCATGACGGGATTCGTGAAGAGGATCGAGGCGGAGGAGGGCGCGGCGCCGTTCGTCGTGTAGCGGATCTCCGTCACCTCAGGCCCGGAGGCGAGGGTCACCGTCACCGTCCCGTTCGTGAAGAGCGGTCCGTCCGGCGAGATCGCGACGGCCGGCGCGCGGTGGAGGTTGTGCGACAGGACCGGCGGCCGGTTGTTGGTGCGCGCGGTCGGCTCGCCGAAGTAGCCCCACGTGGCGGCGCCGTCGGGATGGCGGCCGTAGGAGATGTCGGTCATCTGGAGCCCGAAGACCACCGAGTCGATCCGGCTGCCGGCCGGGCTGAACAGGCCGACTTCCTCGCCCTCGGCGCCGAGCTTGAAGTTCGCGTGGTAATCCAGCGTAACGTGAGTGTAGTACGGCCAGAAGGGATAGGTGAGCGTCAGGCCGGGCTCGAGGTCGCCCCCGTCCGCCCAGACGAAGAGGAAGCCGCCGGCCGCGATCACGGTCCCGGTCGGGATCTGCCAGCGGAAGGGCTGCTGCGAACTGTCGCTGAGGTGGTAGCCCCCGAGATCGACGGCCTCGGCCCCGCCGTTGTAGATCTCGATCCAGTCGCCGAAGTCCGTGTGGTCCTTCAGCTCCGGGGTCGCGGTCGCATTGCTCGCCAGGATCTCGTTGATGCCGAGGAACGACGAGCGGAAGGCCACGCCGGCCGTCGGGCTGGGGACGAGACCGACGGCGTAGGCCCGCGCGACGATCTCCACGTCGTTCGTCACCGCCAGCGGCTCGATGTAGACCGGGGAGTTGGTCGTCGGTTCCGTCCCGTCGAGCGTGTAGCGGATCACCGCGCCGGCGGACGCGCAGGAGACCGTCACCGAAAGGGATCCGGAGAACAGGCCTCCGGGATGCGAGAAGACCGGCGTGCCGACGAAGCCCGGAAGGACCGGACCGTTCGCGCTGCCGGGCGTGCCTGCCGCCAGGTAGCCGGGCGCGGCGACCACGATCCCCGTCGCGCCCGACCAGGAGAGCTGCAGCTCCGGCAGCGCGAGGAAGTCGCCACTGCTGGCTCCGTTGTTCAGCCCCTGGATCGCGAGCACGTTCGTGCCGTCGACGAGGAGGTGCACGAAGGAGGAGAGGTCGCGATCCTCGAAGACGATGGCAGACGAGTCGCTCCGGCTGGAGGGGGCGGACGAGTTCCATGTCGCCCCCGCGGGGACGTTGTTGGAGGCGACCCGGACGCCGTTGAGGAAGACGTCGATGCCGTCGTCGTACTTGAGCCGCAGCAGCATGCGGCTCGCGTCGGCGCTGTGGGTGATCACGAAGGGATAGCGGACGAAGGCCGACGCCTGCCGGTTCAGCATCGCGGCCTTGAGGTCGGTCTCGATCAGCGACAGGTAGGTCGTGTCCGTGTCGAACCCGACGCCGTTGCCGGCGGGGAGCCACGCGGAGTCGTCGAACGTGCGCGACGGCCAGTCCACTGCGAGCATCGCCGCGTTGGTCGGGACGAGACACCGGCCCGCGCTGCCGGCCCGGACCGCCGTGGCGTTGCGGCCGCCGATGTCGGGGTGACCGTACGCGACATCCGCCGTTTGCGGCGGATAGGCCGGGTCGAACGCGTACTCGAGGACGAGGTCGCTGCGGAACAGCGCGAGGTACTCGCCCGCCGCGTCGAGCGCGAAATTCGTGTGCAGGAAGTTGACGTCGTTCGTGCGGTCCTTCTGGGAGGCGAAGACCACCAGGGTGCCGCGGGCCGGGATCGTCACGGCGGGGAAGGTCCACAGTGCGGGATTGGCCTGCTGGTCGGTCAGGTGCCAGCCGGCGAGCGACACCGGGAACTCGGTGGTGTTGTACAGCTCGATGTAGTCGGAGAAGTCCCCGTCCTCGTCGCGGACCGTGTGCCGGTTGACGGCCATGATCTCGCTGATGACGACGGCGCCCGGGGGTACGAAGACCGAGTTCGTCGCGCAGGGCGTGGCCGTCCCCGGCGTGCTGTGCCAGTTGCCCGCCGTGTCGCCCCATGCGTCGAGGTCCGTCCGCTCGAGCGATCCGCCCAGGCCGTCCGCGGCGAGCGGCCACGGGAGGTCGTCGTCGTAGTGGACCTCGTCCTCGACGTGGTAGGCCGCGGCGTTGGTGCCCGGCTCGGGGTTGTTCGGCGCCCGCATGCGGACCGTGTCGCCCGCGTTGCCGAGCTGGTTGGTGAACGGGCCGAGGATCGCCGCGTTCGTCGCGAGCCCCCAGCTTGCGCGGAAGGCCTCGAACGCGTTGGTGGAGATCACGACGAGCCGCTGGCCGGCCGCCAGGACCGTGTTGGACGGGAACCGGTAGCTGATGCCCCCCGTCAGGCTCCAGGGCAGTTCGGGGTAGTCGGGATTGAACAGGGGCACGTTGGTGGGGGTCCGGTTCGCGATCTCGACGAACTCGGCCTCCATCCGCCCCGCCATGTTCGAGGCCACCGGGCGGTACATGATCTCGCTGATCACCAGCGGGCCGACGTAGGGGCCCGCGTTGCGGGCGCCCGTCCCCGTGCGGAACTCCTCGAGCGACCCCGGCGAGTCGACACCCAGCGTCGCGGTCGACAAGGCGATGAGGCTTTCGCCGGTTCCGTCGGGATGCCGGCCCACCGCCACGCCGTTCTTCGTCGGCTCGAATTCCACCTGGTCGACGTAGCGGACGATGTTGCTCTGGCCGTCGGCCTCCGACAGGTAGACGTCGTCGCCCTTGGAACTGATGGAGAAGGGCACGGCGCCGTTCGTCATCTGGGCCTGGTAGACGACGAGATACCCGCCGGCGGGGATCACGGTCCCGTCGGGGAAGCGGTACTTCTTCCGGACGGCGTTGTCGTCGCTCAGATACCAGCCGCCGATGCCGATCGCGTTCGTCGTCAGGTTGGCCAGCTCGACCGCGTCCTCCTGCGGGGGATCGGTGTGGGCGAGCACCTCGTTGATGACGACGTCGCGCACGAAGAAACCGCCGGGCTCCCCGGGCGAGCCGTGAAGATTGGCGCTGGCCCGCCAGTTCGCCGGGTCGTTCGCGGGCCCGGCCGGATCGACGAGGACGAGCGAACTCCCGAGCCCCGCCGCCGCCTCGGGCCACGGAGCGTTGTTGTCGTAGGTCACGTCGAAGACCCGGTTGCTCGACGGATCGGCCACGGACAGCCGCTCGCCGCCGTTGTTGAGCTGCCCGTTGAAGAAGCCGGGCGCGAGGTTCGTCACCCCGGGATACCGCATCTGGAAGGCCGCCCGGTTGATCGCGACCACGAGGTAGTCCCCCGCGCCGATCGTCGTGCCCGCCGGGAACGTGTAGGTGATGCCGTCGGCGAAGTACCATCCGGCGACCGACACGGTGCCGGTCCCGGCGTTGTGCAACTCGACGAACTCGTTCGTTCCTCCACCGACCGGGTCGTACATGATCTCGCTGATGACCACGGCGGATTGCGCCAGCGGATGCCGCCGCCAGCAGCAGCGCGACCGGAAGCCAGTTCCCATGCACGAGGCTCCGGGTTGGGAGAACGCAAGGGCGCAATGAGATCATCATTAGCGTAGACAAAAGTAGCAGCGGATTCGCTTATTGTCAAATCTGACAATTGCGTCAGGTTCCAGGTGCGTTCCAATCCTTGGAACGTCATCCGACCAGTGTTTCCAAGGCTTGGACAGCGGGCGAAGCCTCAGGGCGAGCGGGCGCTGGCGATCCGGTCGCGGCCGGAGAGGTCCGGGAGGATGGCGGCGTCCGAGAACCCGCAGCTTTCAAGGAGTACCCGGACGGCCTGGCCCTGCGTCTCGCCGATCTCGATCAGGATCCGTCCGCCCGGGCGGAGGGCGTTGAAGGCGGCGGGGACGAGACGCCGGATCGTCGCGAGACCATCGGGGCCGCCGTCGAGGGCCGTGCGGGGTTCGAAGTCGCGGACGTTCCGGTCGAGGCCGGCGATGGTGTCCGACTCGATGTAGGGAGGATTGGCGACGACGAGATCGAGGCCGCCGGGTTCGATGCCGTCGAGGAGATCCGCCCGGGTGAACCGGACGCGTTCGTGGACGCCGAGGGCGCGCGCATTCGAAGCGGCGAGGGCGAGGGCGTCGGCCGAGGTGTCGGTTGCGATCACGCCGGCGCGGGGCCGGGCGAGGGCGAGGCTGATGGCGATGCACCCGGTGCCCGTCCCGACGTCGGCCACGCGGGCGGGGGCGGCGGGGCCGGGCAGGGCGAGGCGCAGCGCCGCCAGGACGAGTTCCTCGGTCTCCGGCCGCGGGATGAGGGCGCGGCGGTCGCAGGCGAAGCGGTGGCCGAGGAAGTCCGCGTGGCCGAGGACGTATTGCAGCGGCTCTCCCGCGGCCAGGCGCGAGGTGTGCGACGCCAGCCGCTCCTGTGCGGCCGCGCCGAGGGTGCCGCCGCCGCCGGTCCGGAGTTCGGACCGGCTGCACCCTGCGAGGTCGGCGACGGTCCATTCGGCGAGGACGGCCGCCTCGTCGATGCCCGATGCGTCGAGGGTTCGGGCCAGCCGGTCCGCGGCCTCGCGCGCGGGGAGCGGCGCGGACGGGGCGGGGGATGTCACGGCGAGGCGGCGCCCGGAAGGTGGCGGTCGAGGCGCTCCTGGAGGTCGTGGGCCTGGAGGGCTGCGACGACCTCGTCGAGGTCGCCCTCCATGATGAAGCCGAGCTTGTAGAGAGTGAAGTTGATGCGGTGGTCGGTGAGCCGGTTCTGCGGGAAGTTGTAGGTGCGGATGCGTTCGCTGCGGTCGCCGCTGCCGACCTGCGTGCGGCGGGCGTCGGCGGTCTTGGAGGCCTCGGACTCGCGGTGCGCGTCGAGGAGGCGGGCCTTGAGAACCCGCATGGCCTTGTCCTTGTTGCGCGTCTGCGAGCGCTCGTCCTGGCACTGGACGACGAGCCCGGTGGGCAGGTGGGTGATGCGAACGGCGGATTCGGTCTTGTTGACCTTCTGGCCGCCGGCGCCGGACGCCCGGTAGAGGTCCATGCGGATGTCCTCGGGCCGGATCTCGATCTCGTCGACCTCGTCGGCCTCGGGCAGCACGGCGACGGTCGCGGCGGAGGTGTGGATGCGGCCCTGCTGCTCGGTGGCGGGGACGCGCTGGACGCGGTGGACGCCGCTCTCGAAGCGCATCGCGCGGTAGACCTGCTCGCCCTCGACGGAGAAGACGATCTCCTTGAAGCCGCCGATGTCGGAGGCGTTGCAGTCGACGACGCCGGTGCGCCACCCGCGCCGGTCGGCGTAGCGCGAGTACATCCGGAAGAGGTCCGCGGCGAAGAGGGCGGCCTCCTCCCCTCCCGTTCCGGCCCGGATCTCCATGATGATGTTCCGGTTCTCGGAGGGGTCGGGGGGGAGCAGGGCGACGAGCAGGTCCTTCTCGGCGCCCGGCAGGGCGGCATCGATCCGGGCGAGATCGGTCTCGGCCATGGTGCGCAGCTCGGCGTCGCTCCCGGCCTCGGCGGCGAGCTCGCGGGTGGCGGCGGCCTCGGCGCGGAGGGCGTCGACCCGGTCGGCCTTCTCGCAGATCCCGCGGAGCCGCGCGTGTTCGGCGATGCGTCCGCGGTAGGTCTGGGGATTGGCCGCGGCGCCGGGCCGGGAGATCTCGGCCTCGACCTCGGCAAGCTGGCGGCGGGCGGCCTCGATGTAGCGTGTGTCGATCATGTCCGTAGAAACGCCGGAGGGCCGGCCCGCACCGCATGGATGCGCCGCCGGCCCCCGGGGAGCGCGGTCGCTACTTCTTCGCCGGAGCGGCGTAGCGCTTGCGGAAGCGGTCCACGCGGCCCTCGGTGTCCATCAGCTTCGCCTGGCCGGAGAAGAACGGATGGCACTTCGAGCAGGTGTTGATGTGCATTTCCTTGACGGTCGAGCGGGTCTTCACCACGCTGCCGCACGCGCACGTGATGGTCGCCTGCCCGTACTCGGGATGGATGTCTTTCTTCATCGGTCCTCGTTCCCCGGCGGGTGTCCCAATCGAGCCCGCCGACTTCGAAAGGCTGGGAGAATAGCCCCGCGCGCCGGAATTGCAAGCCGGGATTCGCGCCCGGGCCCCGGGGCCCGCCCCTTCCGCGATCCGGACGGGGGGCGGACCGCCGGTCCGCCGCTAGATGCGGCTGCCGAAGCAGGTGCTGCCGTAGATGGCGTCGTCGCCGAGGACGTCCGCGATCCGGAGCAGCTGGTTGTACTTGCAGATCCGGTCCGTGCGGCTCATCGAGCCGGTCTTGATCTGGCCGGCGTTGGTCGCGACGGCGATGTCGGCGATCGTCGCGTCCTCGGTCTCGCCCGAGCGGTGGCTGATGACCGCCGTGTAGCCGGCGCGCTTGGCCATCTCGATGGCATCCAGCGTCTCGGTCAGCGTGCCGATCTGGTTCACCTTCACCAGGATGGAGTTCGCGACGCCCTTCTCGATGCCCTTCTTGAGGAACTTGGTGTTCGTGACGAACAGGTCGTCGCCGACGAGCTGGATCTTGTCGCCGAGGCGCTCGGTCATGAGCTTCCAGCCGTCCCAGTCGCTCTCGGCCATGCCGTCCTCGATGCTGAGGATCGGGTAGTTCTTCACCCAGCCGGCCCAGAAGTCGACCATCTGCTCGGGCGTCTTCTCGGACTTGTCGCTCTTCTTGAAGACGTACTTCTTCTTCTTGGCGTCGTAGAATTCGCTCGAGGCCGGGTCGAGGCAGATGAAGACATCCTTGCCCGCCTTGTAGCCCGCGGCGCCGATCGCCTCCATGACCGCGTCCAGCGCGGCGACGTTGCTCGCGACGTTCGGGGCGAAGCCGCCCTCGTCGCCCACCGCCGTGCTCAGGCCCTGCTTCTTCAGGACGCCCTTCAGCGCGTGGAAGACCTCGGCGCCCATGCGCAGGCCCTCGGCGAAGGACTTCGCGCCCTTGGGCATGATCATGAACTCCTGCACGTCGACCGGGGCGTCCGAATGGGCGCCGCCGTTCATGACGTTCATCATCGGGACGGGGAGGACCTTGGCGTTCGTGCCGCCGATGTAGCGGAACAGCGGGACGCCCAGCAGCGTGGCCGCGGCGTGCGCGTTGGCCAGCGAGACGCCGAGGATGGCGTTGGCGCCGAGCTTCGCCTTGGTCTCCGTGCCGTCGAGCTCGATCATCAGCTTGTCGAGACCGGTCTGGTCGAGGGCGTCGAAGCCGAGCAGCTTGGGCGCGATGACCTCGTTGACGTTCCGGACGGCCTTCAGCACGCCCTTGCCGAGGAAGCGCGTCTTGTCGCCGTCGCGCAGCTCGATGGCCTCGTTCTCGCCCGTCGAAGCCCCCGAGGGGACCGCGGCGCGGCCGCTCGTTCCATCGCCGAGCGTGACCTCGACCTCGACGGTCGGATTCCCGCGGGAATCGATGATCTCGCGTGCAAAGACATCCATGATCTCGGACATGTGCGTGTTCCTCCGCTTACGGGTTTCCAGGTGCCAAAGGCCGGACACTGTACCGCGGGCCCGACCCCCGGTTCAAGCCGAAAGGCCGCGCTCCGGACCGCGGGCGGGCCGGGCTTGATTTTCGCCCCCGCAGTTGCGACGCTGGAAGGGTTCTGCAGGAGACATCATGGGCCATATCATCGTTCCGGCGGCCGAGGCGCTGCTGGACAAGGAAATCAAGGTTCTGGACCGTGGCTTCGTGCGGCTGGTCGACTACATGGGCGGCGACGCGCGCATCGTCCAGACCGCGCGCGTGTCCTACGGGGCCGGCACGAAGACCGTCCGGGAGGATGCCGGGCTCATCGACTACCTGATGCGGCACCGGCACACGTCGCCGTTCGAGCACGTCGTGCTCGAGTTCCACTGCAAGCTGCCGATCTTCGTCGCCCGCCAGTGGATCCGCCACCGGACGGCGCGGCTCAACGAGATCTCCGGCCGCTACAGCGTCATGGCCGACGAGTTCTACGTGCCCCCGGCGGCGCAGATCCGGCGGCAGTCGGCCGACAACAAGCAGGGCCGCGACGACGCCGAGGTGCCGCGGGAGCTCCAGCGCCGCGTCCTCGACCTTCTCAAGGAGGAGCAGCACGCCTCCTACGCGACCTACCAGGCCCTGCTGAAGGACGATCTCGCCCGGGAGCTGGCCCGCATCAACCTGCCGCTGTCGCTCTACACCGAGTGGTACTGGCAGATGGACCTCCACAACCTCTTCCGTTTCCTCGCGCTTCGGATGGACCCGCACGCGCAGTGGGAGATCCGCCAGTACGCGGCGGCGCTGGCAACGGCCGCCCGCGCGGTCGCGCCGCTGGCCTACGAGTCGTTCGAGCGCCACCTCCTGCTCGGGGCCCGGTTCTCGGCCGACGAACTCGAGGCCGTGCGCGCCCTGCTCCGGGGCGAGACGAATCCCCTGGCCGGCCGCCGCCTGGCCGAATTCGAGGCGAAGCTTCGGGGCCGTCCGGCGCCGGACGAGCTTCCCCCGCCGCCTCCGCCGTCGCGTCCGCCGCGCCGGGGTGCGGAGGGCGCGCCGCGCCGCGAGCCCCCGGTCCCCGCCGGGCGGGAGACCGCCGTCGCGTCCGCCGCGCCGGGGTGCGGAGGGCGCGCCGCGCCGCGAGCCCCCGGTCCCCGCCGGGCGGGAGGCCGCCGATGCGCCGGCGGCGCCGGAGACCGTCCCCGTCACCGTCCACGGCTGGCGCACGCAGTGGTCGTCGGAGGAGATCAACCAGCTTCCGCTGCGGCAGTACGACGGCCCGGTCCGGATCATCAAGGACGATGCCGACGTCCCGGACATGATGCGCGTCCTGCACCAGGAGCGGGTCCTGGGCTTCGACACCGAGTCGCGTCCGTCGTTCCAGCGGGGCCAGTCGTTCCCCGTCTCGCTCATCCAGTTCGCGACGGTGGACGCCGTCTACCTCGTCCAGATCGAGCCGTTGAAGCATCCGGAGCGCATCTGGACGATCTTCGGCGCGGCCGACGTGATCAAGACGGGCGTCGCGATCCAGCACGACCTCCGGAAACTCGGCGACCTTTCGGCGATCACGCCCGCGGGCTTCGTCGACCTTGCCACCATCGCCTCGCGCATGGGCTTCAAGAAGACCGGTCTGCGGGGCCTCGCGGCGGCGATCCTCGGGGTCCGCGTGTCCAAGGGGGCCCAGCGGTCCAACTGGGCGCGCGAGGACCTCACCGAGGCGCAGGTCCGCTACGCGGCCACCGACGCATGGGTCGCCCGCGAGATCTACCTGGCCAT
Source organism: Lentisphaerota bacterium (assembly GCA_016873715.1). Classification (GTDB taxonomy): domain Bacteria; phylum Verrucomicrobiota; class Kiritimatiellia; order PWTM01; family PWTM01; genus VGWF01. The sequence continues at coordinate 255 of VGWF01000045.1, read as the reverse complement.
CGCCGCCCGGGAGGATGCAACGGCCTGACGTCCGCGCCGGGGCGGCGCGACGATCCCGGAATCCAAGGCCCGAGGCACGAACCATCGCATGACGGATCAACGACAGGGGTTGCGGGAGCGGCTTGCCCGCGGCGTGGTGATCTTCGACGGCGCGATGGGCACCGAGATCTACAAGCGCCACTTCTTCGTCAACACGTGCTTCGACGCCCTGTGCGTGAACTCGCCGGACGTCATCCGCGGGATCCACCGGGCCTA
>VGWF01000044.1 GCA_016873715.1 Lentisphaerota bacterium | reverse complement strand
CGGCCGCCATCAGCAACCGGAGTTGTGTCGTCTTCGCCGCCGGGACCTACCTCCTGTCCACGCCCATCGCACCGGAAACGCGCGACGGCTTCCACATCGGCATCCTGCAGACCACCAACCTTGCCCTCGTCGGACAAACCCACGCCGGCGGCCGGCCGGCCACGCGCATCGAACGCGCCATCCCGCCGGGCAACGATGTCCAGGTTCCGAGCCAGATCCGGATCGACGGATCGTCCGGCATCGCCATCCGGAACCTCGTCCTTGCCAACAACCCGCCGCTCGGGTCCACGGCGAAGGTGATCGCGGTGGACAGGGACCGGGACGTCGTCGAGGTCGAGGTGCTCGAAGGGCAGCCTTCCTACGACGGCATGCGCGCCGCCTCGGCCCACGCCTGGAACCTCGCCGCCGGCAAGCTCCGCCGCTTCGGCACGACGCCGGCCGAGGCCACGCTGACCATCGGCACGAAGGTCGAGGCCTACTGGAAGGCCGTCCCCGGAACCGGCGCACGGCGGCTGCGCATGACCGGCGCCGGGTTTGCCGCCAAGGTCGCGGTCGGTGACGGCATCTCGTGGCATCGCCGGGCGGACGGAGAGGGCCAGCAGATCTCGGCCATGAACTCGAGCGACCTCGTCTTCGAGAACCTCGCCATACCCAATGCGTACAACATGGGGATGCTCGCCGGCTACAACCGCAACCTGACGCTGCGCCGCATCCGCTTCGAGCCGGAGGGCGGGAATCTCGCCGTCGGGGCGCGCGACGGACTGCACCTGAGCAACACCTCCGGCGACCTGCTCGTCGAGGACTGCCATTTCAAAGGCCTTCGCATGGATCCGCTGGTGATCCGCCGGACCTTCGGCCGCGTCACCGCGTTCGATCCGGACGGGCGTGTCTTCATCGCCCCCGGCTACGCCATCCCGGCCGGCGACGCGCTGCGATTCTGGGCCGGTCGCGAGCCGGCCGACCTCGCCGTGCGCACGTGCACGCCGGTCCGCGGCCGCGGCTACGCGTACACGTTCGCCGGCCCCCTGCCCGCCGGTGTCGTCACCGGCACCCCGGTCAGCTTCCTCACCCACAGCCTGCGCAAGGGCGTCGTCCGAGCCTGCGTCTTCGAGGACAACTTCGGCAGCGCCATCGTCAACTTCGAGGAGAACCTCACGGTCGAACGCTGCACGTTCGACAACAACTCGTACCAGGTGAAGTACGGACCGAACGCGGAGTCCGGCGGGTTCACCCGCAACAACGTCTTCCGCGACAACCAATGCAAGGACGTCCCGTGGATCGACATCGCCCTGCGCGGCCGTCCGGCCGCCCTGCTCATCCACTCGATCAGCCGCTACTTCAGGAATCCCACCTTCAACGGGCCGGTCGAGATCACCGGCAACGTCTTCCGCAACCCGCACGCCGTCTCCAACTCCGCCGCCATCGACATCCGCAACGCCCGCGGGGTGGTTGTCCGCGGCAACACCTTCGAGGGCTTCGCCACCCCCGTCACCGCCGACCCGGCCACGACGGACGCCATCCGCATCGAGCCGTGACCGGCGGCGAGCGCCGGACCGCCGTCCAACCCTTGGAAGCCCTTGCGGGGGCGCCGTCCAAGGGTTGGAAACACGAAGCCCCGGCCGCGCGGGGCGGACGGGGCTTCGCAGAAGGCGGGATGGACTACTCGAACTCGATCGTGATCGGCTTCGAGGTGTCGGTGATCTTGAGGCCTTCGAGGTTCATGGCGGCGAGCTTGCCCATGGTCTCGGTCTGCGGGGCCTTCTTGTTCATGAGCAGCTTCATCGCCTCGGGGTTCCCGACGAGCTTGTCCATCGGGATGTCGAAGATCGTGACGCCCTTCTTGTCGGGGTTGATGTTCGACGCGTCGCTCTTGACGACCGAGCCGTTGACGCGGATCTCCATGGAGACCCGCATGCCGGCGAGCATCGGGCCCATCATCGCGCCCATCTGGGCGTCCATGCCCGGAGGCGTGGCTTCCTCGGCGGCGGGGGCCGCGGGGGCCTTTGGCGGCGGGACGAGCTTCAGGACCGCGCGGCTGCCGGGCTTGAACTCCACCGTGAAGTTCTCCTTCTCATCCTTCTCCTGGTCCCCGCCCCCGATGGGCAGCAGCACCTGGGTCACGTCCTCGAAGGTGTAGGTCAGCGCGAACCCCTTCCAGCCGGCGGCGTTGGACTTCGCCTCCTTCTTCACGAGCTTGGCCTTGCCGCCCAGTTCCGCGCCCTTCTTCTCGATCTGGTCGGCGAACATCGCGAGCGGATCCGTCTTCGCGCCGGCGTTCGTCGATGCGCCCATCTGGCTGAACTGCTCCATCATGCCGGTCATCTGGGGCGAAAGGTAGTCCTCCGACACGATGGTGCCCGTCCCGTCCTTGTTCACCGTGACCACCATCCTGCTCTCGAGGCAGCCCGCGCCGAGCATCGCAAGCGCCGCCAACCCAGCCGCAACCATCCGTTTCATGGGAATCCTCCGGGGCGTCCGGATCGCGGACGCCGGACGAACGCTACACCGCGAAGGCGCGGCACGCAACCGGAGAACGGATGCCGCTGCGGCTCGACGAATGCGAAGCTGACCGGCTCCCCGGATGATCCGAAGACGCGCCCCCCGCGCATCCGGCCATCCATTCACCGATGCATCCGTCTACAGCCCCGCGAACTGCCGCAGGTACTTGACCGCGATGCGAAGGTCCTTCGGCCAGGGCGCTTCGATGTGCAGAGGGGTCCCCGCCGCCGGATGGACGAGGTCGACCGAGAGCGCGTGGAGGGCCAGGCGGCCGATCAGAGGGCGCTCGGCCTCGCGGTCCCCCTTGTAGCCGGCCTTGATCTTCGACAGGAAAAGCCCCTTGCCGTCGCCGTAGCGATCGTCGGCGACCAGCGGGCACCGGAGTGTCTGCAGGTGAACGCGGATCTGGTGCATCCGTCCGGTCTGCGGGCGGCACTCGACCAGTTCGTAGCCGCGGTAGGCCTCGATCCGCTTGAAGACGGTGACGGCCTTCCGGGCCGTGCGCCCGCCCGCCTTGGCGAAGCCGGGCCGGGCGGGATCGATGCCGACGGGCCGGTCGACCGTGATCTCGGCCTCCGGCAGCGAGCCGCGGACGAGCGCGAGGTAGACCTTGGCCACGCCGCGGTCCTCGAACTGGCGGACGAGGTCGCGCAGCGCCGCCGGCGAGCGCCCCAGGATCATGACCCCCGTCGTGTCGCGGTCGAGCCGGTGCGCGTTGGCCAGGTAGGTGAAGCCGCCCGACACGGCCCAGCCGGCGCCGACGAGGATGCCGGCGTTCAGGCGCGACATCAGCGACGGAAGCCCCTTGTCCCAGCGGTCCGGGACGGCCAGCAGGCCCGACGGCTTGTCGACCGCGACCACCGCCTCGTCGAGGAACACGATGGGCACCGGCGGGGCGTCCGGTCCGAGATGAAAGGCGTTCGGGATGCAGTCGCTCATGGAGGCCAGTATGGCAGACCCTGCCGGATCATGCATCCCGATCTTCACGGCGCGCCCGCTTGCCCGGGCGACGGCGCCGGGCCATACTGCGGCGCATGAGCGAACGCATCGACGCGGTCTTCCGGCAACTGGCGAAGGACGGCCGCAAGGGCTTCATCGCCTACATCACCGCCGGCGACCCCACCGTGGAGCGCACGGTCGAGGACGTCCTTCGGCTGGCCGCGGCCGGAACCGATCTCGTCGAACTCGGCGTGCCGTTCTCCGACCCGCTGGCCGACGGACGCGTCAACGTCGAGTCCGCCGGTCGCGCGCTGAAGGGCGGCGCCACGCTGGCCCGCGTTCTCGACGGCGTCCGCGCGGTCCGGAGGCGGTCCGGGGTGCCCATCGTCCTCTACAGTTACCTCAATCCCCTGCTCGCCCGCGGGTTCGAGGCGACGGTCCGGCGCATCGCGGCCGCGGGGGTCGACGGCGTGCTGATCCTCGACATGGCGGTCGAGGAGGCGCCCTCGTTCGCCCCCGCCATGCGGGCCGCGGGGGTCGCGCCGATCCTGCTCGTCACGCCGACGAGCACCGCCGCGCGCATGAAGCGCATCGCCGCCGAGGCGGCGGGCTTCGTCTACTGCGTGTCGCGCACCGGCGTCACCGGGGCGCGCAAGGATCTCTCGACCGACGCCGGCGACGTCCTCGCGCGGATGCGCCGGGCCACGCGCCTGCCGCTCGCGCTCGGCTTCGGCATCTCGACGCCGGGCCAGGCCGCCGCCGCCGCGGCCGCCGCCGATGCCGTCGTGGTCGGAAGCGCGCTGGTCGACCGGCTCCACGGGGCCGGCGGCGATGCGAAGGCGCGCGCGGCGGTCTTCGCCTGGGTCGCCCGGATGGCGCGCGCCGCCCACGGCGCGGGGGCCTGACCCATGCCGCGCATTCTCGGCCTCGATCCCGGCACGAAGCGCGTCGGCGTGGCGCTCTCCGACCCCACCCTCCTGATCGCCTCGCCCCACACGGTGCTCGAGGCCGAGCCGCGCTCGCGCCTCGCCGCGGCGCTGAAGGCGCTCTGCCGCGAGAAGGAGGTCGACCGCATCGTCGTCGGCCTGCCGCTGCGCATGGACGGCGACGAGGGGCCCGCCGCGGAGAAGGCCCGCGCGTTCGCCGCATGGGCGGGCGAGGCGCTCGGCCTGCCGGTCGAGTTCTGGGACGAGCGCCTCTCCACCGTCACCGCGCAGAACGCCCTGATCGAGGGCGGCGCGCGGCGCGAGAAGCGCAGGGAGGTCGTGGACATGATCGCCGCACAGATCGTGCTCCAGCACTACCTCGACAGCCGCCGGCCCCCGGAGCCGTTCGCGTTCGGGGACGAGGACCCGCGGTGACGCAGGCGGGCCAGCCGTCCGCCGTCCGCGCCCGCTTCCGCGTGCGCCCGGAGGCGGCGAAGACCGGCGCCCGGCGCTACCTGGCCATCGTCGCGTATGACGGCGGCGCCTACTCCGGCTGGCAGGTCCAACCGCAGCATCCCTCCGTCCAGGGAGAGCTGGAACGCGGGATCGGCGAGATCACGGGCCACCGCCCGCGGGTGCATTCCAGCGGCCGAACCGACACAGGGGTCCACGCCCGCGCCCAGCCGGTCCACTTCGACCTCCCGTTCCGCGCCGACCCCCGCAGGCTCCAGCTCGGAATGAACGCGCTGCTGCCGCCGGACATCCGTGTCACGGCGCTCCGGGCCGTCGCGCCGGACTTCCACGCCCGCTACAGCTGCACGGGAAAGGAGTACCGCTACTTCATCTGGAACGCGGCCGTGCTCCCGCCGTTCGAGCGGCGCCACCGCACGTGGGAGCGGCGACCGCTCGACGTGAAGGCCATGCGCGAGGCGGCGGGCCGGCTTCTCGGCCGCCGCGACTTCGCCCCCTTCTCCGCCAACCCGAACCGCGAGATCGAGGGGACCGTGCGCGACCTCCGCGCGCTCGACGTGCTGCGCCGGGGGCCGCTGGTCACGATCGTCGCGCGGGCCGACGGCTTCCTCTACCGCATGGTCCGCAGCCTCGCGGGCTTCCTCATCCGCGTCGGCCGCGGCGAGCTTCCGCCCGAATCCGCGGAGGAGATCCTCGCGCACGGCGTCCGCACCGCCCGCGTCCCCACCGCCCCGCCGGAGGGGCTCTTCCTGTGGCGCGTCTTCTATCCACCGCAACGAAAGGGACGGCCGGCATGAGCGGGCGACCGGTTGCATGGACCATCGCCGGGACGGACCCGTCGGGCGGGGCCGGGATCCAGGCCGATCTCAAGGTCTTCCACGCGCTCGGCGTCTACGGCGGCTCGGCGATCACCGCGGTCATCGCGCAGAACACGCTCGGCGTGCGCGCGATCGAGCCGGTGTCCCCCGCGATGCTGACCGCGCAGCTCGAGGCCCTGCGCGAGGACCTGTCGCCGCGCGCGGTGAAGATCGGGATGCTGGCCACGGCCCACGCGGTGCGCGAGACGGCCCGCGTGCTCGCCGGCCTCGACGCCTTCGTCGTGTGCGACCCGGTCCTGGCCTCGTCGGGCGGCGCGGCCTTTCTCGACGCGGACGGGCGGCGGGCGATGATCGAAAGCCTGCTGCCCCGCGTCGGCCTGCTCACGCCCAACGCCGTCGAGGCGGGGCTGCTGACGGGCCACGAGGTGCGCGGCCCGGACGATGTCCCCGCGGTCGCCCGCACGCTGCGCGATCTCGGCGCCCGCGCGGTTCTGCTCAAGGGCGGGCACCTGCGGAGCACGGACGCGCGCGACTACCTCGACGCCGACACCCGGGTCCGCTGGATCGTCAGCCCGCGGCGGGACGTCACGCACACCCACGGCACGGGCTGCACCCTCTCGTCCGCCATCGCCGCCTTCGTCGCGCACGGCAAGCCGCTCGAGACGGCGGTCCTGCTCGGCAAGGCCTACGTCAACCAGGGACTGCGGCTCGGCGGCGGGATCGGGCGAGGGCGCGGCCCGCTCGCCCATCTCGGGTGGCCGGCGGACGAGCGCGATCTCCCGTCGGTTGAACCGGCCGGGACACCCGCGTAGAATTGCCCGCGGAGCTTCCGGCGATGACGACACCCTGGTACCCGCTGACGTTCCGCCCCGTCTACAAGGACTACATCTGGGGCGGCGACCGGATCGTGACGAAGTACGCCCGCGGCATGCCCCCGGGCATCTACGCGGAATCGTGGGAGATCTCGACGCGGCCCGAGGGCATGAGTGTCGTCGCCGACGGCGGCTTCGCGGGCGCGACGCTCCAGTCCCTCGTCGAAGCCCACGGCGCCGCCCTGCTCGGAACGCGCGTCGGCGCCGGCCCGTTCCCCCTCCTGGTGAAGCTGATCGACTCGCGCGAACGGCTCAGCGTGCAGGTCCATCCGAACGACGCGACGGCGGCGCGGCACGGCGGCGAGGCGAAGACCGAGATGTGGCACGTGCTCGACGCGGCCCCCGGCGCGCAGGTCTACGCGGGTTTCAAACCCGGCGCCGGCCGGCGCAACCTGGAGGACGCCATCCGCAGCAGCCGGTTCGAGGATGTGCTGGCGACCGTGCCGGTGGCGGCCGGCGACACGATCTTCGTCCCCGGCGGGCGCGTCCACGCGCTGGACGCGGGCCTGCTGATCCTCGAGGTGCAGCAGAACTCGAACACGACCTACCGGCTCCATGACTGGGGCCGCGTCGGACACGACGGCCGGCCGCGCGAAACGCACGTCGCGCAGGCGCTCCGCGTGATCGACTGGGACGACGCCGGCGCGCCGAAGACCATCCCCCGCCCCCTGCCCTGTCCGTCGCCGAACTCGATCGAGAGGATTGCGGAAAGCCCCTACTTCCTCGTCGACCGGATGGCGCTTCGCGGCCCCGCCGGGCTGTCCGCCGATCCGGGCGGCTTCCGCGTCCTGTTCGTCGCGGAGGGCCGCCTCGGCCTGGAATGGAGCGGCGGATCCGCACACGCCGTCGCGGGCACCTCGGTGCTTCTCCCCGCCGGACTGGGCGACCTCCGTCTCTCGCCCGAAGCGGGACCGGCGGCCCTGATCCGCGCGTCGATTCCGTGAAGCCTCCCGCGCCGACGTTCCATGCCGCGCCGGCGCCGTCGCCGATCCGGACGCGCAGGCTGCTTGCGCTCCGGACGGACCTCGACCGGCTCTATCAACGTTTCAACCGGCCGTCGTTCGCGGAGATCGATCCGATCCGGTTCGTGCGTCCGTTCGACGACGTCGCGGACCGCGAGGTGGCCGGGCTTGTCGCGGCCCTGCTGGCCTACGGGGGCCTGAAGGTGATTCTCGCAAGCGTAGGAACCGCGCTCCGCCCGATGGGCACCGGTCCCGCCGCGTGGCTGGCGCGTCAGCCCTCGCGCGACGCCCTCGCGGGAGCGTGGCCCGGCTTCCGGCACCGCTGGACCCGCGCCGCCCACCTCGCGGACCTCCTCTGGGCGGTCCGCGAGGTGCGCGAGCGTCACGGATCGCTCGATGCCGCCTTCGCCGCGGCGCGACGCGGACGCGCCACGCTCTGCGAGGCCGCCGCGGCGTTTGCCGCCGGGCTGGCGGAGATCTCGCCCGGCCTGGCCGACGGGCGATTCCTGCCCGACCCCGCCCGCGGCTCGGCGTGCAAGCGGTTGCTGCTCTTCTTCCGCTGGATGGTCCGCCGCGACCGCATCGACCGCGGTGGATGGACGAGCCTCGCGCCCGCCGAACTGGTCCTGCCGCTGGACGTCCACACCTTCCGGGCCGCGCGACGGCTGCGGTTGACGTCCCGCCGCTCGCCGGACTTCGCCGCCGCCGCCGAAGCCACCGCCTCCCTCGCCGTCCTGTGCCCCGGGGATCCCGTCCGCTACGACTTCGCCCTCGCTCACGCGGGGCACGACGTGGCGATGCTCCTTCGCCCTTGAAACGGGCCAGGTCCTATCGCAGCGCCTCGATGGCGCGGGCGACCTCCTCCTTGACCCGGAACACGGCGTCGGGGTCGGACAGGAATCGCGTCGAGTAGCGCCCGCCGGAATTCGGGATCGAGACCAGGTCCTGCGCGGCGGCAAGCACGCGGACGGCGTCGCCGGTGGCGCGCCCGGCGCGGGCGGCCGCCTCGATGCGTTCGCGAAGCATGTGGAGGTACTCGTAGTCCTCGCTCCCCTCGCCCGCCTGCTCGCTCCGGATGGAGGGCACCGGCTCGATGCGGCCGAAGGGCCGGCCGGGGTACGCGAGGTAGCCGTCGCCCGCCGGGTAGCGGACCCAGGTCGACGTCCCCGGCGAGCCGCTCTGGTGGATGTAGGCGTGCCAGCCGAACTCGTAGGGATCGTAGGTGAGCCAGTCGATGCCCCAGAACTCGTAGGCCTCGGCGCCGTACTTGAAGCAGTAGTGCGGCAGCATGCGCTCGATCGCGCAGTAGGGCGTGTCGGTGCACATCTGTCCGTCGGTGGTCCACCACACGCGCGCGCCGGACTTCCGGATCTCCGCGAGTTTCGCCACGGGCACGCGGCCGTCGTGGCCGACGCCCCACACGTCGAGGACGCCGTCCCATTCGGGCTGGTGATGCCACGTGCTGCAATAGACCGGGATCGCGCGGTCGACCTCGTGGATCATGTCGCAGAGCGCCTTCATCTGGCGGCGGATGGGTTCCTGGCTGTCGTACGGCTCGTCGGAGATGTAGAGCACGCATTTCCGGTCCCATCCCCTCGCCTTGAGATGGTCCCAGAAGGCCTTCAGGCAGGCCTGGTAGGCGCGCTTGAACTCGGGACGCAGGACCGCGCGGTCGGCCCCCTCGTACGGCGACTCGCCCTCGTACGGCGTCTCGCCGAACCTCGGGGACGGCGGGTGTCCCCAGCCGAAACCGTAGAACATCCACGGCGTGTACATGTGCGGCATGTGGAGCTCGTCGAAGTAGTACGCGGCGGCCTCGTCGAACGCGGCGAAATCGGCCTCGACCTTCCCGTCGCGCCACGCGAGCTTCGGCTCGGGCCGGATCGTGTCGGGGCACAGGCGGCGTTCGGACATGAACCGCCACATCGCGCGGCGCACCTCGTCCGCCGTTCCCTCCGCCGGCTGCCAGTACCGGAGATTCGGCCGCACGTCGTAGATCGCCTTGACGTGACGCTCGTCGGGCAGCGCGAAGTTCCACACGCGGACCGTGTACGGCGCCTCGGCGAGAACGGCTCCGCCGGCGGCGAACCGGACCGTGCCGCGGTACTCCCCCGGCCGGGCGTCGGCGGGCACGCGGAAGGTCAGCCACACGGGCTGCGTCTCGTTGGCGGCAAGGTCGAATCCGTCGCGCGGCAGGATCGGGTCGGGCCACCAGCCCGGCCAGCCGTCGGAGGCGCCCTGCCGCGTCGGGAACTTGCGATGCCACGCGGGGCTGTCGGACTGGTAGTAACTCGTCACGTGATCGACCGGAACATACCCGACGACGCCGATCTCCGGCGCCGGAAGACTCCGGCCCCAGCGGCCGCGCGGGGCGGGGGCCTCGACGCGCACGCCCGCAACCGCCCGCGGTCCCCGGACCGCGATCTGCAGCGCCTCGCGCTCGCCCCGCGCCGCCGAGAGCCGCGCCGGCGCCGCTGACGCCGGCGGAGCGTCGTCCCGGAAGACTTTGACGATCGCGTTGACCGGCCGCGCGGCGGGGCCGGATCCGGGGGACGACGGACGCGTCTGGAGGCCGCCGGCCACGGCCGGTGTGACGCGGCAGACCACGACACCGTCATGCCACGCCGTGCCCGCGGCGTTCATCGTCAGGTGCAGGTCGAATCGCGCCGCGTCGGCCGGCATCGTGAAGAGCCCCTGCACCAGCGTCCAGTCGCGTGTGCCGGAGATGCCGGGTCCGGCGCCCTGAAACGCACCGCTCGAGCACATCGCGCCCGCGGCGGTGCGGCAGTGGGCGTGCAATTGGAGCCCGCCGCCGGCCAGGTCGCGGCACTTGAGCCACGACGCGAACAGGAGCGTCTGGCCGGGCCCGACCGGGATCGTCTGCCGCCATCCGCGCCAGTCGCCCGCCGCGGCGGACGGCACCGTCATCCGCACCGCTCGCGCACCGAAGAGACCGGGCGCCTCGGCGGCCATGTCGGCCCGTCCCGCCCCGACGCGCGGTTCGGCCCCCGTCCAGTCTTCCGGCGTCCCGGCGCCGGATTCGAAGCTCGGATTCCTCGCGAGGTTCGCGGCGCCCGACAGCAGCCGCTCGTACTCCGCCCGCTCCACCCCGGTCACGGCCTCGCGCGTCTCGCCGCCGGGCAGCGCGGGGTTGGCGGCGTACTCGCGGACGGCCGGGCCGGCGGACGACGCCCGCCCGTCTCCGGGCCGGAAGCAGACGTGGAACGTGCGCAGCGACCGGCCCTCGACCGTCGCGGGAAAGAGAACGATCGTCCCCAACCGGTTGAACGGCACGGCGCGGCCGCCGTCCGTCACGACGATCCGGTCGGGATCCGCGCGCCCATGGAGACGCGCCAGCGGCCCGGCGAGATCCACCGCCAGCAGCCCGGCATCGAGCGGAGCTTCGCCGGGATTCCGCACTCGCACGGGGAAGCGCCACGTCCACACGGCCCCGCCCTCGTCGGCCGGCCACGGCGCATCGCCGCCGGTTTCGCGGAACTCCGGCCTTCGCTCCGGCGCGGAGGCTGCAGCGCGGAGCGGGCTGGCATCGAGGCGCTCGAGCGAGGCGTCGTCGAACCACGCGGCGCCGGTGCCGCGCAGGACGGTGCCGAGGTCGGCGCGGTCGGCATCCGCGGGCGCGGTGAACTCCAGCTTCACCTCGCGCCAGTCGAACGTGCCGCCGGGGACCGTCGCCATCGGGCTGATCGCCAGCGGCTTCTTCGCGTTGCCGACATGGACGTACCAGCCGACGCTCCCCGTCACGCCCTCCGCGCGGACCCAGGCCCGGAAGACATAGCGCGCCCCGGCCGCGACGCCGATCCCGTGCTGGCGCGTGGCGATCCAGGTCGGTTCCGCACCGGGCGCCACGACGGTCTTGAGGCACTTCGCGCCCGAGCGCGGACGCTCGGTGGACCACGATGCGACGTGGGCATCATCCCCGCCGTCATGCGCCCACCCCTCCGGCGTATCCCCCTCGCCGGCTTCGACGCCGCCGTTGCGGAAGCCCGCGGCCGCATCCAGGAAGTCCGGCACCGCCCAGGCGGACGGATTGTCGAAGTAGACGTGGAGCGCCGTCGACGCGCCCGAAGGACACTCGACCGGAACGATCAGCGTCGCGCCGGAGGGGATGGGACCGCGGCGGACCGGCCGGCCGGCCGCATCGCGGATCGCCCAAAGGAACTCGGTTCCGTTCGAGTCACACACGCGGATCGCATCCGCGGCGGCCCCGGCCAGTGCGATCTCGCCCGGACCCGCTCCGACGCCGAGTTCGACCGGAGCGCCCTCGACCGCGTGGCCGCCGGCGTTGGTCACGGTGATGGCGATGCGTTGCCTCCAGTCGCCGCCGTTGCCGATGTAGAGCCCGTCCGCCCACGGCACCGCCGCGCCCGCCGCCAGGGTCGCGGCCAGACCCAGTCCGATCATTGCCTTCATCGCGTCCTCCCGCCACCGTGCACGTGTCGAAACCGTCTTGTAGCCCGGCGGGATGCGCGCGGCAAACGGTTCACGCGGATCCGTTCGCGGCCGCGCGGAGCGCGGCCCTCCCGATCCGGCGTCCGCATTCGGTTGCCCCCATTCGGTTGTCATTCTCCGGGCCGTCCTCGTCGAATCGGTGGGATCCGTGCTATCCGTGGTTCCGCGTGCGGCCGCGCGGAGCGCGGCCCTCCCGGCCGCGTCCCCATTCGGTTGCCCCCATTCGGTTGTCATCTTCCGGGCGGGCCGAACGCCGGATCCCCGTGGCGCGCCGCCCGCGTCACTTCGCGCCGACCTGGCGCAGGGTCCGGCGGATCGCCGCGAAGACCTCCTCCTCGACGTTCGTCGACAGGGGGCCGGGCTGGCCGTAGTAGATCATGCTCGTGTCCGGCTCGTAGCCGCCGCCGCGCAGGACCGCGGCGGACGGGATGTAGCAACTGACATCGTTGCAGTAACCGGCGACCGCGAGGTTCTCCGCCGGGAACTCGCCCTTGGCGCGCAGGGCGTACTCGACCACCACCTCGCCGCTGAGGCCGAGCAGGGTGAAGTCGTCGCCGAGACGGATCGCCTGAACCTGCAACGGCAGCGTCCGCACCGGCTCGCCGCGGTCGTAGGCCTCCAGCATCTTCTGCGCGCGGCGCTTCTTGTGCGGCGTCGGCGCCGCCCCGTCGGTTCCGGCCGCCTCCTTCTCGAACGCCTCGCGCGTATGGGGCGCGAACGCGAGATCCGCAATCCCGTGCGCGGTTCGGACCGGCGCGCGCACCGGCTTCATCGAGCCTGCCAGCACGGCCTCGACCGCGCCGGCCAGTTCCCGGCCGTGGCGCTCGAGGTGCTCGTACTCGCCGCGCGGGTTCGGGTTCTGGTCGGCCGCGCAGAGGATCATGTAGAGGGCGGTGGCGCCCGGATGGGCGGCCTCGACCGCGCGCTGGGCGAAGCCGGCGAAATCGCCGTCGATCTCCGTGAAACGCGCCGCCAGCGTCGTGCCGTGGCACGCGTAGCCGAAGAGCACCGCACGCAACCGTCCGTCGGGCGCGGTCACGCGCAGCACGGGCACGTCGGGATCGACCGGGCCCGACGGATTGACGCCGAGCTTCACGCCGCCGGGCGTCGCTTCGCGGCGGTTGGCGGCGAATACGGCGCGGCCGTGCCCGCACTCGATGCGGGCGGGGGAGCGGTCGGCCAGCGCGGCGCCGACGAGGGCGACGATGTCGTCCATGAGGCGCCCGCCGTAGGCCTGGATCCGCGCGCGCTCGGGCTCGTCGAACGCGTACATCGTCGAGAGGTTCGACCTCACCACCGGCCCGTAGTGGGTGTGGGACGCATTGAAGAGGACCTGGTCCCGCCGGAACCCATGCTGCGTCCCGATTCGCTCCGCGATCGCGTCGGTCATCTCGCGCGGAAAGCCGATGACATCCGCCGTGACGATGATGGCGCGCCCCCCCTCGCCGTCGTCGAGCGCGAGCGCCTTGGCCCAGAGCCGGTTCCGGACGACCGTCGCGGGGTTCGTCCGCGCCGCATAGCCGGAGAGCCAGAAAGGCGTCGGCGGCGTGACATCGGTCCGTGCAACGCCCGCGCGAAACTCCGCGGCGCAGGTCACCGCCGGGCCGGCAAGCGCGGGAAGGAGGAACCGGATCCACGTGCGCATGGCGACTCTCCTCTCAGGGGGCGGCGCCGGCATCCAGCAGCCGCCGCACGGCGGCCGTCAGGATGCCCTCGATCTCCGGTGGAACGGGACTCGATCGCGGCTCCGTCTCATACCCTCCGGCCTCGGCGTAGGCCCTGGCCGTCCCGATGTAACCGGGTCCCCCGTCACCGTAGGCCGCCAGCGCGACATGCAGGTCCGGCCGCATCGCCTTCGCCGCGATCTGGTACTCCACGAACAGCTCGCCCGGCATGTGAAGGATGCGAATCGAGCCGAGCCGGAGACAGGGCATCGGGGTCTCGTGACCCGCCTGAACGCGCCGGAGGAACGCGAGGCGGACGGCGGCCGACGCATCGGGCTGCGCCGGCGCGCCGGGCGCCCCGGGACCGGCCTTCAGGCGCTCCACCAGTTCGTCCTCCCTGACGTGGGATGCCGCCGGGATCCGGACCCGTTCGGACCGCCAGTCCACGTCCCCCACCCCCAGCGGCGTCTTCGCTGTCGCCTCGAACGCGCGCTTCATGCCGTCCGCCAGCCTTTGCGCCAGCAGCATGCGGTTCTCCTTCGATCCGTCGTTGTACTTGCCGGCGCCGACGTTGCCCGCGGCGCCGGTGAAGTGGACGTGCAGCGCCTGCGGCACGCCCTGACCGCGGATGAAGCGCGCGATGCCGGGGAAGTCGGGGCTCGGCACGCCGGTCCGGTAGTAGCTCTGCGGGTGGCACGCGTAGTAGCTGAGGACCGCCACGGGCGCCTCGCCGTTCCAGAGGCTCACGACGCTGACCTCGGGATCGATGACGCCCTCCGGGGCCGCCCGCTTCTCCGGGTTCCGCTCCGTCGTGAAGCGCGTCTGGATGTGTCCGTCCGGACCCGGAATCCGGCGGTTCGAAGCGACGCACTCCACGCGCGCGACGCCCCACCCCGCATGGGTGACGGGCTGCGCGTTCGTCAGCGAGGCCCGGAGCGCCGCGGCGACGCGACGGATCGCCGGGCGCGTGTGCGCGCTGTCCCACGCTCCGGCCGGCCATCCGTTCTCCCGCAGGATCGCCTCGGCGTCCGTCCCCATGCGGGGCGCATCGTGCTGGTGCACGCAATGCACGGCCACGCGGTCGGGATCCGTGTCCGCGGCACGGGCCAGCTCCGCCCGGACCCGGTCATGCGCCCCGTTGTAGACACCGATCCAGTCCAGCGCGCAGAGCACGATCGGACGTCCCGCGCCGAGCAGCACGACGCCGCGGCCGCGCAGCGTCATCTCCCCGACGCGGACCACGGGATCGTAGGCCATCGCGCTGCCGACCGGGGGCGTGATATCCGCATCGAACACGGCCAGGCGAAGTCCGTCGCCCCGAACGGAAACGCACGCGACCGCGGCGAGGAGCGCGGCGAAGGCCCTGGCCCGCGCGCTCACGGCGGAAACGGCCCCTTGACGCGGAACAGGTCGGTGCGTACGCGCGCGGCGTCCGGCACCCGCGCGAGCGAGTAGACGCTGCCGTCCGTCCCGATCGCGATCGAGTTCACGTACAGCGGGCGCGTGCCGTCCGGATAGAAGATCGCGCCGTGGTCCCGGCACCGCCCGGTCGGGATGTGCCAGGTGACCAGGTGCAGGTTCTCCAGCCCCTTCGCGGCGCCCATGGCGATGCTGTCCCTGCCCTTCACCCGCCTCCCATCCTCGTAGATCGGGCCGCCGGTGAGGTAGTGGATCGTGTCGCCGTCCGGCCCGAGCGCGAAGCCGAGGTAGCCGTAGCTGAACTGGTCGAACATGCCGCTGCGCTTCGACACGTCGGACGTGAGCCGGTCGAGCACCTCGATGCGCTGCCTGCGCGGGTCGAAGCGGAAGAGGTAGCCGGAATTGCCGTGCACGCCGTAGATCATGCCGTCGGCCGGCCGGTGGAACGTCTGCCGCCAGTTGTAGCCCATGTGGCCGGGGTTGGCCGGATCGTACAGGCCGAAGTAGTCCTTCCGGAGGTCCTCGCCCTCGATGCGTTCGACGGCGTCGCGGTCGGCGCGGTAGCGGAGGATGTCGCCCTCCGAGGTGCTGAAGTAGGCCGAACCGTCCGCCGGGTCCACGGCGATGGACCGGCACACCGTCCGATACCGCTCCCCCTTCGCGGCCTCGCCGTCCGCGCAGGCCTTGCCGAAGTTCCTCAGAGTCCTCGTCGCCAGGTCGAACCGGAAGAACATGCCGCCCGGCCACGTGAGGCCGAACATCCGCCCGCGCGCCGGGTCCATCGCGAACGTCAGCACCCCTTCGCCCTCCGGCGCGAGGCCGAGATCCTCGAACGAACCGGACTTCATGTCCCAGGCCAGCAGGTGGCCGCCGGGGTACCGGGTCCAGCCGCGCGGGGGGATGCCCATCGTCTCCATCCCGTCGACGAGGCTGTAGAAGCCGATGTGCGTCGCGAAGAAGAGGCGGCCCTCCGACTCGACGAAGTTGACGTGGCTCTTGCCCTGGGCGATGGACTTCGCCCCCTTCTCGCCGCACGCCTCGGTGAGATCGCCGATCAGCGACACCGAGTCCGTCGCGGGGTCGAGGACATACATCCGCCCGCCGACGTCGTGCGGCTCCGCGCTGAGCACGTAGTAGATCCGCCCGTCGCTTCCGCAGAGCATCCCGTTGTAGGTGTCGTGGGCCTTGGGAAACCCCGAATCGAACCTCTCCGCGACCAGCCGCCGCGCGGGCTGGAAGGGATCGGCCGCCTCCGCCGCCGGGGAGGCGCCGGGACGGGGCATGATGCAGGCCGCCCAGGGGGCCGTCGGCGGACGGGTCGTCTCGCGCATCGCGCAACCTCCGAGGCGGTTCCTACGTCAGCGCCGCGCGGCGCGCCCAGACCTTCTCGAACGCGACCGCGTACTGCTCGACCAGCTCCTGCGCCTCGCCGTACATCAGCGGGAGGAAGAGGTGGTTCGCGTTGACGTACTCGCACCCGGGCATGCGCTCCGGGATCACCGGCGGGTGGTGCCACCACTTCGCCTCGGCGTAGATCCGGTGCGTGTGCTGCTGGGGGTAGTCCCAGAAGCTCGCGCGAACCCCCTCGGCCTCCAGCGCCTTCACGAGGCGGTCGCGGGAGACGCCGAGCTTCCGGAAGTCCATCAGCAGCATGTTCGCGTGGTAGTAGACGCGGTCCTGGTCGGGCCGGCAGCGGGGTTCCCGGATGCCCGGCAGCTGCACCAGCCGGTCGTTGAGGGCGCGCACGTTTCGCTTCGCGATCGCGTTCACCTCGTCGAGCCCCTTCAGCTGCATCCGCGCGACCGCCGCGGCGAACGGGTGCATGCGGTACTTCTGCCCGTAGCCGGTGTTCGCGTACGCGCGCACCGGGCTGTCCTTCGCGAACTTCGCCGGCGCCTCGTAGTGTCCGAAGGCGGACGCCCGCTCGTAGTACTCGCGCGTCCGGTACATGCCCATGCCGCCCTCCACGCACGGGAGCGGCTTCGACGCCTGGAAGCTGAAGATCGCCATCTCGCCCCAGGTGCCGACCTTGCGCCCCTGCATCGAGGCGCCGTGCGCGTGCGCGCAATCCTCGAGCGGCACGATCCCCTTCTCCTTCGCCCACCCGCAGATCCGGTCCATCTCGCACGGCAGGCCCCACGAGTGCATCGCCTCGACGGCGCACACGCGCGGCGTCAGCTTCCGCTTCGCATCCTCGAGGTCGAAGCACGCGGTCTCCGGGTCGATGTCGACGAAGACCGGCACCAGGTTCGAGAAGCGCATCGCGAGGCACGCCGAGAAGAACGTGTAGGTCGGCACGAGAACCTCGCTGCCCGGGGGCACGTCGAGGGAGAGCGCGAAGTACATGCTCGTCAGCGCGCTGGACCCGTTCATGTGCGCCTTGACGAACGGCGCCTGCGTGTAGGCCTGCCATTCGCTCTCGAAGAGCGGCAGCTCGTCGTAGAACGCGCCCGAGTCGATCAGTTCGTGCAGCCGGCCCTTCTCGGCGGCGCCGTAGCGCGGCCAGCGCGTCAGCGCCGACACCTTCTGCGGCGACACCGTCACGGTTTTCGGCCCGCCGTCGATCGCCAGCGCCCCGGCGCGGGCCCCGCGGGCCGCCGCCAGCCCGGCCGTCGCGGCGCCGCCGGTCCTCAGGAAGCTCCGCCGCGTCCACTTCGAATCCCGGTCGCGGGGCGTCGTCATGGTCGTCTCCCGGTCATGAGGCCTTCGCCAGCGCGGCGGCGTTGACCCGGATCTTCCGGATCGCCTCCACGATGTGATCGACGCCGGCCCGGTCGGAGAGCAGCAGGGTCTGCGGCAGAGCCACCGTCGTCGCGCACACCTGCTGGTTTCCGCGCAGGTCCTTGAGGCTCTCGCGATAGGCCTTCAGCCGCTGGGCGCTCCAGAGGCGCTTGAAGCCGCGCGAGGCGATGGCCTCGTCGAGCAGGCCGTCGAAGTACTGTTCGCGGTACACGCTCGAGCACGGGATTCCCTCGGCGTTGAGCGCCTTCATGAAGGCATCGCGGGAGAGCCCGGCGAACTCGGTGGCGCCGTAGCGGAACGGGTAGAGGTGCCAGACCGGGCGGCTTCCCTCCGGCAGCCGCATGGTCTGGATCCCCGGGATCTGCCGGAGCTGTTCGCCGAGGTAGTCCGCGTTGCGGCGGCGGACGGCCGTGTCCTCGACCAGCTTGCCGAGCTGCTGGAGCAGGATCACCGCCTGGGCCTGCGTCATCCGGCAGTTGTTCCCCCGGGTGAAGCTCCCCGATCCCTTGTTCGTGCCGCACGCCCGGCCGCAGTTGTGGAACGAGTTGCACTTGTCGATCAGCGCCTCGCTCATGCCGGCCACGGCGCCGCCCTCGCCGGCGGGCAGGTGCTTCGACTCCTGGAAGCTGAAGCAGCCGAGATCGCCGATCGTGCCGCACCTGCGCCCCTTGTACTCGGCCAGCCAGGCCTGGCAGGCGTCCTCGACCACCGCGAAGCCCCGCGCCTTCGCGATCGCGAGGATCGGGTCCATGTCGCACGACATCCCGAAGATGTGCACCGGCATGATCGCGCGCGTCCGGTCGGTGATGCGGCTCTCGATCGTCGCCGGGTCCATGTTGAGCGTCGCGGGGTCGGTGTCCGCGAACACCGGCAGCGCATGCGCGTTGAGGATCGCGTTGTAGGTCGCGATGAACGTGTAGGGCGACACGATCACCTCGTCGCCGGCGTCGACGTCCATCACGTGGAGCGCGACCATCAGGGCCGTCGTGCCGCTGGCGGTCGCGAGGCACTTCTTCGCGCCGAGCAGCTTCGCGTAGGCCGTCTCGAAATCCTCCACCCGCGTGTCGGAGCCCCGGAACCACTTGCCGCTGCGGTAGACCTTGAGGAGGTCGTCCTCCCACGCCTCCCGCCACTGGGGCCACCGCGACCAGCCGCCCGTGTGGACCGGCGCGCCGCCGAGCAGCGCGGGCTTCGCCGCCGACGGCGCCGCGACGCCCGGGGCGGCGGGGGCCGGCGCGGCGGCGGCCGCCAGCAGCGGGGCCAGACGCGAGGCGGCACGCGAGAGCCCGGCGCCGGCCGCGGTGGTGGTCTTCAGGAAGGAACGACGGTCGATGGGTGCATGCATGGCTCGTCCTCGGGTCCGATTCTCAGCCTCCCGCGCCGACAAGGCAAGCGGTTTGACGAGGTCCGGAGGCGCCGGGGTTCGCAGGTTCACCGGCGCGCACGGAAGACGTTCACCGCGCGACCGCCTTCTCGAGCCACGCGCGGAGCTGGCTCCGCGCCGCACTGGGACGGAGCACCCAGGCATCGCTGTGATTGCGGAAGCCGGTGGATGCGAAGGTCAGATCGCCCCCGGGCAGGACCTCGGACAACTGGCGGCGCGCCTCCTCGGGGCCGGCGCCTTCCTGGCAGATGAACTGAGGGCGGTCGCCGAGCCGCCGCAGACGTGCCATCGCCTTCACGGGGTCGGCGCCCGGATACCGTCGCTGAACCCGGACGTCCTCGTACCCGGCGTAGGGCACGAACGCACACCAAAGGCGCGCCATGGCATCGTCATGCAGGCCCACGAGGTTGCAGGCGAGCCCGCCGCGCGAGAACCCGCAAAGCACGACGCGCCCGGGGTCGCCGCCGAGATCGCGGCAGGCCGCCGCAACGGCCTCGCGGCAGTAGTCCAACGTGGGTTGCACGTCGTACGACGGCGGATCGCCCCACCAGGTGATCGCAACCGAATCGCCCTTGCCATCCAGGAACGGCAGGCACAACCAGATGAAGCCCTTCCCCGCCGACATGCCGAAGCCCAGCTTGCAGTCCTCCGGCAACCCGGTGCAGGTGTCGCCGTACCCGTTGCGGAATCCGCCGTTCCCGCCGTACTCGACGATCACCGGGAGCCGCTGCGCGGGCTGCCAGTCGACCGGCAGCCAGACGACGTGATACACCCCGGTCCCGCGCCACGAAGGCAACGTCTGTTTCACGCGCCGTCCCGGTCCCGGCGGCGCGTGAGCGAGCGGAGGAATCTCCAGATCGGCAGGGATGCTGGAAAGGTCCGGCCACGGCGGGGCCCCGGCCGCGACGGCGGTCCGCGCGACCACGAACGGCCCGGCCGCCGCGAGGGCGACCGTCGCCGCCACGATCGCCGGCCCTGGGAAACGCGACCTCACGCCATCCGCGCCTCGCCGCACCCGAGGATCTCGAGATGGCGGACGACGTCCGGCAGCATGTCGAAGCGGTCGAGGCGGACGCCGACGGCCCCGCCGCCGGGATGGGGTTCGACGAACTGGAGCGCGGGGGCCAGGTCGAAGCGCTGGTAGAACGCGCGGCGGATGAAGTCCTTCACCGCGTCGATCCCGACCCGCGTGGTGTCGATGTGGACCTGGAAGTAGTCGCCCTGCCCGGCGGCGTTGACGCGGATCGCGGTCGCATCGTCGCCGAAGGCGCGCTTGAGCATCGCCTCGACCAGGTCGAGCAACGCGAGTCCGCGGAAGAAGCTGCCGCCCTCGATGTCGGCCAAGGCGGGACCGCCGGCGCGGTCGAGGTCGGCGTCGGAAAGACCGCGGTTGAAATCGAAGGGCACGGCGCCCGCGCGCGCGAGCCAGGCGTCGAGCAGCGGCGGGCCCTCGAGGCCGCGCTCCCACCCGGCCCGGACGACCAGCTCCTCCGCCGGCGGCAGGCGGGCGGGGTCGATGACGAACGAGCGGTCGCCCCGCTGCGAGCGGGTGACGGACCCGATCCACTCCTCCGGATGGCGGATCATGCGGAAGCAGCGCGCGACCTCGAGGAAGAGGTAGGCGACCATCGCGCGCAGCGGCACGCCGTCCTCCTCGACCACGCTCCCGCCGGCCAGCCTGCGGCGCAGCCGCGGCGTCCGCCAGCCGGCGAACAGCGCGGCGATCGCCACGTCCGCACGCGCGGCGGCGTCGGCGGCGCCGACGCCCGGCTCCGCGGACCACTGCGCCGCGAGGTCGTCGCGCCCGGCCATCAACCGGATCCGCAGGTCATCCTGCGAGGCGCACAGCGGCAGCGAGCGGAGAAGCCCGCAGACGCGGGCGCGCGTCGCCGGCCCGATCTCGCCGTCGCGGACCAGATCCTCCTCGACCAGCGCGAAGAAGTCCGTTTGCAGCGGAAGCCGCGTCAGGATCGCGGCCATCTCCGCCGCCTTGCCGGTCAGCTTCCGCATCTCCGTCGTCGTCGGCACGGCGGTCGTCGCGTCGGCCGCGTAGGCCCCGCCGGACCACCGCCAGGCCTCGCGGTCGCGATCGACGCTGAACGGGAAGATCATGCGGAACCGGTCCGCCGGCACCGGGAAGACGCCGATCGTGCGGTAGTTGTCGCGGGGGTTGGACGAGATCAGCGCCCCCTGCCCGTGCTTGCCCTTCTGCTCCGTCGCCTGGTCGAGCGAGCCGGCGCGGACGCCCGTGCCGTACTCGGCCTGGCAGGCGAGATGGACCAGCGTGTCCGGGGGGATGCCCAGCCCGTAGAGCACGTTGATCGCGTTCTTCACCGCCACCGTCAGCGCCGACGAGCTCGAGAACCCGCCGCGCGGGATCGCCCCGGTCGACGCGATCCGCAGGCCGCGGAACCGGTTCATGCCGAGGCGCTGCTGGACACGCTCGCCCTCCGGCCCCCGGCGCAGCGTGCGCATCGACGCGATCGCGTTGCAGATGAGCGAGAACGGCCGCCGCATGTTGTTGGCGACCCAGAGCGAGGGCGGCGGCAGCGGCAGGCCCTTGCCGCGGCGCGCCTGGAGTTCCTGCTCCGAGAAGTAGCCGAGCGACAGCAGCATGCGCTCGGCCATCCGCGTGCCGAACTCCTCGTACTTGTAGAGGTCGTCGATGTCCTCGCCCGGGTACATGCCGGGATTGGCGGCGGGCACGGCGTCGATCTTCTCGCGGAACTGCAGCGCCGCGGGGAAGTGGCGGATGTGGCCGTCCTCCGAGTCCTGCGCGACGAGCGCGATCTGCTGACGCCCGGCGGCGTCGGCGGCGCCGGTCGGCATCTGCCAGGCCGGCCCGTAGAACCTGCCCATGTCCGGGTGCATGAAGGCGATCCGAAGTCGCCCGCCGGAGATGCCGATCGCGGCGGGACGGTCGGCGTCGAAGCCCATGCCCTCGCGCACCGCGGCCTCGTGGATCTCCCGCAACTGCGCCGCGATGGACGCGGTCTGGCCGGGCGCGCGATCGGCGGCGATCGCCTCCGCGGCCGCCGCGGCGGAGGAGCCGGCGGACGTCCCCCCCGACTCGCGCGCGGCGAGGAGCGATTCGAGGCGCGCGAGGTCGGCCGGCCGCGTCACGTCGGAGCAGAGCAGCGCGTATTCCGGCTCATCCTCCGTCACCGTCAGGGTCCGCACGTCGCCGCCGCCGCCCGCGATCCTCGCGACGAGGTCCGTGATGTAGTACTGCCCCTGCGCGTTGTCGTTGTGCAGGTCCCCGAGCCGCCGCAGCCCGCGCGCCCGCACGATGTAGAGCGGGCAGTTGCCCTCGGTGATCTCGTCGTAGCGGCGGCGCGCCGCCGGATCGGCGATCGCATCGATGTCGCGCTGCTCGAGGATGCGCTCGATCCGCCCCGACGCCCCGCGCAGGATGCGGCCCTTGCCGTGCTGCGCGGGCGGAACGTAGCGGACGGACAGCAGGGTCAGGTCCGCCTCGCGCTCCCCGGCCCGGTGCGTCTCCAGCAGCCGCCGGAAGATGCACTCCGGCACGACGCGGTCGCCCATCGTGATGACGAGCAGCGGGTCCGCCGCCTCCAGCCCCGTCACGCCCAGCGCCTCGAACGCCGCGAACGCCGTGCCGCCGGTCGGGTTCGCGCTGAGCACGTACGTGTTGTCCGCGCCGAGCCTGCCCATGACCTCCCCGTGCGCGTGGCCGACCAGGCAGATGCACGGAGCCGGATGCACACGGCGGAAGGCGTCGATGGAGTGGCGCGCGAGCGGAACGCCGCGCACCGGCTGCACGCACTTCGGCGCCGTCCCGAACCGCGTCCCCTTCCCCGCGGCGAGGATCACCAGCGCGACCGGCACACCGGCCGGGAAGCCGCCGGGGGATGGATTCAGGACCTTCGACGAGTCCGGCGGCGCCGCCCGTTCCAACGGCACCCGCTCCGCCCGCACGCCGTCCCGCTTGTGTGTCATGGCGCGCCGAGGATGCGCAAACGGTGCGCCGATGTCGAGGCGACAGTCCGCGGCGCTTCCTATCCGGCACCCGGCGGCCCGCGCCGGAAGCCCGTCCGCCTAGCGGCCTTCGCCGGGCAGACCGCGCCGGTTGACCCAGTCCAGGAAGGCCGGCGGCACGAAGCGCGCCGCGAAGGCCCCGGCATGGGCCAGGATCGTGACGCCGTAGCGGCGGCGGGGATGCGCGGACTCCAGCGCGTGGGCGATCGGCGAGGCCACGGCCTCGGGACCGAGGGTGAAGCCGTCGGGCTTCTTCACCTGTTTCTTGCGGCGCTCGATCTCGCTGCGGAAGTGCGCGGCGTAGCGCGACCCGTCGATGTCGAGCGAGGCCTCCGCCGTCGCCGCGGCGTTGCGGCGGAACTCGGAGACGATCGGCCCCGGCTCGACCAGGCTCACGCCGATGCCGGAGCTCCAGAGCTCCACGCGGAGCGCGTCGGACAGCGCCTCGAGGGCGAACTTGCTCGCGCAGTAGGCGCCGGTCATAGGCTGGACGATCCGGCCCAGGACCGAGCTGACGTTGACGATCCGCCCCCACCCCTGCCTGCGCATGACGGGGATGAAGCGGTTGGCCAGATCCTGCGCGCCGAAGACGTTGACCTCGAACTGGCGGCGCAATGCATCGCGCGGGAGCTCTTCCAGCGGGCCCGGCACGCCGATCCCCGCGTTGTTCACGAGACCGCCGACCGCGCCGCCGAGGATCTCCATCGTCTCCGCGACGCAGGCGGCGACCGACGCGCCGTCGCCCACGTCGAGCCGCACCGGACGGAAGCCGTCCGCCCGCAGCATCGCGAGGTCCTCGTCCGACCGGGCCGTGGGCACAACCTCCCACCCGCGCCCCCGGAGAACTCTCGCCGTCGCCAGCCCGATGCCCGACGAGCATCCGGTGACCAGCACGGTCCGCCGCTGCACGAGGGGCCGTTTCACGCTCAGGCCCGCAGAATCAGCGAGGCGGCGCCGACCACGCCCGCGCGGTTGCCGAGCTTCGCGGGGAGGATCTTGATGCGCTCGGCGAAGTACGGGCTCAGGCGGTCGTCCAGCCGCTTGCGCAGCGGGCCGAAAAGCACCGGGCCGGCGGCCGCGACGCCGCCGCCTATGATGAACGCCTCGGGCTGCAGCAGGTAGGTCACGCCCGCCAGCGCCGTCGCGAGGCAGTCGGCCACGTAGTCGAAGACCTCGCGCGCGACGGCATCGCCCTTCGCGGCGGCCTCGGCGATGTGGCGCGGCGTCAGCCTGCGCAGGTCGCCGCCGACCATCGCGGGCATCGAGGATCGCCGGCCGCGGAGCGCGGCGCGCGCCTTGCGGACGATCTGCCGGTTGCCGACGTACTGCTCGAGCCCGCCCCGCCCGGTCGGCGTGCGGACGCCGTGCAGGTCGATCGGCACGTGCCCGATCTCGCCGGCCATCGAGTGGGCGCCGCGGAAGACGCGCCCGTCGATCAGGATCCCGCCGCCGACGCCCGTCCCCAGAGTCAGGAAGACGGCGTGGCGGTAGCCCTTGCCGACGCCGTAGCGGCACTCGCCGAGGACCATCGCGTTGCAGTCGTTGTCGACCACCGCCGGCACGCCGAAGCGCTTGCGGAGCAGGCCGGCGAGACCGACGGCCTTCCAGCCGGGCACGTTGGTGAGGTTGTGGATGAAGCCGCGGTCGAAGTCGACGAAGCCGGGCACGCCGACGCCGATCCCCGCGAGCGAGCGGGCCATCGCCGCGGGGTTGACGCCCATGCGCGACGCGGCGTCCGCGACCGCCGCGATCCAGCCGGGCACGCCCTCGAGCCCCGCCGTCGCAAACCCGTCCTCCGCGACGATCGTCCCGCGCTCGTCCACGACCGCGAGTTTCACCGCCGTCCCGCCGAAATCGATTCCCAGTGCTGGCTTCATCCGTAGTCCTCGAAAAGGGTGTCAGTATGCCGTGGCGGCGGGCGGAACTCAATTCGCCCGCAGGAGGTCGAGCATCGCCCGGTCGAGCTTGTGGCCCTGGAAGTCCTCGTAGACGACGTCGCCGCGCCCGCTGTCGAGCACTCCGAACGGCCCCCGGAAGTTCCACATCGCCCAGCCCCATCCCGCGTCCTTCCAGTTCGCGAGACAGTCGGCCATCCACCGCATCACCACCGGGTGCGGCGTATGGTTGAACGCGCCGAATTCGCCGACCATCACGCCCACGCCCTTTCCCTGCAGTTCGCGGAACGGCGCGATGCACCGCTCCTCCAGCCACGCGCGACCGGAGGGCCCCGGCGCCTGCAGGGCCGGCGATGCGCCGGGACGATAGGTCAGAACCGCCGGCTTCTGCCCGTAGGCCGGGCGTAGAACGGCGGCGGCCCCGTCACCGCCGGCCCCGCGCAGGGCCACCTCGCTCACGGTCATCCAGTCGCCCTCGACGTTGTCCAGCACCAGAACCCGGGTGCCGGCGGGCACCGGGACCTCGTAGTCGCGGTCGTAGACGTTCTGGTAGTCCTTCCACTGCGGCCGGTAGACCGCCCTCGTCCATTCGCCGGTCCCGGGGCCGCACCGGAACACGTGCTCGAAGACGGGCCGGCCGTCGGCCTGCACGACGAGCTTCGAATGCGCGGAGACCTCGTGCACGCGGACGCGCATCGTCGTGACGCCCTCGAACGGCCCCTCGATGCGCAGCGGGGCGCCTTCCTTCTTCTTCCCCGGCCCCGCCAGCCAGCCGGAAGCGTCGAGCATCGGCCACGAGGGTTTCGTCCATTCCTTGATGCCGACCCAGGACGCCTTGTAGTGGGTCACCTCCATCGGCTGGTAGCCACGGGTCGCCTGCGCGACCTTCAGCGGGATCAGTTCGTCGCTCGGCGCGTTGCCCCACTGGCGCGAGTCGCAGATGACGAGCCGCTCCGGGTCTTCGGCGCGGATCGCCGCGACCAGTTTGCCGATCGCCGCCGCGTGGGCCTCCGCCTCGACGCCCGACGGCTCGTTGAGAAGGTTGAAGCTGAGGTTGCGGTTCGGGATGCCCTTGTAGCGCCGGGCGAAGGTCCCCCAGTGCAGGGCGCAGACCTCCTGCGCCTCGGGGTCGGTCCACAGCGACTTCGCCTCCTTCGGGCTCGCCACCGTGTAGCCCGGCGCGCGGTGGAAGTTCAGCAGCACGTGGACGCCGTGCTTCCGTCCGTACTCCACGGCCTGGTCGATCTCCTTGAGCGTCGCCTCGTTGAACCGCCGCCAGTCGCCGCCGACGATCCAGCAGCGGTAGTCCATCGGCAGCCGCACGAAGTTGAACCCGAGTTCGGAGATCATCCGGAAGTCGTCCTCGCGGAACGGCTCGTTCTTCCCGACGTTGAACTTCTCGAGCAGGTTGAATCCGCGCCACCGAGGCAGCTTCTGCCAGGACGCCTCGGGCAGTTCCGCCGCCCCGCACGCCGTCGCCGCCGCCACGCCGATCCACGCGAACGCCGTCAGCCATCTCATGATCGATCTCCCATCGCGCCCGGATGCTGATGCGGAACCCCGGCGCGGTCAACCGCCACACAGCCGGGACACGGCTCGGGGACAACACCGGCACGCCGGCCCCCAGCACGGATTCCTGTCTTCCATGTGTAACATTAATGGATGCGACCGCATCCAACAATGTTACACCTGATCCCGGAAACGGCGCACGATCCATGTGTAACATTATCGAGTGCGACCGTATCCGATAATGTTACACCTTGAAAACGCCAAGCGGGGATGGAATCCGCGCGATGGTGTGTCCGACGGCCCCGGACATCGCGCTGAAACCCGTGCGGAATGCCCAGAAGAGCACGACCGAGACCTGTGCCTTATCGAATCACCAACAGAATCCTGAACCGAACTGCGCCCGCCAGGACGAGACCGCCCAGCACAACCACCACCCCTGCCCACGGGCGCAAACGGCGAGGAGGGGAAGACCCGGACGCGTCTCCGTTTCCGGACCGCGCCCCCGCGACCTCGTGTCGCGGGACGCGGAGAGATCCGTCTCCGGCGGCGCAAGGCGCGAGTCGCCTGGCATCAGAAACGGCGCACGATCCATGTGTAACATTCTCGAGTGCGACCGCATCCGATAATGTTACACCTTGGTGACGGCCGGGGATGGAATCCGCGCGATGGCGCGCCCGATGGCCCCGGACATAAGAAGACCGCGATGAGCCGCCGCGTTGCGTTTCCGGCCGGACCCACACCCTCATGACCGGTCCGTCCCCGCGAGGCGACCTCGGACGGCACGGCTGCGCACGAGCTTCCTCTTCCGCATCTTCCCGGACGCACCGACGCTACGCCGTCCGCATCGTCCGGGTCTTCGCGTCGTAGACGACCTTGCGGCCGGTCTCGTAGGACTTCATCGCCATGAGGACGGCCACGGCGTGCTGGAAGCCGGCCTCGATCGGCGCGTTGGGCGTGCCGCCGTTGCGGATGCACTGGAGCCAGTCGAGCCAGTGGTCGGGGTGCTCGGTCGGCTTGACCTCGTTCTCGCCGCGGATGGAGCCGTCGCGCTTCGGACCGCCCTCGGCGCTGTAGGTCGGGGCGGACCAGTTGTCGAACTTCAGCATCCCCTTGTCGCCGTACAGGCGCTTGAGATTCCCGGCACTGCTCCCGAAGTTGGTCACGTAGCTGACGAGGAAGCCCTCGGGATAGGTCCACAAGGCCTGGCACTGGTCGGGCGCCGTGAACTTGTGCGCGTCCTTCCAGTAGAAGGTCCCGCCGAGGCAAACGCAGCTTTCGGGCGTCTTCGCGCCGGTCATGGAGTGGACGAGGTCGATGTAGTGGCTCCCGAGCCCCGGGACCGGCCCCTGCGAGAAGTCGTAGTAGCCGTACCAGCCGGTGAAGATGTCCGCGCGGAACGGGCGGCGCGGGCGGTCGGCGAGGAACTCGTCCCACGCGACGTCCTCCGCCCGGGCATCCTTCAGGTACGAGTACCAGTAGGGCCGCTCCGCGTTCCGGACCTCCTCGACCCGCGTGATCGTGCCGAAGATGCCGGACCGGACGAGGTCGCGCGCGCCGACCATCGACGGCAGGCTGCGGATCTGCGTGCCGACCTGGCAGACGACGCCCGACGCCTTGACCGCATCCACGGCGCGCACGAGACGGTCGAACTCCGTCGCCATCGGCTTCTCGACGTACACGTGCTTGCCGGCCTTCGCCACCGCCTCGAGGTGCGTCGTGTGCACGTGGTCGGGCGAGGCGATCATGACCGCGTCGATCTCGTCGAACGCGAGCAGGTCGCGGTAGGACACGAACTGCTTCGGGTCGCGCCCGAACCACTCCTTCGCCTTGGCCGCCGCGTTCTCGCGCGCCAGCCGCCACGGGTCGCAGACCGCCGAGAACTCGACGTTCATCTCCTTCGCGAACTTCTTCACCGAGGTCATGTGCGCCCCCACCCCGCGGCTGCCGGAGCCGATCAGGCCGATGCGGAGGCGGTCGTTCGCGCCGATCGCGCGGGCGCGGACGGCGGCGGTGACGCAGCCCGGCGTCGCGGCGACGGCGGTGGCGGCGGCGGTCGAGGCGAGGAATTTCCGGCGGGAGACGGCGTTCATTGGCTGGGGCTCCTTTCCCATGGGCCGAGATTCCGGTTTCGGGTTCCAAGATTCAAGTTTCAAGTTGGGGTTGGTTGACCCGCGGGCGGGGCGCCCGTAGTCTCGCCGGCCATGAAACCGAACGACGGACCGGGCGGGCTGCGCGGCGTGCTGCTGGACATGGACGGCGTGCTCTGCGACTCGGAGCCCTTCATCTGCGAGGCGGCCTGCCGCATGTTCCTCGAGCGCCACGGCGCGACGGTCCACCCGGACGACTTCCTTCCGTTCGTCGGCGCGGGCGAGGACCGCTACCTCGGCGGCGTCGCGGAGAAGCACGGGGTGACGCTGCGCATGCCGGACGACAAGGCCCGGACCTATGCGATCTACCTCGAGATCATCCGCGGCCGGCTCGGCCCCCTGCCCGGCGCGGTGGAGTTCGTCCACGCCTGCCGCGCCCGCGGCCTGAAGACGGCGGTCGCGACGAGCGCGGACCGCGTGAAGCTCGAGGGCAACCTGCGCGAGATCGGCCTGCCGGCGGCGCAGTTCGACGCCTGCATCACGGGCGACGACATCGTCCGCAAGAAGCCCGATCCCGAGATCTTCCTGAAGGCGGCGGCGGCGGTGGGGCTGCCGGCCGCGTCCTGCGTCGTGGTCGAGGACGCCCCCAACGGCATCCGGGCCGCCCGGTCGGCCGGCGCCGGGTGCATCGGGGTGACGTCGAGTTTCCCGGCCGGACGTCTGCGCGAGGCCGGAGCCGACCGGATCGCGGCCGACATGCACGGGGCGTGGCGGGCGATCGAGGCGTGGCCCGGCGGCGTCAGTTGAACGGGCAGGCGCCCGTCGAACAGCCGCCGGTCGAGCAGGCACCCGTCGCACAGGCCCCCGAGGCGCACGAGGGCAACGCGGGGCCGGCGACGGCCGCGGCGAACGTCGAGAACTGCTTCGAGAGCTTCTTCGAGCCGCACGCCGGGCAGGCCGGCTTCTCGTCCGCCGACCGCACGAGGATCTCGCACGCCCCGCCGCACGAGGCGCACCGGTATTCGTAGAGGGGCATGGCGAGGATCAGGCGTTCTCGATCAACTGCTGCAGCTTCGCCTCCTGCTGCAGGCCGACCATCTGCTGCACCACCTGGCCGTCCTTGATCAGGAGCAGCGTCGGGATGTTCCGGACGTTGTACTGGATCGCGATCGCCTGCTCCTCGTCCACGTTGACCTTGGCGATCCGGGCCTTGCCGGCGACCTTCGGGGCCAGGCGCTCGAGGATCGGCGTCTGCATGCGGCACGGGCCGCACCAGGGGGCCCAGAAGTCGACCAGGGTGATTCCCTTCGCGGTCTCCGACACGAAGTTCGCGCCCGTAAGTTCGATCAGACCTTCGCTCATGTTCCCTTGCTCCTTCTTGATGGCATCCGCGCCGTCGTGCGAGCGACTACAATGCATCGGCGGCCCCCGTTGCGCAAGTCCGCCGGAATCGTCTGCCGTTCGATCTTGGCATCCCGGAAAAGCGCGCTATGGTGTGGGGATGGTCGAGGAGGTCGAACGGTCGTCGTCGTGCCGGGAGGAGGTCCCGTTCTGGGCCCACATCCTCCCGTTCGTGGTCTTCTTCTTCATCGCGCACCTGCTGGGCGACGACACGCCCTGGGCGATCGCGGCCGGCGCGGCCGCCGCGATCGCGGCGCTGGCGTGGCGGAAGCCCTGGCGGGACGCGCCGACCTGGGCGCATGTCGCCCCGTTCGCGCTGTGGCTGGCGCTGATGAGCGGCCTGGGCGACCCCAGCGGCGTCACGTACGCCGTCCGCACGGCCGGCGGTGCCGCCCTCCTGCTGGCGGTGCGCCCGTGGCGCTGGTATGGACCGCTGCGTCTTCGCAACGTGCCGCTGGCGCTCGCCGTCGGCCTTGCCGTCTTCCTCGTCTGGGTCGGGCCCGAGTCGGACGCGGTCAAGGGCGCCGTGCCGGGGCTGGCGGCCTTCTACGAGAAGTTCCTGGTCGGCCCCCTCCCCACCGGCTTCGCGAAGATGCGGGAGCCGATGACGGCCCATCCCTATCTCCCCGGCGTCACCGGCTGGCCCCTCTTCTGGGTTCACATGATCGGAACCTCGGTCGTGATCGCGGTCATCGAGGAGTTCTTCTGGCGCGGCTTCCTCTACCGCTGGCTCTGCGGCCGGCGTTTCCTCGACGTCCCCCTGACGCGCCTCGACCTGCCGATGTTCCTCGCGGTGGCGGCGTTCTTCGGGATCGAGCACGCGGAGTGGTTCGCGGGCATCCTCTGCGGCCTGGCCTTCGCCTGGGTCGTGCTCCGCACCGGCGACATCTGGGCGGCCGTCCTCGCGCACGGCGTGACCAACTTCCTCCTCGGCCTTTACGTCCTCCGGACCGACTCGTGGTGGTTCTGGTAGGCGGGCACGGGAGGGGCGGACGGCGCCTCCCCGGTGCGGTTCGCGTGCGTCTTGCGTGTCGTTTCGTGTTGCATCCGCCGTGATCCGTGGTATAAGGACGCGCTTTCGATTCCCCGGGCGCCGGAACCCCCAGCGGCCCCACGGGGATCCTGGATTCCCTGGGGAGAGGTAGGAAGAGCATGGCGGTCATCGTTCGACTGCACCGGGCGGGCAGCAACAAGCAGCCGTTCTATCGGATCGTCGCCGCGGATTCCCGCGGCGCCACCGCGGGCAAGACCCTCGAGATCCTCGGCTGGTACGACCCGAAGAAGAAGCACAACGACCTGTCGGTGGACCTCGCGCGCGTCGAGTACTGGAAGGGCGTGGGGGCCAGCCTCTCCGACACGATCCGCACCCTCCTGAAGCGCCGCAAGCCGGCCGCGCCGGCCACGGCGTAACCGGGAGGGGGGCGATATCATGAAAGAGATGCTGGAATACATCGTCCGTCACCTTGTCGATCACCCGGACGACATCCGGATCACCGAGGTGGACGGGGAAAAGACGGCGATCTACGAACTGCGCTGCCATCCCGAGGACATCGGGAAGGTCATCGGGAAGAACGGCAAGACCGTGGGCGCGATCCGGCTGATCCTCAGCACGGTCGCGGCGCGGAAGGGCCGTCGCGCGATGCTGGAAGTGGTCGAGTGACGGACGGCCATGGAGGGCCGCCTCCAGGTTGACGTCATCACGATCTTCCCCGGCATGCTCGAGGGATTCCTCGGCGAGAGCATGCTGAAGCGCGCCGCCCGGGCCGGGCATGTGGAGTTCCGGACCATCCATCTGCGGGACTTCACGCACGACCGGCACCGGACGACGGACGACCGGCCGTACGGGGGCGGGCCCGGGATGGTGATGAAGCCCGAGCCGGTCTTCGAGGCGGTGGAGTCGGTGCGCAGGCCGGATTCGCGGGTCATCCTGATGACGCCGCAGGGGCGGCGGTTCGACCAGGCGATGGCGCGGGAACTGGCCGGGGCGACGCACCTGGTGTTCGTCTGCGGGCACTACGAGGGCGTGGACGAGCGGATCCGGACGGGGCTGGCGACGGACGAGATTTCGATCGGGGACTACGTCCTGACGAACGGCGTCCTGCCGGCGGCGGTGGTGATCGACAGCGTGGTGCGGCTCCGTCCCGGGGTGCTGGGCGGGGAGGGTGCGACGGTCGAGGAGTCGTTCAGCGACGGCCTCCTGGAGTACCCGCAGTACACGCGGCCCCCGGAGTTCCGGGGCCTGCGGGTGCCGGAGGTGCTGGTGTCGGGCGACCACGAGGCCGTCCGGCGGTGGCGCCGGACGATGTCGATCGAGCGGACGGCGCAGCGCAGGCCCGACCTCGCGGGCGGAGCGGCGCAGGACGGGAATTGAAGGACGAGCAGGAAGGAAGGGCGGGAGCATGAAGAACCGGCTGTTGGAGAAGATCGACGTCGAGAATCGCCGCAAGGACGAGGTCCCCGATTTCAACATCGGCGACACCGTGGCCGTTCACGTGAAGATCAAGGAAGGCGACAAGGAGCGCGTGCAGCTGTTCCACGGCGCCGTGATCGCGCGGGACGGCGGCGGCTCGACCGAGACGTTCACGGTCCGCCGTATTTCCTTCGGCTACGGCGTCGAGCGCGTCTTCCCCCTCCATTCCCCGAGCGTGGCGAAGATCGAGGTGGAGACCCGCGGCCGCGTCCGGCGCGCGAAGCTCTACTACCTGCGCAAGCGCACCGGCAAGGCGGCCCGCGTCCGCAACGAAGAGTAAGCCCGGTTTGACCGGCTTCGAGCGAGAGGCGTTCGCCGCCGGCTTCCGGCGGATCGCCGGCCTCGACGAAGCCGGGCGCGGGCCGCTTGCGGGCCCGGTCGTCGCGGCCTGCGTGGTTCTTCCGCTGGAGGACGGCGTCCCCGCGGTCCTTGACGGGCTTACGGACTCCAAGCAGCTGACCGCCCGGCGGCGGGAGCACTTCTTCCGGGTCCTCCGCCACCTGCCCGGCGTCGCGATCGGCGTCGGCCGGGCGTCCGTGGCCGAGATCGACCGGCTCAACATCCTGCGCGCAACCCACCGGGCCATGGCCCGCGCCGCCGCCGCCCTGAGGCCCGCGGCCGACTTCCTGCTCGTCGACGGCCTGCCGGTGCCCGGGCTCCCCTGCCCCTCGCGCGCCATCGTGCGAGGCGACGCGCTCAGCCTCTCCATCGCCGCCGCCAGCGTCATCGCCAAGGTCACGCGGGACCGTCTCATGGCCGCGGCGGACCGGCGCCATCCGGGGTACGGATTCGCCGCGCACAAGGGCTACGGAACGGCGGCGCACCTCGCGGCCCTTCGCCGCCTCGGCCCCTGCGCGGCCCACCGCCTGTCGTTCCGGCCCGTCGCGGACGCCGCCCCGGATCCGGCCCGCGCCCGGCAGGGCCTTCTGCCCGGGATCGAATGAACCCGCTTCCTTTCGGGCCGCCCCCCGGTATCATCCCCGCATGCTCCGACGGATCCATGCGCTGTTCGCCCGGCTCGCCGGGCGCGGAGCCGGGCCGCTTCGTCCCGGCGAATGGGGCGAGCGCGTCGCCGAGCGCGAGCTGAAGCGGTCCGGCCTGCGGATCGCGGGCCGGCGGGTGCGCGTCGGCCGCCGTGACGAACTCGACCTGGTCGCGTGGGACGCCGACACGCTGGTCTTCGTCGAGGTCAAGACCCGCGCCTCCGAGGAATTCGGACGCCCGGTGGATGCGGTCGGCCGGTCCAAGCGCCGGAATCTCTCCCGCGCCGCGGTGCGCTATGTCGCGTCGAGGCGGATCCGCCCCGCCTACATCCGGTTCGACGTCGTCGAGGTTGTCGGCACGGAGGGCGGCCCCGCCCCCGCCGTCCGCCACCTCCGGAGCGTCTTCGGCCTCGAGGGCGGCTACCGGCTTCCCTGGTGATGCGCCGCGACGCTTGTGCGGCTGGCACGCGGGGCGGTTTCGGGATAGCGTTGCGGCTCATCATGAACCGGACCCGGCCAGCAGGACCCGCGGAACGGCGTCGCGCGCAGGCGATCGTCGCTTCCGCCGTGCTCTGGCTCGCCGCCCCGCCGGCCGGCGCCCGGGCCCAGGTCGAGTGGGAGTTCGACCCCGCCGCGGTCCAGCCGTGGATCGAGCAGGGCCTGAACGCCATGGACCGCGTCTTCGGCCCGCTGCAGTCGAACTGGACCGAGCAGATTGCCGTGAGCTTCGAGGTCCACATGCAGGACCTGATGGCCGCCGCCGAGGCCGCCATGCAGGAGGCCCATCCGGAGGACATGGCGGATCTCCAGCCCTACCTTCGCGCCGCGGCCCGGCAGGCCGCACGCATCAGCGAACTCGCCCCGTATGCCGCATGGCTCGACGCACGCCTGGACTACTTCGATGCCGCGCGCGCCGCCGTCGCCCTCACGCCCGCACCGCCGAAGCTCTGGCCGCAGCCCCAGCCGAAGCCCCCGGCATGGCCGCCGGCGACGCCGGAGCCCCGGCCCGCCCCGCCGCCCGTCGCACCTCCGACACGGCCTCCGGCCACGCCATCCGCCCCCGCCCCCCGCCCCCCGGCGACGACGCCGTCCCGGCCTCCAGCGACC
>VGWF01000043.1 GCA_016873715.1 Lentisphaerota bacterium | reverse complement strand
CGGCGTCGGCGCCGTGGACCTGCTGCTCGGCCTGCTGGCCGGCAACCTGCTCGCCGTGCTCTCGTGGCGTTTCATGACCGCGCCGATCGCGGCGCGCGCGCGGCTGACGCTCTACTACCAGCTCGAGAAGATCTGCGGCCGCAGCCTCGTCACGCTCTACAACACGGCCAACGGCGTGATGTTCACGTTCCTCGCCGGCGCGATGATCACGGTGGCGGCGACGGCGCTCGGCGTCGGCTTCCAGTTCCGCATGCCGGGCCTCGGCGACCTGCTGCCGAACAGCGCCGGCTGGGTCGCGGCGGTGCTCGCGATGGGCGTCCTCTTCTCGCTCACCGCCGCGTTCGGCTACAAGGCGCTGTCGCGCTTCGCGGCGGTGGCGGCGCCGTGGATGATCGCCGTCTTCGCCGTCTTCGGCCTCGTCGGACTGCGTGAGCTGGGCGTCCATTCGTTCGCCGATTTCTGGCCGCTGGCGAAGGAGCGCATCTGGACCGGCGGCGCGCCGCTGGCGGGCCAGGTCAAGTTCACGATCTGGCACGTGATGTTCTTCGCGTGGTTCTGCAACATGGCCTGGCACATCGGCATGGCGGACCTGACCGTGCTGCGGTACGCGCGGAAGGCCTCCTACGGCTTCGCCTCGGCGGCGGGCATGTTCGTCGGCCACTACATGGCCTGGGTGGCGGCGTCGATTCTCTTCGCGCTGCAGCTCCACCGCGACCCGTCCAACACCGCCGTGCTGCCGGGGCCGATGGCCTACGGCGCGTGCGGTCTCGCGGGCCTCGCCTGCGTCGTGATCGCCGGCTGGACCACGGCCACGCCGACGCTCTACCGCGCGGGCCTCGCGTTCCAGGCGGTCTCGCCGGGCTGGTCGCGCTTCCGCGTCACGCTCGGCACCGGCCTCGTCGCCACCGTGACCGCCGTCTTCCCGCTGGTCGCGATGAAGCTGCTCGACTTCGTCGCGCTGTGGGGCCTCATCCTGATGCCGATGGGCGCGGTGCTCTTTATGGATTTCTGGGTCCTGCCGCGCCTCGGTCTGAGATCCAACTTCGCCGCGGAGACGGGCCGGAAGGTCTACGGCCCCGCCGCCGCCGCGTGGTTTGCGACGGTCGCGATCTGCCTCGCGCTCGTGCTCTCCGGCAAGCCGTGGTTCCAGATCTACTTCGTATCGCTCCCCGGCTGGTTCATCGCCTCCGGCCTCTACGTCGCGCTGAGCGCGATGGTCCAGCGCGGCGCCCACGAGACCGCCGGCTTCCGCCGCCTCGCCCGCGCCGTCGCGTACGCCTCCCTTGCAGGCATCGTCGTCCCCGGCCTCGCCTGCCTCGCCGGTGCCGCCGACCTCGCGCGCGTGAAGGCCGTCCTCCTCGCCTCCACCATCGCCTGGTTCATCACCGCGCCGCTCGGATTCGGCGGACGCGAAGAGTAGGCGGCCCGACTCGTTCCGCTTCCTCGACCCGCCGACGGAGCCGCGGCCCTGAATCGGCCTTGGCCGGCCCCAAATCCTCGGCTTGTCGATCGTCCGTTCGGCCGGGCCAGCGGCCCGGCCCTACCACGGATTCCATGGGCACGGCGGGTAGGGCCGGACCGCCGGGCCGGCCGAACGGAAAGCCCGTGCGAGCGTCGTCGTCGTGCGCGTGATCGGAGATGCGCCCCCCGGTGGGGGCGTGAAGAACGACGGGAAGGTGCCGGGCGAAGAGCGCGAAGTCGCGGTCCTGCGTATAGACGGCCATGCCGGTCCGAATCGCGACGGCACAGAGGAGGAAGTCCGTGTTGGATCCCCGGCGTCAGTCGAGCATCAGCTTCCGGGCGCTGACGTAGGGGTGCGGGAAGAGCTCCGCGAGGGGCTGCGTCGGGTTGTTGGCGAACATCGTCTCGAGATCCGACAGCATCTTGCGGTCGTACTTCAGGACGCCCTCGAGGCGGCGGCTCTCGACGTCCTGCACGACGAAGCAGAGGCTCTCCGGGTCGGAGTCCTGCGCGTTGAAGAGCAGCCGCCGGGTCCGCGGGTCCACCTTGCGGGCGTTCTTCGAGAAGATCAGGTACTTCACGTACTCGATCAGCCGCTCGTCGAGACCGGCCTCGAGGAGGAAGATGCGCTCGACGAGTTCGACGCGCTCGTGGACGAGGTGCAGCTTCAGGTCCGGCCGCCCCGGAGCCTCCCGGAGGGAATCCTGCATGCGACGGTATTCGTCGTCGGCCTTGGCCGGATCCGCCGCACCCTCGGGGGTCCACCACACCGCGAACTCGCGCGCGGGGTCCATGTAGAGCAGCGGCTTGTCGACGCGGTACTGGAACGAGCAGGCGCCGCAGGTCACCGCGTTGAGGCGGTTGGCCATGAGATCCTCGCGGAGCTGCGGGTCCTCGCCGACGTTGATCGAGTCGTAGAGGCGGACCTCCGCCTCGGCGCCGCACTTCGGGCATCGGATCGGATAGGGACGTGCGATCGACATGGCCGCGGAGTGTCGGGGAAACCGGGGGAAGTTCCAAGTTTCAAGTTGCAGGGTTCGGGCGCGGCGGCGCACCGGCCGCGCGCGGCGGCACCGCCGCGGCGAGGACTCCGGGAATCACGGGGGTTCGTTTCATGCCCGCCAGCCTTCGACCCTTCCCCTCCCCCGACGAGCCGCGATCATCGCCCGGTCCTCCTCCTCCATCCCTCATCGCTCATCCCGTCCCAGCCCCCTCCGCCGCTGCCGGCCGCCGGCCGGCGGCGACGGGGTGTTGGTCGCCGCCGAGTAGAAGAGCGCCTCGCGCGACGACAGCCGGCCTTCCTGCATCCGCCGACGGATCTCCCGCATCTGGTCCGCGGAGAGGGCCGTGCCGGTTTCTGCCGCGGGTGCGGCCTCCTCCGGCGCCGGGCTGGCGGCCGGAGGCGCGGCGTGCCTCGCCGCCAGCGAGACCAGTCCGCCGCACGCCGCGAGGCCCGTCACCGCGAAGAGCGCGGCCCGCCACGCCGGGGCGACCGCCGGAACCGCCGCCGCGCCCTCCACCCTGCACCGGTCGCAGGCGAGGCAGTCAAGGTCGCTGCGCGCCCGAACGCCAAGGTCGCAGCAACGCGGCCGCACGCGCGGCCACAGGCGTTCCGCCGGACGCAACGCCGAGACGATCGAAAGGAGCGCGCCCGACGGACACAGCACCCGGCACCAGAAGCGGGGCACGAGCCACGACGCCGCGAGCGCGCCCAGCACCAGCAGCGCCATGCCGCGCGTCGCCTCGCCGGAGAACGCCACCGTCAGCGGATCGGCATCGAACAGCCTCGCCGCCGGCTCCATCACCCACACCGTCGCGGCCGCGGCCAGCATCGCGTACTTCACGCACCGGCCCCAGCGGAACGCCCACGGCGGCGGCCCGGTGCGCCAGCGGCGCGGGCGGAGCGCGAGCACCAGCTCCTGCAGCGCGCCGAACGGACAGAGCCACCCGCAGTAGAGGTTGCCCGCCAGCAGGACGACCGCCGGGATCGCGAACGGCAGCACGAACGAGAGCCCCCACGAAGGCCGCGGCCAGGGCGGATCGATCCACATCCGCAGGTGGAACAGCGAGAACTGGACGTTAAGCCACAGCCCGAAGACCCCGACCACGGCGATCAGGAACAGCCGCCGCACCCACGCCCGCGCCTCGAAGCGGCGCAGGACCATCGCCGCGGCGGCGAAGAGCGCCAGCAGCAGCGTCTCGCGCGGGAGCCGCAGCGGGCCGGACGCCGGCCCGGTCCCGGGCCCCGTCCCGCCGGCCAGCACCGCCGCGGCGAAGACGGGCCCGGCGGCGAAGATCGCGTCGGCCACCGCGTTCGCGGAGACCGTCGCGCCGCTGACGCCGTCGACCTTCCGCCGCTCCGCGGGATCGCCCACGTTCAGTCCGCGCAGCGATTCGAACCAGCGGTCGAGGCGCGCGAAGTAGCGCGGTGTCTCGCGCGACGCCAGCACGCGAAGGTCCCGCAGCGCGCCGTCGCGCCCGACGCGCAGGGCCAGGTCGATCGTGCCGCCGTAGCCCTGCACCCGCGCGCCGAACCCCGCGGTGGAGAACACGTGGTCCCCGGGCGCCGTCTCCGGCCCTGCGACGTGGCACGCGGCGGTGCGTCCGCCGGGCAGCGCCACGTCGATGCGGCGGAACAGCGCATCCGGCGCCATGTCCCGCGCGGCGCGGACGAGCGGGTCGCCGCCCTCCCGCGCGCGGTCGGCACGCCACGCCGCGCCGAAGACGAGGGCGCCGAGCAGCGCGACGCCCGTCGCGAGGCCGAGGCGGCGGAGCGCGACGTCCGCCGCGTCGTCGCAGCCGCGCCGGGCCGCGGTCGCGAACGGCAGCGCGGCGGGCAGCACGAGCAGCACCAGCGCGCCGACGAACGCGGCCGAGCCGCCGAGGCCCAGCGCCGGCAGCGCGACGAGCCCGGCCGCGAGGCTCCCCGCGGCGCCGCCGAGGTGGTCGAGCGTCTCGATCCATGCGCCCGACGATGCGTCGTCGGATCCGCGCCGCGCCAGAAGCGACGCCGCCGCGGGCACGTAGAGACCGCCCAGCGCTCCGGCCGCCGCGAACGCCGTCGCGAACACCGGGCGGCTCCATGCCGCTCCCGTCGCGGCGAAGACCGCCAGGGCCGCCGCATGCAGCAGGATCGCCGACAGCAGGACCGCGGACGGCGCGCGGGCTGCGACGGCGCGGGAGACCGCCGCCCCGCCCCACAGGCCCAGCATGAAGAGCGCGGAGAGAAGGCCGGCGTGGAGGAAGAGCCCGCCGTGCAGCGTCTGCCACGCGCACATCAGGAGAAGGCTCGTCGCCATGCCCACCGCACCGGCGGCCGCGGCGAGCAGCGCGATGTCGCCCGCCGGCACGACCGCCGCGCCCGGGTCGCGTCGCCGCCACCGCGCGGCGCAACGCAGGAGCGCCAGCGCCGCAAGGGCGGACGCCAGCGCCCAGGCCGCCGGACGGACCGCGCCGGGCCACGCCGCGGCGGCGGACCGCGCGCCGGAGTGCTTGAGCCCGATCGCGAGCGCCGCGGAGAGCGCCAGCGGATGGGCGTCGCGGTTGAGCAGCGAGCCGGGCGCCGCCGTCTCCTGCGCGGCGCGGTAGCGCGCGAGCTGCGCCTCGGCGCGCCCCGCCGGGAAGGCGGCGCGGACGACCTCGCCCGGCGCCAGGGCCTCGGAGCCGGGGATCGCGGCGTAGAGGCGCGACATGCGGTCCGGGGAGCTGAAGTCCGAGAGACGGTCCGTCATCAGGAGCCAGCTCTCGTCGCCGGGCTTGAGCATCACGTGGCGGAAGACCGATTCCGCCGTCTCGAGCATCGATGCGCCCAGCCGGGCCAGCTCCGGCCCGAGGTAGTTCTCCCCGCCCGACATCCGCAGCCCCGCCACGCCGCCCTCGGCGAGGCGCGAGGCCGTGAGGCGGAGAAAGTCCTGCGACACGGTGCGGTTCAGCGACAGGCTGACCGGGTCCGGCACGTGCAGGACGATGAGATCGAACGCGGGCCCTTTCCCGGAGAGGAAGGCGCGGGTCTCGCGGGCGGGCGCGCTGAAACGGGCGGAGTCCGGGCGGAGTCCGCGCGGCAGGCGCTCCAGCAGCGCGGCCGGATACTGCGGATCGGGCGGGAGCCAGACGACCTCGCGGACCGACGGCACGCGCAGGAAGGCCTGCGCGACACCAAGCGAGCCGGGGCCGATTACGAGCACGCGGCTCGCGTGCGGCGCGGCGGCGAGATGCAGCGCGGCGACCTCCGCGTCATGCGCGTCCGCGGGCAACGTCTCGACGACCGACTCGCGCGACTGGACGATCCATGCGCCGTCGCGCTCGCCGAGGCGGTAGACCGCCTGCGGGGTTGCGAAGCGTCCGGCGAAGGACTCCGCCGGGAGAAGGCGTGACCAGGCCCGCAGGTCCGCGGCGCGGGTCCACCAGCCGTCCGCCCCGGCGAACAGCGCAACCGCGATGCCGGCCGCCAGCGCCAGCGGCGCGGCGGCGCGGCGCGTGCCGCCGGCAGCGGGGGCGGCGGAGAGCGCGAGGCAGGCAGCGCCGACGAGGAGGGCGCGCTCGTCCGTGATCCCCGCCGCGAGCAGCACGGTGACCGTCGCCCCGCCCGCGGCGCCCCCCAGTGCCTCCCGGGCATACACGCGCGCGACGGCGCCCGGCGTGCCTCGCGCCGCCGCGCAGGCCGCCGTGAAGAGGAAACCGGTCAGCAGGCTCACCGGCGCGTTGACGACGAAGGCCGCCGGCAGCATCCGCAGCACGGGAAAGAGATCGTGCGGCGAGACGCCCGCCAGGTCGCGCGCTCGGGCGATCAGGACGAGCTGCGCGGCCGCGGCGGGAATGTAGAGCAGCGACAGCAGGGCCAGCCGCGGCCACGCGCCCGCGCGGTGCGCGAGCGTCCGGGCCGGCGCCGCGCCCGCGGCGACCCAGACCAGCCACGACGCGAAAAAGGCGGCGATGCCGAACTCGCTTCCCTCGAAGGTCTCGAAGAAGGCGCGGAAGAGAATCGTCTGCGCGAGCACCGCAAACGCGCCCAGCCCCGCCACGAGCCCCGCCGCCCCGCGCGGAAGCCCGGCGATCTGCGCCCCCGGGTCAGCCATGACGGCTCATCGTAGCGGATCGGGCGGGCCGGGCGAAGCAGAGAGCGGAGGGCAGGAGACCGACAGGCACCTAGGCAGGCTTCGCGTGGCCGCGCCGGAGCTCTTCCTCCGCCCTCTCCGCCAGGAAGACCTAGAGCAGCGACTGGTAGGGCACGTCGCGCTTGTTGGCCAGTGTCTTCAGGCCCACGAGAATGGACTCCGGCAATCGCAACGAGATCGACCTGTGGAGGGCTTCAGATTCGGGAAGATCGCCCGCCGTGCTTTGGACCAGTCGAGATACCCGGTGGAGTCGTGCGACGCCCAGAACTCCCGCTCTTCGTCCTCGTTCTTGAATGCTGGGATCCGCTTCTTGCTCATGACCTGCAGGCTCTCCGTTCCTTCCTGCTCATGTCCCGTGCCGACACCACCCGCAGACGACGGCCGCGCAGGGTGAACGCAACGAACAGCTCCCGTCCGTCGCCGGGCCACGGGAAACAGCGGGGGGCCCTGGGTTTCGTGGGTTGTCCCGGGGGCCTTCGCTCGACCGCCGGGGCCGGGGATCCTTCCGGGCTCCTGCGTTCGCCTTCCGCCGTCCGGTGCTTCGCGATCCGGGTCCCGGGTGGCGACAGCGGGCGCCCGGGGGATCCCGCGCCATCCGTGGTTCCGGCCGACCCGCGGGATCCCGGGTCTACGGGAACGGCACGAGCAGGTCGTGGAGGTGCAGCAGGGAGACCAGCTTCACGTCCAGGGCGTGGCCGGCGCGGTAGCTGGCGACGTCGCCGACGAGCCGGCCGCCCTCGACGAGCGCGAGCGCGGCGGCGAGGTCGAGCGCGGCGCGGTGCCAGGCGACCTCGAGCGACTTGCCGTTGTGGATGAGCCGCGGCTTGTTGAGGTAGCCGTGGCGGCCCGCGACCAGCAGGTTCTGGTGGTTGTAGCCCAGGTGCCGGATGTCGGCGAAGACGCGGCCGATCGTCTGGCAGTAGAGCTTCTTCGAGGCGGACGTGTTGGTGCGCGCGACGGCGGCGCGGCGGAAGGTGTCGCGGTTCATCACGAACCGGATCCGCTGCTTCCCGATCACCGTCGGGAAGTCGACCGCCGCGTCGATCGTCAGCCGCGGCTCCGGACCGGAGGGCGGGGCGAGGATCACGAACGCGCCGTTGGGGCCGCACACGCAGACCTTCTCGCGAACCGTGACGTGGCGCGCGGGCACGCCGGTGCCGACGGTGCCGGCCTTCTCGATCGCCTCGACGAGGTCCAGGCTGCCGCGCTCGAACAGGGGCGGATCGCCCGAGTCGATCTTCACCGTGAGCCGGTCCAGCCCGAGGCCGGGCATCAGCGCGATGATGTGCTCGACCATGCGGCAGTAGTTGTGCGGATCGCCGCTGCGCAGGACGATGTTGCTGACGATCTGGCCGGTGGTCCACACGTTGCGGACCGACACGCGCGTCGGGAGGTCCTCCGGCCGGTCGGACCGGTCGAACCACCAGCCTTCGCGCGCGCAAGGCTCAAAGGTGATCGTGCGCGTCTCGTGGCCGAGGAACGTGCCGGGGCCCTGGACCGTCACGGGCGCGGCGAGGGTGGTCTGGTCGGAGGCGTAGGCCGGCCCGGGCGTGGCGGTTTCGTCGAGGTCGACCGGCTGCGCGCTCCAGGTGTCGAAGGCCCGCCGCATCACGTCGGCCTGTCCGCCAAGCAGCCTGCCCCAGATGGAATCCGAACTCATAGAGCCGGAAACTATGGCCGATCCGGGGCCGGTGGACAAGACCGGCGGAGCGGCCATCCGCAGGCGTCACGGCTGCAAGGGGTTAAGAGTCTGCGGCGGTTCAGTCGGCCGACGCCTCGTCCGGCAGCAGCCCGGGGAAGGCGCGGCGGACGGCCTCGGCGTGGCCGCCGTCGGGATCGAGGCCGGCCATGACGTTGACGAGGGCGAGGAGGTCGTCGTAGCGGACCTTGAGGGTCTCTCCGGACCGTTCCGGCAGCTCCCGCGCGAGCCGCCGGGCGGCGCGCCGGGGCGTCAGCAGGCGTGCGGGGCGCGGCGCCGGGCGGCCGGATTCCAGTTCGGCGAGCGCGCGGTCCACCGCCTCCTTCTCGCGTCCCGGCGCGGCGGCGAGCGCCTCGCGGCAGATGTCCCGCGCGCGGTTCCACGACACGCGGCCCTCGCCGAGGAGCACGCGCAGGCGCGGGTCCATCCCGGGCGCGTAGCGAAGGATCTCGCCCACCCACGCCTCGCGGCGGTCGAGGAAGGCGGCGATCTTCTCGGTCGGCCAGTTGGCGTTGTTCAGGTAGACGATCGTGTCGAAGTAGTCGGTGATCCGCGTGTCGAGCCGGTCGGCGTTGAGCTTGAGGTTCAGCGCGCGGATCTCGTCGGGGTCGCCGGCGACGACCCGCACGTCGACGCGGTCGAAATAGCCGGGGTTCTTCGCGCGGATCGCGCGGATGGCCGAGTGCCGGTGGAAGCCGCCGACGAGGTAGAATTCCCCGGGGTTCCGCTCCCAGACGACGAGCGGCTCGAGCAGGCCGTTCTTTAGGATGTCCGCCTCGTAGTGTTGCACCTTCTCCCACCGCAGCGCGCGGTGGTTCTCGATCGACGGGTGGAAGCGGATCGCGTCGAAGGCCAGGTACTCGTAGCGCTTGGTCGTCAGCATAGATGCCGTACGGCGTTCCGGAAGATCTCGAGACCCCGTCCGTGTTCCGGCAGCACGCCGTCGATCCGCTGCCGCACGGCCAGCGGATGGTTGTCCGCGTGCAGGTAGGCC
Organism: Lentisphaerota bacterium; assembly: GCA_016873715.1. Classification (GTDB taxonomy): domain Bacteria; phylum Verrucomicrobiota; class Kiritimatiellia; order PWTM01; family PWTM01; genus VGWF01. The sequence goes on along the minus strand of VGWF01000043.1, from coordinate 25,377 downwards.
TCCGGATGCGGCATCAGGCCGAAGATGCGGCCGGTCGGGTCGCAAAGACCCGCGATCGCGTGGAGCGAGCCGTTCGGATTCTCGGGATAGGCCGTCGCCGGCTCGCCGGTCGCCGGGTCGATGTAGCGGCACGCGACGCAGCCCTCCGCCTCGATCCGTTCGACCAGCGCCTTGTCGAGGGTGAAGATCTTGCCCTCGCCGTGGCGGACCGGCAGCGGCATCCGGTCGAGCCCGCGCGTGAAGACGCAGGGCGACTTCGGCTCGAACCGCAGCGTCACCCAAAGGTTGCGGAAGGTGCCGACGTCGTTCTGCATCAGCGAGAGTTTCTGCGTGAAGACGTCGCCGTCGAACCCGGGGATCAGCCCGAGCTTCACCATGATCTGGAAGCCGTTGCAGACGCCGAGGATCAGCTTGCCGTCCGCGACGAACCGCCCGAGGTCCTCGCGCATGCGGTGGCGGACGCGCGACGCGAACACGTGGCCCGATCCCATGTGGTCGCCGAACGAGAAGCCGCCGATGAACATCAGCGCCGCGAAGTCGTGCAGGCGGGCCGGCTTCTCCAGGAGGTCGCTCAGGTGGACGAGCTGCGGCGCCGCGCCCGCAAGCTCCCACGCGTGCTTCGACTCGGCCTCGCAGTTGAGGCCGTAGCCGGTGATGATCAGGACCGGTGGTTTCGCGCTCATCGTGAGATGTTCCGCGCCGCGCTCCGGGCGGCGTTCGCGCCCGACTGTACGGAAACCCCGCCGCAGGTCAACCCCGGCGAGGGACGAGCACCCCCGGGAGCGCATCGCCGGGGCGGATCCGGATTCCGGAGATGACCCTCGCGCGTAGCGCGGGGACTGCTTCGGACCCTCCCGCCCGACCGCCCCTCTGCGCATGATCGGGCCTCGTCTCCCGGGGCCTGGGGCTTGCGCGGGGTAACACTTCGTATTACCCTGGCCGCGGAGACCGCCATGCCCGCGAAAAAGCCGTCGATCGTCACCTTCAAGGCCGAGCCCGCGATGCTGGACGCGCTGCGCGCGGTCCCGAACCGCTCGGAGTTCATCCGCACGGCCGTGATGAACGCCTTGGAGCACGCCTGCCCGCTGTGCGGCGGCTCCGGCGTCTTCACGCCGGAGCAGAAGCGGCACTGGGAGACCTTCCGCAAGCACCACGATATGAGGGAATGCGGCGACTGCCACGCGCTGCACCTCGTCTGCGCGGCGGACCGCCCGGCACCGCACCACCGGAGGCCCCGCTCGTGAGGGCCCCCCGCCATGCCGCGGCGGCCCTGGCCCTGGCCGCGACCGCCGTCGTCGCGGCCCCGGACGCAGCGCGTCTCCGCGTCGTGACCACCATCTTCCCCCTGGCCGACTGGGCGCGCGCCGTCGGAGGCGACCGCGTGGAGGTTCTCCAGCTGCTCCCGCCGGGGGTCGAGGCCCACACGTTCGCGCCGAGCCCGCGGGACGTCGCCCGCCTGCGCGATGCCGGACTCTTCGTCTTCTGCGGCCCCGCCATGGAGCCCTGGGCCGCCGACCTGGCCGCCGGCGCGGGACTGGCCGGCGCGAGGCTCTTCCAGGCCGACCGGCACGTGACGCCGCTCGCGTCCACCGGCGCCCCGCCCGATGCCGCCCACCTCCACGGGCCGGCGTGCGACCACGGCCATGCCCACGGCCCGGCCGGGGACACCGACCCGCACTTCTGGCTCGATCCGCCCGCCGCGGCCGGGGTCGTCGAGGCGCTCGCCACGGCCTTCGCGGCAGCCGACCCGGACGGCGCCGGCGGCTACCGGCAGCGCGCCGAGGCCTACGTCGCGGAGTTGCGCACGCTTCACGCGGACTTCGAGACCCTGGTGCGCGGCGCGGCGAGCCGTACCGTGGTCTACGGCGGCCATCCGGCCTTCGGCCGCTTCGCGCGGCGCTACGGACTCGACTTCGTGTCGCCCTACGAGGGCTTCTCGCCCGACGCGAAGCCGGGCCCCCGCGCCCTCGCCTCCCTCGTCCGAAGGATGCGCGAACTCGGCACCCGCGTCGTCTACCACGAGGAGCTGATCGAGCCGCGCGTCGCCCGCGTGCTGGCCGACGAGGCCGGCGCGCGCCTCGAACTGCTGCACGGGATCCACAACCGCACGGCCGACGAGCAGCGGGCCGGCGCAACCTACCTGTCCCTCCAACGCGCCAACCTGGCGAAGCTGCGGGAGAGCCTGGGCGCGAAATGACGGCGCCCGTCCAGCCGGTCGCGCCGGTCGTGGCGAAAGACCTCACGGTCCGGTTCGGCGGCGCCGCGGTTCTCGACCGCGTCAGCTTCCGCGTCGGGCCGGGCGACTACGTCGGCGTCGTCGGCCCGAACGGGTCGGGCAAGACCACCCTGATCCGCGCGCTGCTCGGGCTCTCCCCGCCGCCGGAGGGCCGCCTGGAGCTGTTCGGCGAGCCCGCCGCCTCGTTCCGGCAGTGGCGGCGGATCGGCTACCTGCCCCAGTCGACCACCCCGCCGATGCCGCGCTTCCCGGCGACGGTCGAGGAGATCGTCGCCTGCGGACGGCTGCCGCACGCCGCCGGGCGCATGCGGCTTCCGGCGGCGGATCGCGCCGCGGTCGAGCGCGCCCTGGCCGCCGCGGGCATCGCCGACCTGCGCCGCACGCCGGTCGGCAGCCTCTCCGGAGGACAGCGCCAGCGCGTGTTCGTTGCGCGCGCCCTCGCCGCCGAGCCGGACCTGCTGCTGCTCGACGAGCCCACCGTCGCGCTCGACCCGGTCTACCGGGACGACTTCTACCGGACCCTGGGCGCGTGGAACCGCGAGCGCGGGACCACGATCCTGCTCGTCACGCACGACAGCGCCACGATCGGGCACCATGCATCGAAGCTGCTCTACCTCGACCGCTCGCTGGTCTTCTTCGGTTCGTTCGCCGACTTCTGCGCCTCGCCCGCCATGACGCAACGCTTTGGCGAATTCCAACAGCACATGGTCTGCCACCAGCACGGCTGCCCCGGAGGCCTCGGCCCGCAATGATCGAGGCCCTCCAGTTCGGCTTCATGCAGCGCGCCCTGGCCGCGGGCCTGTTCGTCGCCGCCGCGTGCGCGCTGCTCGGCGTCTTCCTCGTGCTGCGCCGCTGCTCGATGATGGGCGAAGGCCTCGCCCACTTCGCGTTCGGAAGCGTCGGCCTCGCGCTGCTGCTCTCTCTGCCGCCGCTCGCGGTCGCGGTGCCGCTGGCGGTGCTGGCCTCGCTGCTCATCCTGAAGCTCCCGGAGCGCGGCGGGATGTTCGGCGACGCGGCCATCGGCATGGTCTCCGCGACCGGCGTCGCGGCGGGCGTCCTCTTCGCCAGCCTCGGCGGCGGCTTCAACGTCGACCTCTTCAGCTATCTCTTCGGCGACATCCTGTCTGTCACCCGGGCGGAGGTCGGCGTGGCCGTCGGCCTCTCCGCGGCGGTCGGCGCCGTGCTGCTGCGCTTCCGCCGTCAGCTCTTCGCGATGGCGTTCGACGCCGAACACGCGCGCACCGCGGGCGTCCCGGTGAAGCGGCTCGACCGTGCCCTTGCGGCGTTGACGGCGCTGACCGTCGTCCTCGGCATCCGCGTGGTCGGCACGATGCTGGTCTCGAGCCTCCTGATCTTCCCGGCGGCGACGGCCCTGCAGGTCGCGCGCAGCTTCCGCGGCGCACTCGCGGTCGCGGTCGCCGTCGGCACCGGGTCGATCCTCGCCGGCATCGCCGCCGCCTACCTCTTCGATGTGCCCGCCGGCTCGGCCATCGTTCTCGTCAACGCCGCCCTCTTCGCCGTCGCCCGCCTGACCCGGCGGGAGTGAGGCTGCCGGGCGCTTGCTTTTCCACCCGGGCGGGACTATCAGCAACCGCATGAAGACATCCCTGCGTTCGGCCCTCTGCGCGCTGGCCGCCGTCGCGTCCGCCCCGGCGGGCGACTGGATTCCGCTGTTCAACGGCCGCGACCTGGAGGGCTGGACCGCGCCGACGAACCCGGCGTCGTTCGTCGTTCGCGAGGGCGCGATCGCCGCGGGCGGCCCGAAGGCGCACCTGTTCTTCACCGGCGCCGGCGCGGGCTTCCGGAACTTCGAGTTTTCCGCCGAGGTGCTGACGAGCAACGCGGCGAACTCCGGCATCTTCTTCCACACCTCTCCGCAGGCCTGCGCGATGCTGACGAACGGGTTCGAGGTGCAGATCGACAACACGCTCCGCCCCGACGACGGGACCGACGCCTACCGCGAACTCAAGAAGACCGGCAGCCTCTACGCCATCCGCAACGTCTACAAGCCCATGGCGCGCGACGGCGAGTGGTTCACGCTCCGCTTCTCCGTCGTCGGCAAACGCATCCGCACGTGGGTCAACGACGCCCTGCTGGTCGACTACACCGAGCCCACCCCCGCCGTCGCGCCGGCGAAGCGGCCCGGCCGCGTGCTGAACCGCGGCACGTTCGCGCTGCAGTGCCACGACGCGGACACCGTGACGCTCTTCCGCAACCTGCGCGTGCGTCCGCTGCCGGACGACGCCCCCGACCCCGCGCCCGGGCCGGCCCCGGTCGTGGACGACGCGTACCGCCAGATGCTCGAGATGCAGGCCGCCAACTTCCCGCTGATGAACCTCCACGTGCACCTGAAGGGCGGGCTCACGCTGGAGCAGGCCCTCGAGTCCTCGCGCGCGACGGGCGTCGGCTACGGCATCGCGATCAACCTCGGCTGGGGCTTCCCGACGACCAACGACGCCGCGCTGCTGGCCTACCTCGACTCGCTCAAGGGACAGCCCTGCTTCGTCGGCATGCAGGCCGAGGGCCGCGAGTGGGTGAAGCTCGTGTCGAAGGAGGTCGTCGCGAAGTTCGACTACGTCTTCACCGACTCGATGACCTGGACCGACAACCGCGGGAAGCGGATGCGGCTGTGGATCAAGGAGGAGCTGGAGGTCGGCGACAGGCAGGAGTTCATGGAGACGCTCGTCGCGCGCACGGTCGGGATCTTCGAGACCGAGCCGGTCGACCTCTACGTCAACCCGACCTACCTGCCGCCGGCGCTCGCCGGCGACTACGACGCGCTCTGGACGCCGGAGCGCATGCGGCGCGTCGTGGACGCCGCGGTGAAGAACGGCATCGCGATCGAAATCAACGGCAACAGCCGGCTTCCGAGTCCGGCGTTCCTGAAACTGGCGCGCGCCGCGGGCGCGAAGTTCTCGTTCGGCACGAACAACCGCAACGCGGACATCGGCAGCCTGAAGTACTGCCTCGATATGGCGCGCGAGTTGAAGCTGACGTGGAAGGACATGTTCATCCCGAAGCTCGAGGGCCGGAAGCCGGTCCAACTCCGCGGCCTGCCCTGATCATTCCGGGATCGGATCGCCGCGCCGCACCGGTTTGCCCTCCCAGACGGCCTCGTCGGTCGCGGCGTCGTAGGTGAGCACGCGGTCGGAGCTGCCGGGGGCCAGCGGCACGTCGATCTTCGGCAGCCACGCGCGCAGTTCCCCCAGAACCCCGGCATGTTGCGCGTCGCCGACAACGTTCGTCCACTCGTTCGGATCCGCGACCATGTCGTAGAGCTCTTCGCTGCGGTCGGCGTAGCGGATGTAGCGCCAGCGCTCGGAGCGGATCCCGTGGTTGCCCTGGTTGTGCGACGTGATCGCGGGCCGCTCGCGCGGCGCCTTCGCGTCCGCGAGCTGCGGCTTCAGGCTCAGGCCCTCGAGATCCGTTCGCGGCGGCAGGCCGCAGAGGTCGACCAGCGTCGGGTAGAGGTCGAGCAGCTCCGCCGGCCGCATGCAGCGCGCCGCCTTCGCGACGCCGGGGCCGGCGAAGATCAGCGGGACGCGCGTCGACCGCTCCCACAGCGTGTTCTTGCCCGTGATGTCCTTCTCCCCGAGATGCCAGCCGTGGTCGCCCCAGACGACGACGACCGTGTTCTCCGCCTGCCCCGCGGCCTCGAGCGCGTCGAGCAGCCGTCCGATCTGCGAGTCGACGAAGCTGGTGCATGCGAGGTAGGAGCGGACGAGGTTCCGCCACTGGTTGTTCTCGCGAACCCACTTCAGCCGCGGCTCGGGCAGGTTCCAATGCGTGTACCACGAGAAGCGCGGCGTGTCGCCGCGGTCGCCGGGCTGCATCGGGGGCAGGACGGAATCGTCGTCGGGATAGAGGTCGAACCACTTCTGCGTCGCGTAGCACGGCACGTGCGGAAGGAAGTAGCCGACGGCGAGGAAGAACGGCTGTTCCGCCGGCATCTCGCGAAGCCGGTCGACGGCCCACGTCGTGATCTGGTAGTCGCCCTTGTCCTCGTCGTTGTGCGGGAAGCACCCCCAGTCCATCAGCGGGTGGTCGCCCATCGGCGTCGGCGGGATCAGCTTCTTCGGCGGCTTCGCGCCGATGCCGCCCGCGGGGCCCCAGACGTCGAACTCGGCCGCCCGCTTGGCCGGCCCGCCGGCCGCGCCGTGGTAGATCTTGCCGGTCGTGAAGGTGCGGTACCCGTTCGCCTTGAAGTGCTGCGGCATCGCGACGCGGTCCTTCAGGCTCTCCAGGTTCCGAAACCACGGTGCCAGACCGTAAATGCCGGTTGTCGTGGAACGGAGGCCGAGCATGAGGCTCGTGCGCGACGGGTTGCACAGCGGCGCCTGCACGTGCGCGTTGAGGAACGTCGTGCCGCGCGCGGCGAGCCGGTCGAGGTGCGGGGTCTTGACCAGCGGATGGCCGCCGAGCGGACCGACCCAGTCGTTCTGGTCGTCGATCGCGATGAACAGGACGTTCGGCCGCTTCGGCGCGGCGGCGGCTGTAACCGCAAGAGCGGCAAGCAGGACAAGCCATGCCGGGGTGTATCGTGGCTTCATGATCCGTCTCCCGTCGATGAGCGGCGGCGAGAATAGACCACGCTTGGCAGCATGTCAGGCTCATCCTCTCCGTACCGGTTCGCGTTCGCCGCCTTCCCGCGGTCGTGATAGAGTTTGCGATATGGACTTTGCTCCAGCATCCGAACGGCTGGCAGCCGACGCTCGAATCCTGGCTGCGTATGCACTGGGCAGCGCAGTCCGGAACTCACTGCGTCCGGACAGCGACATCGACATCGGCATCCTGCCGTTCCGGGACGACTCCCTGTCCGCGGTGGAAATCCAGCAACTGGCCGCGGATCTGTCGGTGAGCTTCCGGCGCCCCGTGGATCTGGGCGTGGTTTCGTCGGCCAACCTGATCTACTCCAGGCAGTGCCTCCTCGGCGGGACACGAATCTTCTGTCGCGATCCGGGCCGTGCGGAATTGCGCGCCGCCTCGCTTCTCGGCATGTCGATGCAATTCGATCTCGATCGAAGGGAGGTCGTCCATGCCTACTCCGCCTGACGACGTCACGCTGAACAAGGCGGCGATCATCGAGCGCTCCGTCCGCCGGATGCGGGAGGAGTACGCCGCCTGTCCGGCGCTGGACAGTTTCACGCACGTGGATGCCCTGACGCTCAATCTCGAACGCGCGTGCCAGGCGGCGATCGACCTGGCCATGCACACGGTGGCGCACGCCCACATGGGAATGCCGCAGTCGAGCGCCGATGCTTTCGTGCTTCTGGGCCGCGCAGGGCGCATCTCCGACGCAACCGTGCGGGCCATGGTTGCCATGACGGGGTTTCGGAACGTTGCGATCCACGAGTACCGCGAGCTCGATCTCGGGATTCTGCGAACGATTGCCCAGGACGGCTGGAAGTCCTTGGTGGTCTTCTGCAGCGAGATGGGCGCGACGATCCGGCCGTGAGACTCGGAACGGTTCCGTCCTGCCGGGATCAGGGCCGCTTCGCGGCGGGGCCGGCCTGCTTCGCAGCCGCCTTGCGCGCCGCGGCGCCATCCCCGTTCCACCGCTCGTCGATCCAGCGCGGGGGCTCGTTCTTCGCGTTCCACGCGTCCCAGAGCGCCTGGAGGCGCTTCGCCTTCGCCGGCTCCTGCGCCGCGAGATCGGTCTGCTCGCCGGGGTCCTTCGCGAGGTTGAACAGCATCGGCTCGGCATGCGAGATGTGCGCCTTCACGAGCTTCCAGTCGCCCTCGCGAACGGCGTACTGGATGCCGAAGCGCCAGAACAGCGCCTCGTGGGGGGCCTTGTCGGTCCCGCCCTCGAGCAGCGGGAGCAGGTTCGCGCCGTCGAGATTCCACTCGGCCTTCGCCCCGGCGCCCGCGGCCGCGAGGGCGGTCGGCATCCAGTCGAGCTGGGTGACCATGTGCGGCAGCGTCCGCCCGCCCGGGATGCGCCCCTTCCACTGGATGAGGATCGGCGAGCGGATCCCGCCCTCCCAGAGCGTCCACTTCGTGCCGCGGAACACGCCGTTGCTCGCCGCGCCGCCCGGACCGCCGTTGTCGCTGGCAACGAGGATCAGCGTCTTCTCCTCCAGTCCGCGCTCGCGCAGCTTGCCGAGGATCCGGCCGACCGTGTCGTCGAGGAGCGTCAGCATCGACAGGTAGTTCGCGCGCCCCGGCGGCGTCACGCCGGCGAACCGCGCGAGGTAGTCCTTCGGCGAGACGTGGGGACCGTGCACCGCGGTGAAGGCGCAGTAGAGGAACCACGGGCCGTCCCTGCGGCGGTCGATGAACGCCTCCGCCTCCCGCCCGAACGCGATCGTGTGGTCCTCGGGCACAGGCGCGGACTCGCGGTTGCGCCACATCGGAACGGGCTCGCCGCCCTTCCCCGCGCCGATCCCGTGCGGCAGCAGGCCGTAGAACTCGTCGAACCCGCGCGCGTTGGGCAGGTACTCGGGCTTGTCCTGGCCGATGTGCCACTTCCCGACGATGCCGGTCGCGTAGCCCAGGTCCTTCATGCGGTCGGCGAAGGTGCGGACCGAAAGGTCGAGCCCCTTCACGTCGCCCTTCACCGGCGGACGGTTTCCCTCCGCATTGGCGTCGAAACCGAACCGCTGCTGGTAGCGGCCGCTCATCAGCGCGGCACGGCTCGGGCTGCACACGCACGCGGTCACGTAGCTGTTCTCGAAGCGCACGCCGTTCTTCGCGATCGAGTCGAGGTGGGGCGTCTTGCACTGCGTATTGCCGGTCACGCCGAGGTCGGCATAGCCCAGGTCGTCGATGTAGAGGATGAGCACGTTCGGCCGGTCCGCGGCGCGCGCCGCAACGGCGAGGCCCAGGGACAGTGCGAGGGCGATCGCGGGCTTCATGGCTTCCTCTCCTTCGCGTTCTTGCGGACGCGCACCGGGGTCTCGTCCTTCTCGACGCCCCATAGCGGTTCGGGCAGGGTCGCCGCCCACGCGTCGTAGGCGGCCTGCATCGCCCGCGCCCGTTCGGGCTGCGCCGGGGCGAGGTCGGTCGTCTCCGCGAGGTCGGCCTTGAGATCGATCAGGCGCGGGGCGGGGCCTCCGGGATGCTTCCCCTTCCGCTCCGGTTGCATCACCAGCTTGTCGTCGCCGCGGCGGACCGCCCAGATGGATCGCGCCTTCATGCGCCAGAAGAGGGCGCCGTGCGGATCGCCCCTCCTCTCCCCGGCCAGGAACGGCACGAGATCGACTCCGTCGGGCTTCCCGTCCGCCTCCGGCGCGACGCCGGCCATCGCGAGCGCGGTGGGCGCCAGGTCGAGGCTGCTGACCGGCCGGTCGTACGTCGAGCCGGCGGGCAGCCGGCCCTTCCACCGGACGAGGAACGGCACGCGGATGCCGCCCTCGAGCATGCCACCCTTCTCGCCGCTGAGCGGCACGTTGCGCGAGCCGTTGCGCTCGAGCGGTCCGCCGTTGTCGCTGAGGAAGACGACGAGCGTCGACTCCTCCAGGCCGTCGGCGCGAAGCTGTCCGAGGATGACGCCGACGGCATCGTCGAGGCCGGTGACCATCGCCGCGTAGGTCCGGCGGTCGCCCTCCGGGATGTGGCGCACGCGTTCGAGGAGGTTCGACGTCGCCTGCAGCGGCGTGTGCGGCGCGTTGAAGGCCGCGTAGAGGAACCACGGAGCGGCGCGGTTGCGGTGGATGAACGCGGCGGCCTCGCGGCCGAGGAGGTCGGTCAGGTAGCCCCCGGTCCTTTCCGGTTTGCCGTCCCGTTCGAGCAGCATCATGTAGCCCGGCACCGGCTTGCCGCCGGCGGGCGTGCGATACTCGTCGCAGAAATAGGCGTGGCCGCCGCCCACGAAGCCGAACGCCTCGTCGAAGCCCCGCTTCAGCGGATGGAACTGCGGCGCGTCGCCGAGGTGCCATTTCCCGACCATGCCCGTGCGGTAGCCGGCGGCCTTCAGGCGGTCGGCGATCGTGCGCTGGTCGAGCGGCAGGCCCTTGCGGCCGGTCGGATCCTCGCCCTCCCAGTTGATCTCGTGCCCGAAGCGGCTCTGCGACCGCCCCGTCAGCAGCCCCGCGCGGCTCGGCGAACACATGCACGAGCTGACGTAGCCGCTCGTGCACCGGACGCCGCCCGTCGCGAGCGAATCGATGTGCGGCGTGCGGATGTCCGGGCTGCCCTGGCAGCCGAGATCCTGGTAGCCCAGGTCGTCGGCCAGGATCACGAGCACGTTCGGACGCGGCGCCGCGGTCTGCGCGACCCCGGCCGCCATCACGGTCGCGACGAAGATCAACCCGGCTGGAATCGCCTTCACGGAAACGCTCCCCGGTGGTCACGCCGCCCGGCGCGGACACCGCACGGCTAACGCCCGCACCCGCGGGTTATTGCACCGGCCGCCGGAAGAGAGATCCGCGAGCGACCTCCGTTTCCGCCACCCACCGAAGCCGTGCGAGCGGTGAAGTGTAACATTAGCCGATGCGACCGCATCCGATAATGTTACACATGGGTGGCGCGGGCCGCCGGGCTTCGGGGACCCGGCCGGCACGGGCGTGACATCGCGGGCGGATCATCGGGGAGGCACGGGGGGCAGCCCGCCGTCGCCGCTGACGCCGAGCGTCACATCGCGGATACGGCCGGCGAGGCCGGTCAGGCGCTCGACAATGTCCGCATGCGCGGCCGCAACGTCGTTCGTTTCGCCGAGGTCGCTGTCGAGGTTGTAGAGTTCGGGCGCGGCACCGAGGTGGAGCTTCCACGGACCGTCGCGCATCGACTGCTGGCGGCGCTGGTTCAGTCCGTAGAGCGCGTAGAGATCCCTCCGCGGCGACGGTGCGCCCTCCCGGCCGAGCAGCAGCGCGGCGAAGCTCGATCCGTCGACCGTCCGTTCCGCCGGCACGGCACCGCCGGACAGCTCCGCCAGCGTGGGCAGCACGTCCATGGCGGCGACGAACTCCCCGCACACGCGGCCCGCGGGCACGCGGCCGGGACCCCAGGCGAGGAACGGCACGCGCAGGCCGCCTTCGAAAACCGTGTGCTTCGTTCCGCGCAGCGGCGCGGCGCTCCCGGGCGTGTTGCGCTCGGGACCGTTGTCGCTGGTGAAGAGGACGATCGTGTTCGACGCCAGGCCGAGCGCCCGCAGCTTGCCGAGGATCTCCCCCGTGCTCCAGTCGAGCTCCTCGACCGCGTCGCCGTAGAGACCTCGCGCGGACCGCCCCTTGAAGCGCGGCGAGGCGTCGAACGGGATGTGCGGCATCGCGTGGCCGAGGTAGAGGAAGAAGGGGCGCGCGCGGTTCGCCTCGATGAACCGGAGCGCCTCCTCGGTGTACATCCCGGTCATCTCGGCGGGCACGGCCGGACGCTTCACCACGGCGTCGCCGCGCAGCACCGGCGTGCCGCCCTCGGCCTCGAACTGCACGGTCTCGAACTTGTCGAGGTTGTGCAGGACGCCGAAATAGCTGTCGAAGCCCTGGTCCATCGGCCGCATGCCGGGCTTGAACCCGAGGTGCCACTTGCCGATGCAGCCGGTCGCGTAGCCGCGGGGCTTCACGATCTCCGCGAGCGTGACCTCGGCGGCGGCGAGGCCGTTCGTGGCGTCCGGACGCAGCACGCCGGTGGCCAGCCCGCTGCGGCCCGGATAACGGCCGGTCATCAGCGCCGCGCGCGAGGGCGTGCAGAGCGGCGCGGCGACGGCGAAGTCCGTGAACCGCGTCCCCTCCGCGGCCATGCGGTCGAGGTACGGCGTGCGCAGGTCCGCCGCGCCGTAACAGCCCACGTCGCCGTAGCCGAGGTCGTCGCAGAGGATCAGGACGACGTTGGGGTGTTCCGGCGATCCGACAGGCCCCGCAAAGGCCCAGGTTGCCGTACCGACCGCCAGAGCGGCAACTCGAGCACTCGTCCTGGAGGTCCGCCCCGGCTTCACCGTGCCGGTCCTTTCTTCCGGACAGCATGAGCGGCGACCATCGCAGCACCGTTGAAGAGCAGACTCATGACAAGCGGGATTCAGATGGCCCGGTTCACCACGGCCCCGTTGTGTTCGATGACGACGATTGCGATCCCGATACCCCCCGCGGAAAACGCCACGCGTAGGTCTTTCCCGGTCATGTTCCTTCCCTCCCGTTCAGCCCTGCACCTTCACCGCCTGCCGCCGCAACCGCTCGTTCCAGGCCTTCATCGTCTCGCGCGACGGCGGCTTCACGGTCTCCGGGAAGGTCGTCGACAGCCCGAGCCGCGGCAGCTTCGCGCGCCAGAGGTCGTAGTAGGGCAGCAGCTCGACGCCCACCAGGTTCGGCAGCTCCCGCGCAAGCGCGGCGATGCCGTCGAGATGCGCGTCGCGGTCGTTGTGGCCGGGAATCATCGGGCAGCGCAGCAGGATCCTCGCGCCCGTGCCGTGGAGCCGGCGCAGGTTGTCGACGATCGTCTCGTTCGACTCCCCGACGAAGCGCTTGTGGAGAACGGGGTCGGTCTCCTTGAAGTCATAGAGCCACAGGTCCGTGAGCGGCGCGAGGCGCGCCAGCACGCCCCACGGCGCGTGGCCGGAGGTCTGGACGCACGTGTGCAGCCGCGCGCTTCGCGCCGCCTCGAGCAAGGCAGCCGCGAAATCCGGCTGGAAGACCGGGTCGCCGCCGGACAGCGTGATCCCGCCGCCGGACGAGGCGTAGTAGTCGCGGTCGCGCTCGACGAGCGCCATGACCTCGCCGATCGTCGCGTCGCGCCCGACCCGTTCCAGCGCCTTCGGGTCGCAGACCGGCACGCACTCGCCGCAGACCGTGCAGGCCTTGCGGTCGATCGCCGCGGTCGCGCCGGCCGTGCCGCCGGACACGGCCTCGAACCGGCAGGCGCGCTCGCACTCCCCGCACGCGATGCAGCGGTCGGGCATGTAGGACAGCAGAGGTTCGAGAGTCAGGCTCTCCGGGTTCCCGCACCACAGGCAGCGCAGCGGACAGCCCTTCAGGAAGACCGTCGTCCGGATCCCGGGTCCGTCGTGGATCGAGAAGCGCTGGATGTCGAAGATGCGTCCCTTCATGCGTCCGCCCGCGGTGTCGGGTGTCAGGTGCAGGCCGCGAGCGGACATCGCGCCTTCGCCCGCCACCCGGGCGGGCTGCCATTGCAGGCCTTCCCTCGGTCCGTCCTGAAACCTGACACCTGAAACCTCTTCATCCGTGCTCCGTCCTCGCGATGATCTCCTCCTGCATGTCCGGCGTCAGGCGGACGAAGAACTCGCTGAAGCCGGCGACGCGCACGACGAGGTCGCGGTAGGCATCGGGATTCGCCCGCGCGGCGCGCAGCGTGTCGGCGCTGACCACGTTGATCTGCAGCTCCTGCCCGCCCCTGGCGAAATAGGCGTTCAGCATCGCCTGCAGCTTCGCGCGCTGGCCCTCGCTCGAGACCATCCCGGCGTGGAAGCGGATGTTGACTTGGTATCCGCACTGCCAGCTCTTGGTCGAGTCGAGCTTGCAGACGGAGTTCAGCACCGCGGTCGGTCCGTTGCGCTCGCAGCCCATCGAGGCCGCGACGGAACTCGCGAGCGGCGTTCCGGCGAGCCGGCCGTCGGGCGTGGCGGGCGTGACGCGGCCCTGCTTGACCGCCCCGCTGCGGACGACATGGCTGTTGCCGAAGCGGCTGCCGTCGCGCGGATCCCTGCAAAGCTCGGCCAGGGGCTGGTCGCGCATGCGCTCGACGAGGCGGATCACGTCGTCGAGCCGCGGGTCGTCGTTGCCGTGCTTCGGCGCAGCCAGCAGCTTCGCGCGCAGCCGCTCGTGGCCCTCGAAGTTGGCCTTGCAGGCGGCGGCGACCTCGTCGAGCGTCGCCTGCTTCTTCTCGTAGACAACCTCGCGCACCGCGGCGAGGCAGTCGATCGCATTGGCGAACGCGATGCCGCCGCAGGAGAGGAAGTTGTAGGCCGTGCCGTCGGCCATGTCGCGGGCCCGCGTCACGCAGCCGTCGAAGAAGCACGAGGTCAGCGGCGTCTTGCCCCAGCGGATCTGGGCGGTGAGGTCCTTCATCTGGTTGTCGCGGCCGTTCTTCATGGCCGCGCGGATGTAGGCGGCGACGGCGTCCGCGAAGGCGTCGAACGTCGCGAGCTGCGCAGGCGCCGGGGCGACGTCGCGCCACTTCCACTGGCCCTTGTGCCCGCCCCCGCCGGTGATCGCGGCCTCGACGGCTTGCAGGTAGCCGCAATGGGCACCGGGGTTGTAGTACCACTTGCCGGGCACGGCGAGCTCGTTGCAGCCGACCGGGACGTAGTTGAAGGCGTCCTCGCGCGCGATGCCGAGCTCCTGCAGCGCCGCCGGGATCGCGACATCGCTCCAGAGCATCGGGAAGCAGGTGCTGCGCTCCAGTCGCGAGAGGCAGAAGTCGAAGAACTTCGGATCGATCTTCGGGTGCCAGCGCATCCACAGCAGCGGCTCGGGCAGCACGAGGTTCGTGTGGGCCTCGACGAAGAGCCAGCTCAGGCGGTTGGTCTGGTCGCGCCCGTCGGGCGTCGAGCCGCCGACGCACAGGCCCTGCGTCAGGTGGTGCTCCGGCCCCCAGAAGGAGTTGTCGTACTGTTTCAGCGCGAAGTTCTCCGCGAGCCGCAGCGCCGCCGCGTCGTCGAGCCGGCCGGCCTTCACGTCGCGCTCGTAGAACGGGAGGAGAAGCTGGTCGATCCGGTCCGGCGTGCAGGAGTAGCCGTGGCCCTCGATGTGGACCGCCTGGTGGACGAACCAGACCAGTTGCAGCGCCTCGCGGAACGTCTCCGGCGGCTGCGTCGCGACGCGGCCCGCGATCCGCGCCATCTCGCGCAGTTCCGAGGCGCGCGCGGCGTTGTCGCATCGCCCGGCCTCGGACGCGAGGAACTCCGCGTGGCGCGCGATCCAGGCGGACAGGCCGGCCAGCGCATCCTCCGCCGCGCCGAGGAAGGCGAGGCCTTCGGCGTCGGCCCCCGCGGTCCTGCGTCGCCTCACCCCGTCGAGCACGCCGCCGAGCCCGGCGCGCAGCAGCTCGCCGTAGGACGGGCTCAGGTGCCCCTGGTTCGAGATGAACTTGTAGCTCGTCTCGGACGGCAGGTCGGCCGCGGACTTGACCGGCGGCTGGCCCATCAGCTCCGTGCGGTAGAGGCCCCACAGGTTCCGGTTCGCCCAGTACTCGCGGATCTCCTCCGGCACCTGCCCGGCGAGGTGTCCGGCGCGCGCGGGGTTCTCGGACGTCCAGATCGGGTTCTCCGCGATGCCGAGTTCGACCATCACCGGCATTGCGCCGGGTCTCTCGGACATGGTCCCGGCGATGCCGTCGTGGGACCGGATGTGCAGCGGAACCGTCTCGAAGTACTCGCGCAGCGCCGCGGCCTTGCGGACGACCCACGGGTCGCGCTCACGGGCCTGGAAGACCTTCGTGAACACCCTCGCGCGGTGCAGCGCGACCGCGAAGGGCGAGTCAACCACCTCGCGGCGCAGCGCGCCCATCGAGGCCGCCGAGGGCGACGGCGCCCCCGCGAGCAGCCGCCCCGCCCCGGCCGCGCCGATCGCGCCGAGGAAGGCGCGGCGGGAGAGGCGAAGGCCGGACCGCATGACGAACGGTTGTCTCTTCATCACATCACCTCGCCGTCGATTCGGGATCCGGGAGTGGGGAGCCGGAGCCCGCGAGTCCAGCTCGACCCGTTCCTCGCCTCTCCCGACTCCCGCCTCCCCATTCCCCACTCCCGCCTCCCCTTTCCCCACTCCCGACTCCCGTCCTAGTACCCGCCCGCTCCGATCTTTCCGCCACCCGACTCCGTCGCCCGCCCGGCCGCCTCCGCGGCCTCGCGTCGGCGGTATTCGTCCATCATGGCCGCGGTCGCGGTGGCGCCGCAGCGCGTCCCGCCAAGGTCGCGCACCTTGATGAGCCCGTCAAGGTCCCGCACGCCACCGGCCGCCTTGACCTGCACCTTCGGCGAGCAGCTCGCGCGCATCAGCGCCAGGTCGTGCTCGGTCGCGCCCTTGTAGTTGTAGGAGCCGTCCGGCTGCTTCACGAAGCCGTAGCCGGTCGACGTCTTGACCCAGTCCGCGCCGGCGCGCTCGCAGAGGCCGCAGAGCCTGGCCTTGAACGCATCGCCGTCGAGCCCGGCCCCGCCCTTCGCCAGGTAGTCGTTCTCGAAGATGACCTTCACCTTCGCGCCGTGGCGGTGGGCCTCGTCGCAGACCGCCTTTACGTCGGCCTCGACGAAGTCCCACTCGCCCGACAGCGCCTTCCCGATGTTGATGACCATGTCGATCTCGACGGCGCCGTCCCCGCACGCGGTCCGTGTCTCGAAGCACTTCACCGCCGTCGCGGAATGACCGTGGGGAAAGCCGATCACGCAGCCGACGTTGACGCCCGTGCCGCGCAGCAGCTCGGCGGCGCGCTTCACCGCGTAGGGTTTGATGCAGACGGACGCGACGCCGTACTTCGCCGCGAGGCGGCAGCCGTCCTCCAGCTCCCGGTCCGTCATGGTCGGGTGCAGGAGCGAGTGGTCGATCATCTTGGCGAGGTCTTCGTAGGTGTACTTCATATCAGCCCTCCGCAATGAACGTTCTCAGGAACCGCCCGGCGGTGCGCAGCGCGCGCCGGCGGCCGGCCAGGGTCTTGCCGAAGGCGTCGTCCTCGACCTCGATGCAGACGGGGCCGGTGTATCCGGCCGCCATCAGCGCGCCGACGAACCGGCTCCAGTCGATCTCGCCGAGGCCCGGGATGCACGGGTCGTGGTAGGTGAGCGGCGTCGCGAGAATGCCCGAATCGGCCAGGCGGTCGCGGCGGATGCGCACGTCCTTGGCGTGGATGTGGAACAGCTTGTCCCTGAACTCCCGCACCGGCGCGAGCCAGTCCATCTGCTGCCACACGAGGTGCGACGGGTCGTAGTTGAGGCCGAAGCTCTTCGACGGGATGTCCGCGAACATCCGGCGCCACACCGCCGGCGCGTGGGCGAGGTTCTTGCCGCCCGGCCACTCGTCGCGCGTGAAGAGCATCGGGCAGTTCTCGATGCCGATGCGCACGCCGTGGTCCTCGGCGAACGCGATCAGCGGCTTCCACGTCTTCAGGAAGCGGGGCCAGTTCTCGTCGACGCTCCGCGTCCAGTCGCGGCCGACGAACGTGTTGACCTGACGGAGCCCCAGCTTCTGCGCCGCGACGATCACGCGGCGGATGTGCGTCACCGCGGCGCGCGCGACGGCCCCGTCGGGATCCAGCGCGTTCGGGTAGAAGCCGAGCCCGCTGATGCCCACGCCGTGGGCCTTCATCACGCCGTTGACCTCGTCGGCCCGCGTCTTCGTCATCCCGGTGACATCGACGTGCGTGACGCCCGCGTACTTCCGCTCGGCCTTGCCGACCGGCCAGCACATCAGCTCCACGCAGTCGAACCCCTCGGCCGCGGCGAACTTCGCCACCGCGTCAAGGCTCAGCTCCGGCAGGATCGCGCTTACAAACCCGAGTTTCATCGTTTCATCTCCCCTGGTTGCGCCGGTCTTTCCCCGTCCCTCTTCCCTCGCCCCTCGTCCCTCGTCCCTCGCACCCCGCCCCTCGTCCCTCGCCCTACTTCTCGACCTTCACCCATGCCCTGGCCTTGTTGCTCCTCAGGATCGCCTCGCACACGGCGACCTCGGCGTGGCCGTCCTTCGCGGTCGCGAACAGCGGACGCTTCGCGCCGCCGGCGGCGATCGCCGAGTAGATCGCGCGGAAGTTCATCTTGAACGTGTCGGGGAAGCCCTCGACGTGGCCGGGCGGATAGTCCATCAGGCCCGCGGCGCCGTCGCCGAAGGCGGGCGTCGCACGGACCGCGGTCTCGTTGGCGCCGTCGCGGTGGCCGAGGTGCAGCATCTCGGGATCCTCGGAGCACCACCAGGCCGACTTCTTCGAGCCGTAGATCTCGACGCGGATGCAGTTCTTGCGGCCGGCGGCGACCTGCGACACGCCGAGGTTGCCTCGCGCTCCGTTGGCGAAGTCGAGCAGCACGGAGGCGAAGTCCTCGGTCTTCACCGGGTAGGTCGCGTAGCGCATCTTCGCGTCGGACTTCGCGAAGGTCTGCACCTCGCCGAGCGGGCGCTTCCGGGTCTTGTGGCAGGTGCCGAGGTCGGCGAGGACGGACCGGATCCGCGTGCCCGTGACGAACGTGACGAGGTCCATCCAGTGCGTTCCGATGTCCGCCACCGCCCGCAGCTTCCCGCCCTCGCCGGGCAGCAGGCGCCAGTTGTAGTCGGTGTCCTTGAAGAGCCAGTCCTGCATGTAGGAGCCGTTGACGTGGATGATGTCTCCCAGGTCGCCGGCCTCGACCATCCGGCGCATCTGCAGCACGGCGGCGTAGAAGCGGACGTTGTAGTTCACCGCGAAGACGGTCCGGCTCGCCGCGGCGGCCGCGACGATGCGCGCGGTCTCGGCCGTGGTCATGGCCAGCGGCTTCTCGCAGACGACGTGCTTGCCCGCCGCCAGCGCGGCCAGCGACATCTCGCAGTGGAACCGGTTCGGCGAGGCGATGTGGACGACATCGACGTCGCCCGCCTTCAGCAGTTCGCGGTGGTCCGTGCAGGCGCGCGGGATGCCCAGGCGCCGCGCGGCGGCCTCCGCCTGGGCCGGGACGTCGCAGATCGCCGTGACGGCCACGCCGAGCCGCCGCAGCGCCTCGACATGCACGGGGCCGATGAAGCCGGTGCCGATGACGCCGGCGCGCAGGTCGCGGATGGATCGTGTCGGGCTCATGCGGTTCTCCGTTTCTTCCCTTCCGTCTTCCGTCGTCCGTCGTCCGTAGGACCTGCGATCGCCAGGCTCGCCGGCCGCGCCCGTCCCGAGACGCCCAGTTCGTTTCGAAACTCGTAGAGGTCGCCGCGGTAGTAGGTGTCCTCGACCCACAGCGGCCCGCGGCCGGTCGCGCCGACCGCGTGCACCCGGAGTGCGGCCGAGCCGGGCGCGACGCCGAGATGAGAGGCGTCCCGGGCGGACAGGTTCACCGCCCGGATCGTCTGGCGCGCCGAGGTCACCGCGAGGCCGTAGGTGCGGACGAAGAGCGCGTACAGCGAGCCTTCGAGCTTCTTCCTCGTCAGGCCCGGGCACAGGCCGGCGACCACGTGGCGGCGCTCGAGGATGAAGGGGACGCCGTCGGCCAGCCGGAGGCGCTCGAAATGGACGACCGCGTCGCCCCCCGACAGCCCCAGCGCCTCGCGGACCTCGGGGCCCGCGTCGGCCGCGCGCATCGTCGCGAAGTCGAGCACGCGGGTCTCCGGCCGCTTCCCCGCCGCCTCCGCCTTCCGCGTGAAGCTGACGAGCGACTGGAGGTCGTAGTCCAGTCCGCCCTCGCGCACGAACGTCCCGATGCCCTTGCGGAACTCGAGGTCCCCCGCGATAACGAGCTGCGACAGCGCCTTGTTCGCCGTCACGCGGCTGACGCCGAACCGCTCGCCGACCTCGCGCTCGCTGAGGAACTGCTGCCCCGGCTTGAACCCCTCCCGCCCGATCATCTCGCGCAGAAGCTGGTTGAGCTGCAGGTACACCGGGGCCCGCACGAGCCCCCCGCCCGCCTCCGCCCCGCCGCTGGACGTATGATGCATGGTGGCTTACCCACTAGACCATCTCGGCCCGGGTGTCAAGCCCGGCGGCGTGAGCCGGCCGCCGGCCGCGCCGGCGTTGAACGCCGGCGTTCCGGGCGTGCGCGGCGCCGAGGACGTCGGCAAGCCGCGTTCCGGTGTCGTGAGACGTGACGGTCGGGTCGGCACCGGACCTACGGCACGAGGGTCAGGAAGCGCGCGTCGCGGCGGCCGGAGGCGAGTTCGCGGACGCGGATCTCCCACGCGCCGGGCAGGTCGTTGGCGGCGAAGTCGAGTTGCAGCTCGAGCACGCCGTCCTTTGCGCCGTACCAGCCGGTCCGCTCCGCCACGCGGCCGTCGGGGTCGCGGATGTCGACCCGCAGCGGGATCACCGCGTCGACCGGCTTCCGGTCCGGATCGACCACCTCGATGCGCACCTTCGCGGTTTCGCCGCGTTTCGCCTCGCGCGGTCCTTCGATCCGCGCCGCGGCGATCGGACGGTCCGTCACCATGAAGACCCGCCCCTCGCCGGGCCCGAAGGAGTGGAGGAAGTTCACGACGACGCCCGACGTGTTCGTGCTCGCCCCGACCTGAACGCCGTCGACGAGATCGTAGACGAACCCGCCCGGCTTGCGGAGCGTCACCGCGGCCAGGCTCGGCTCCCCGGCCTCCATCACCAGGCCGTGCTGGCCGACGTACGAGCCGTAGGCGCGGCGGTCGTTGACGGCGAAGATGTAGTCGGTCGACCCGTACCGCCGCAGCCGCGGGATCACCATCCGCCGGCAGGTCGTGACGGCCGGGCGGTACCGGCCCCCGAGATCTCTGCCGAGGGTGTTCGCCAGATCGACCAGCGCCTGCTGGTCTTCCTCCGCCTTCCCGGTGCGCGCGCAACTCGGCACGACGACATCCGCCTTGATCGCCGGCGCGAGGCGCTCGTCGGCGACGAGGAGGCCGCCCTTCTTCTGGAACTCGAGGATGCGCGCGGCGACGGACGCGGTCAGCACGTCGCAGTCGAAGAGGCAGAGCACCTTGAAGCGTTCGAGGCCGTCGCGGACCACCGTCTCGTCGTAGACGATCTCGGGCTGGAGGTGCGCGTACTGCAACACGTGCCACGCGTCGGCGCCCCAGCCCCTGCCCCAGCCGTAGGTGCCGCGGCCGGCGAGCATCTGCGAGGCGAAGCTCTCGAGGAACGCGACGTCCGCCGGGGCGTCGGGCACCTGCAGCAGCGTCGGGCCGAGCGGTTCGACGACCTCCCTCACCATCCGGCGAAGCTCGTGGCGCGTCTCGGGGTGCGTGAAGCGGTAGCTGCCGCCGCCCTCGCAGGGCACGAGCGACTGCCAGCCGTGGTACATGACGCCCTCGACGGGCCGCGAGAGCTCCGTCCAGAGCGCCTCACGCAGGTGCATCGGCGAGATCGTCAGGAACGCGGCGTCGGGATCGGTGTCCTCCCACGCGGTCAGCGCGGCGGCGCGTGCGGTGTCGGCGGCGCGGGCGGGCGCGGTCTGCGAGCGGTACCAGATGACCTGCGTCATCTTCATCACGCGCTGCGGCGGGGTCGCGCCGCGGGCCATCGCGAAGAGCTCGTCGGTGGCCAGGCCGATGCGGATCGGGTCGGGATAGGAGTAGGTCCACTGCGACAGCACGTCGACCGCACCGCCGCTGCTCCACGTGCTCGCGACGCGCACGGCGGGGTCGTGGAAGGTCCAGAAGTCCGGCCGCACGCCGCCGGCCTTGAGGCCCGTGGCGGTCGCCGAGTTGAGCCCGTTCCAGCCGTCGCCCTCCTTCCAGTACCAGCGCAGGTAGGTCAGCAGCGGATGGTTGTCGGGCACGACGCGGTCCGCCGGGAAGCCCTCGATCGTGTCCCACTTCCTTCCGCCCTTGCCGACGCCCTCGGGGATGTCCGCCCCGGTCGCGGCGCGGCAGGCCGCGCGGTCGTGCTCGTGGAAGCAGGGCGCCGCGCCGTCGCGGACCTCGGTGTGCAGCAGCGCGCCGTGGAAGGCGGGGAAGGCGCCGTAGGCGCGGGCGACGGACTCGCCGACGTTGCGGCAGTAGTCGCGGAGGCCCGGCGAGAGCGCGCAGGTGTTGGGACGGTTCGTCTGCGGCACGCCCTTCGCGTTGACGCGGACCGACGCAGGATCGTTCTTCAGTTCGGCACCGGGCGCGAGGGTCGCGAGGATGCCGAAGTCCTGCGCAAGGGCCTCGTTGAGCATGCGTTTCGTCTGGGCGACGCGGTCCTCCGGCCCGGGCGGCACGACCGCGCCGGCCCTGCGGATAGCACCGCAGTCGGCGCCGAGCCCGAGGCAATGCGTGAAGCCGAGGTCCTTCAGTCGCGGCAGCTCCTTCAGCACGCCGTCGGGCGAGTAGACGCCCCACATGACGACCGGCATGCGGAACGGCGGAGGGCGGGGGACGAGGGCGACGTCGAACGGCTCGGTGCCGGTCCACGGCGGGTCGCCCGCAAGGCGCACCGTGGCGCGGACGCGGTAGGTCGCGGGACGCAGCGACGTGTCGAAGACGACGGACGCCTCCGCGGCCGCGCCGTGGCCGATCGCGGCCAGCGCGAGGTTGGTCTCCCCCGCCCCGTCGACCGCGACCGCGAGCGTCGCGCCCGCGACGGACGCCGGCTGCAGGTTCGTCACCGCGAAGCGGAGCGTCGCGGCGGGCTCCATGCGGACGAACGCGGTGCGGTCGGAGACCAGCGCGATCGCGGCGCGGCGGAACTCGCGGACGCCGGCGCAGATGCGGACCTCGTCGATCAGGCCCGGGAACGCGTGGTAGTAGCTGCCCGTCCGGTCGCCGATCGTGACGCCGAGCTTCCCGCGGACGGCCGGTCCGCGGCCGGGACGGTCCCCGCCGCCGAGCGGTGACCCGTTGAGGAAGAACCGGCCGCGCCCCTCGCCGTCGTAGGTGAACGCGACGTGAGCCCACGCGCCGGGGGCGAGGAGGGCGGTGTCCGAGACAAACCCGTCCGACTCCTCCCCGAAGCCGAGCCGCGCGTGCAGGGTCCGCCGGCCACCCTTGTCCGGCGCGCCGATCGTGAACTGGTAGTCCGTGTGGCCCGCGTACTTCTTGTCGACAAGGAACGCCTCGCCCGCGTTCGTGAACGCCGCCGACGGACACAGCCACGCCTCGATCGTGAAGGCGCCGGAGGGCGAGAGCGCGGGGTGGTCCGGCGCGACGGCGCCGTGCTTGCGCTCGAGTTCCTGCGCGCCCGC
Organism: Lentisphaerota bacterium; assembly: GCA_016873715.1. Lineage (GTDB taxonomy): Bacteria > Verrucomicrobiota > Kiritimatiellia > PWTM01 > PWTM01 > VGWF01. The sequence continues at coordinate 2,467 of VGWF01000043.1, read as the reverse complement.
CAGCGGCTCGAGCGCGCCGCCGAAACGCCCGTTCGTCGAGGCGGCCGCACCCTGGAAGCGCATGTGCAGTCCGTTCGGACCGGCGTCGTTCGTCGCGGCGGCGGGCTCGAAGCGCCAGAGCGCGATCACGTGGCGGCCCGTCGCATCGGCCCCGGCGTACGGCGCCAGCCAGGGTTCGCAGACTGCGGCGCGGACGGAGGACGTGAGCGCCAAGGCCAGGGCGGCGGGAAGGAACGACGTGCGGTTCGCGTTCATGCGCGCGAGCATAGCGCGCCGTCCGCCCCCCGGCGAGCCCTCACGGGATCCGCGCCGTCCCCGGGCCGCCGATGCGGACCGCGGTATGCAGATTGCGGATGTTCTCGTTGTAGTAGGCGCCCTTGCTGTCCGACGCGAGGAACTCCGACGCGAGCGCCGGCGGCACGCCCAGGAACTCGTAGGCGTATCCGTTCCGGAAGACCAGCGTCAGCACCGCGCGCCGCGCGTCGTAGCCCGCCGCCGCGAAGACGCCCGGCTCGACCGACTGCACCGGCACCGACCGGTCCGCCGGGGCCGGCACGGTCATCACCGCCGCCGCAAACCCGGCCACGCCCGCCGCCGCCACCACCGCCCACTTCAGCATCGCCTTCATGCGTCCACCTCCGGGGCCTTGCCCCATCCATAGGAAGAAGACGGCGGGCGGGAATTCCGAAATCTGTCACAACCCACGAGAGGTCGAATAGATGCAATCCAGCCAACCGGAGACGACCGGATGCCCGAACCGCATCTCTGTCCCCCTGTCCCGGAACGGACGATGCTTCGAGGGCCTGCTGCACGGCGCCGACAGAGCGGCGCTCTCCAGTCCCGTCCTCTCGTATCTCTATGGTACGGACCTGGAGGGCCGCGCTCCGTCGCGGCCGTGTCCAAGCGCACTTCACACGGGTTGCCCGAACCGCATCTCTGTCCCCCTGTCCCGGAACGGACGATGCTTCGAGGGCCTTCTGCACGGCGCCGACAGAGCGGCGCCCTCCAGTCCCGTCCTCTCGTATCTCTGTGGTACGGACCTGGAGGGCCGCGCTCCGTCGCGGCCGTATCCAAGCGTACTTCACACGGGTTGCCCGAACCGCATCTCTGTCCCCCTGTCCCGGAACGGACGATGCTTCGAGGGCCTTCTGCACGACGCCGACAGAGCGGCGCCCTCCAGTCCCGTCCTCTCGTATCTCTATGGTACGGACCTGGAGGGCCGCGCTCCGTCGCGGCCGTGTCCAAGCGTACTTCACACGGGTTGCCCGAACCGCATCTCTGTCCCCCTGTCCCGGAACGGACGATGCTTCGAGGGCCTTCTGCACGGCGCCGACAGAGCGGCGCCCTCCAGTCCCGTCCTCTCGTATCTCCATGGAACGGGCTTGGAGGGCCGCGCTCCGTCGCGGCCGTGTCCAAGCGTACTTCACACGGGTTGCCCGAACCGCATCTCTGTCCCCCCTGTCCCGGAATGGACGATGCTCCGAGGGCCTTCTGCACGGCGCCGACAGAGCGGCGCCCTCCAGACCCGTCCTCTCGTATCTCTATGGAACGGGCTGGCGAAAGGTCCAGATGGACTTCACGGCGTCTGTGTCCCTGCCTTTGCCTTGGTTTCGTCTTCTGAAGGGGGCGGGCCGGCCGCGATGCCCGCGTCCCGCCGGATGGATTCGATATCGAGGTCGGCGATCCAGGCGGGCAGGTTCTGCCAGACTTCATGAAACCCGAATCCGCCCAGGGTCATCTCGCGGACGGCCTCCTCTTTCGTCCAGCCCTGAACAGCGACGCGGTACATCGCGCACAGGGTGCCGGTGCGGTCGGCCCCGTGCTGGCAGTGGACGAGGACGGGGGTCCGTTTCGGGTCGGCGACGATCCGGAGGAATCGGACGACCTCGTGCCGTTCGGGGTGCCACGCCTTCATGGTGAGGTGTTCGAACGCGAGCCGCGTTCCTTGGAGTTCGTCGCGGTCGGAGTGGAAGGACCGCAGATTGACGACCGTCGCCACACCCTTCTTCTCGAGGTTCCGCATGCCCTGCGCCGTCGGCTGGGCGCTCCGGTAGAGATTGCTGCAGACTTGATGCAGGTTGGGGACGCCTTCCAGCGTTACGGGCCGCGCCCAGGATGCCGGGCGGTTCGTGGGGGTTTCCCCGGCGAGCACGGCCCCGGCGAGCATGCATCCCACGGACAGGGTTCGAATCGTCGTCATGCGGCACGCTGGCCCTTTCCCCGGCGCGGAGCGGTTCCTGTCCCCGGCCTCCCTCCTCCGCCGGCTTGTCCCGGAGGAAATGCTGCGCCCCGCGCCGGGGGCGTTCAAGCGTTTTCCAAGGATTGGAAGATGCGGACGGACAGTCGTCCAAGGGTTGGAAGACCGCGGGGCGGGGCGGCGGATCAGCCGTGAGGGGAGGCCGGGAGTTCCGCGCGACCGCGCACGGCGCGCCAGGCGATCGCGACGGCGGCGCCAAGCAGGGCCCAC